>NZ_JBHFHD010000005.1:0-288849 GCF_041927335.1 Herbiconiux liangxiaofengii | reverse complement strand
CCCCGAGTTGCGCCAAAATGCCCCTTCCGCGTTCGCGAAGGGGCATTTTGGCGCAACTCGAGGAGGAGCTAGGAGGCCAGCGCTCTCTGGCGGTTGATCTCGTAGAGCGTGACGGAGGCGGCGATGCCCGCGTTGAGCGACTCCGTGCCCGACGAGATCGGGATGGAGACGATGGCGTCGCAGGTCTCGGTGACCAGGCGCGACAGCCCCTTGCCCTCGTTGCCCACCACGATCACGATCGGGCCCTTGGCGAAGTCGAGGCCCGGCAGGTCGACGTCGCCACCGCCGTCGAGGCCCACCACGAACACACCGGCCGCCTTGAAGGCCTTCAGCGTCTGCGTGAGGTTCGAGGCCATGGCCACGGGGGTGCGGGCCGCGGCACCGGCCGAGGTCTTCCAGGCCGAGGCCGTCACGCCCACCGAGCGACGCTGCGGCACGATGACGCCCTGTCCGCCGAACGCCGCCGTCGAACGGATGATCGCACCCAGGTTGCGCGGGTCGGTGATGCCGTCCAGTGCCACGAAGAGCGGGGTCTTGCCCTTGCGCAGCACGTCGTCGAGCAGGGTCTCGGGGTGCGCGTACTCGTAGGGCGGCACCTTCAGGGCGAGCCCCTGGTGCACCGCGTCGTGGCCCGAGAGCCGGTCGAGCTCCGGGCGCATGACCTCCATCACGGGGATGCCGCGCTTGTTCGCCAGCGACAGAGCCTCCTTGACACGCTCGTCGACCTCGACGCGGAACGCCACGTAGAGCGCCGTGGCCGGGATGTGGGCGCGCAGCGCCTCGACCACGGAGTTGCGGCCGGTGACCATCTCGCTGTCGTCGGCCTTCTTCACGCGGCGGGCCGGGGCGGAACGACCCGCATCCGGAGTGCGCTCGTTCGTGGAACGGGCGCCGGGGCGGCCCTTGCCGCCCGAGGCCACGAAGCGCTCGCGCGCCGCCTTGGCCTTGCCCGCGGGATGGTACGGCCGGTCTTCGGCCTTGGGGGTGGGCTTCTTGCCCTCGAGGGCCTGGCGGCCCTGCCCGCCCGAACCGATGGTGCGGCCCTTGCTGGTCTTGCGTACGGCGCCGGCCCGCGAGGGGCGTGACGAGGGTGGTTTAGGCATCGAGACTCCAGTGCGCGCCCGTAGGCGTGTCTTCTATCGAGATTCCCGCTTGACCGAGTTCGTCCCGGATGCGGTCCGCGGTGGTGAAGTCGCGGCTCTTGCGTGCCGTCTCCCGGTCGGAGACGAGTCGTTCCACCAGGGCGCCGAGCGCGCGCTCGGCCCCGCTGGTGGAGGTGGACGCCCATTCGGGCGCCAAGGGGTTGATACCGAGAACCTCGGTCATGGCGAGCACCTGGCCGAGCAGCGTGGCCGCCTCGGCGAAGTCCTCGTCATCCAGCGCGGCATTGCCGCGGCGCACGGTCTCGTGGATGACCGCGATCGCCTGGGGCACGCCGAGGTCGTCGTCCATGGCCTCGCGGAACTCGGCGGGGACGACCTGCTCGGCCGTGCCGGCGAAGCGGGTGCCCTCGAGCCGCCGCTCGGCGCGCTCGAGGAAGCCCTCGATGCGCGACACGGCGGCCTCGGCCTCCTCCAGCGCCCCGTCGTGGTACTCGAGGGTGGAACGGTAGTGGGCGGCGCCGAGGTAGTAGCGCAGCACCACGGGGCGCGCCGCGGCGATCAGTTCGGCCGCGAAGATGGAGTTGCCGAGCGACTTCGACATCTTCTGGCCGGTGACGGCCACGAGGCCGTTGTGGATCCAGAGGTTGGCGAAGGGGTCGCCCGCCGCGTGCGACTGGGCCAGCTCGTTCTCGTGGTGCGGGAAGCGCAGGTCGAGCCCACCGCCGTGGATGTCGAACTGCGGACCGAGGTACTTGGTCGACATGGCCGAGCACTCGATGTGCCAGCCGGGGCGGCCGGCCCCCCAGGGGCTCTGCCACGCGGCGGTGAGCGGCTCGCCCGCCTTGTGACCCTTCCAGAGGGCGAAGTCACGCACGTCGCGCTTGCCGCGCGAGTCGGAATCGGCGGCCGGTGCCATGTCGCCGAGCTTCTGCCGGGTGAGCTCGCCGTACGCCGGCCACGAGGCCGTGTCGAAGTACACGTCGCCCGTGTCGTCGTCGGTGGCGTAGGCGTGGCCGTTCTCGATCAGGCGCGCGATGATGGCCTGCATCTCGGGGATGGAGGCGGTGGCCCGGGGCTCGTAGGTGGGCGCGAGCACGCCGATGGCGTTGTAGGCCGCGGTGAACTCGAGCTCAACGCGGTAGGCCAGCGCCCACCATTCCTCGGTGCCGCCCGCCGCGTTCATCAGGATCTTGTCGTCGATGTCGGTGACATTGCGCACGAAGGTGACCTCGTAGCCGTTGTAGGAGAACCAGCGCCGCAGCTGGTCGTAGACCAGCGCCGAACGCAGGTGGCCGATGTGCGGCGACGACTGCACGGTGGGGCCGCACACGTAGATGCCTACTCGACCCTCGACGAGGGGCGTGAAGTCGGCGAGCGCGTGGGCCTTCGAGTCGTACAGACGGAGTGTCACCTCCACAGTTTAGAGGGCAGCCCCGATCCGCGGCGGCGCAGGCGCCGTCTGTTACGTGGTCAACGGATGCCGGTGCCCGCCACCACGAGGCACGTCGCGATGGCAGTCAGCCCTTCGCCGCGGCCGGCGAACCCGAGGCCGTCGGTGGTGGTGGCCGAGACGCTCACCGGGGCGCCGAGCAATTCCGACAGGAGCGCGTCGGCCTCGACCTTGCGGGGGGCGAAGCGCGGGCGGTTGCCGATCAGCTGCACCGACACGTTGCCGACGGCGAAGCCCGCCTCGGCGAGGATCTCGCGGGTGCGGCGCAGGAACACGTCGCCGTGGGCACCGGCCAGTTCGGGTTCGGCGGTGCCGAAGCGGCTACCGAGGTCGCCGAGCCCGGCGGCACCCAGCAGGGCGTCGCAGATGGCGTGGGCCACCACGTCGCCGTCGCTGTGGCCGGAGAGCGCCCGCTCCCCCGGCCAGTGCAGGCCGGCCAGCCAGAGTTCGGCGTCGTGATCGGTCGCGAAGGCGTGGGCGTCGACGCCCACGCCGGTTCGGGTGCTGGTCACGGTGCTCCTGCGCAGATGGTCGTGCGCCCGCTCGAGGTCGTCGGGCGTGGTGATCTTGAACGATCGGGCGTCGCCCTCGACGACCGAGACCGGATGACCTGCCTCGCGCACGAGAGCGGCATCGTCGGTGAACTCGCCACCGGCATCCCGATAGGCCTCGACCAGGTGCTCACGCGGAAAGCCCTGAGGAGTCTGCACCGCCGCCAACGAGGAGCGGTCGACCGTGCCGAGCACCTCGCCCTGCGGGGAGACCGTCTTGATCGTGTCGACGACGGGGAGGGCCGGAACGACGCCGTGCCCACTCTCGCGCACCGCGGTGACAACCCGGTCGAACACCTCCACAGGGGTGAACGCCCGGGCCGCGTCGTGAACAAGGACCACGTCGATGCCGGGCGGCAGGACGGCAAGCCCCGCGGCCACCGACTCCTGTCGCGTGCGCCCACCCGCCACGACCACAGCCGGCAGGAAGTCCAGCGGCTCGAGCGAGTCGGAGGCCTGTTCGACCAGGGAGCCCGGCACCACGAAGATCGCGAGCGCCCGTTCCGCCATGCCTCGCAGCGGGTCGACCGCGCGCGACAGGATCGTGCGACCGTCGACGGCCACGAAGGCTTTCGGTTCGGGCCGGCCCAGCCTGGTTCCCGACCCGGCAGCCACCACGATCACCGCGACGGTGGGTGCGGGAGTCACTCCTAGGAGGCCAGCACCTCGTCGAGAACGAGCGACGCCTTCTCCTCGTCGGTCTTCTCAGCGAGGGCGAGCTCGGAGATGAGGATCTGGCGGGCCTTCGCGAGCATGCGCTTCTCGCCGGCCGAGAGGCCGCGATCCTGATCGCGGCGCCAGAGGTCGCGTACGACCTCGCTCACCTTGATGACGTCGCCCGAGGCGAGCTTCTCGAGATTGGCCTTGTAGCGGCGCGACCAGTTGGTGGGCTCCTCGGTGAACGGTGCGCGCAGCACTTCGAACACCTTGTCGAGGCCCTCACGGCCGATGACGTCGCGCACACCGACGAGGTCGACGTTGTCGGCCGGCACCTCGATGGTCAGGTCGCCCTGAGTGACACGGAGTTTGAGGTAGATCTTCTCTTCGCCCTTGATGACCCGGGTCTTCACCTCGGAGATCGTTGCGGCTCCGTGGTGGGGGTAAACGACAGTTTCGCCAACCTCAAAAAGCATGAATGCATTTCCTTCCGTGACCCCTAGGATACCACAGCGACTCGTAGGTAAGGGTGCCCTAACCACCTCCCGCCCGCCCCTCCCATGTAGGGTGAAAGCCAAAGCGTCTACGCCTCTGGAGGGTCTTGTGAGAGCTCGGTTCGCGGCATCCGTTCTGACGGCCGCACTCGTCGTCGTCGGCACCGCGGGATGTGCCTTCATCACCCCGCAGGTGACCGCGGACATCAAGCAGGCCACTGACGGCGTCAACGCCACCGTGGGGCAGATCGACGTGCGCAACGCCGCCCTCATCAGCGAGACGGGCGAGCTCGCGAGCCTGCTCGTGACGTTCGTGAACAACAGCGACCAGCAGCAGTCGGTCACCATC
Source organism: Herbiconiux liangxiaofengii (assembly GCF_041927335.1). Classification (NCBI taxonomy): domain Bacteria; kingdom Bacillati; phylum Actinomycetota; class Actinomycetes; order Micrococcales; family Microbacteriaceae; genus Herbiconiux; species Herbiconiux liangxiaofengii. The sequence goes on along the minus strand of NZ_JBHFHD010000005.1, from coordinate 284,245 downwards.
CAGTACGAAGACGGTTCCACCGGCGAGCGCGTCTCGAAGGAGGTCGACGTCGACGGCGACGGCGCCATCACCACCTTCGGCGGAACCTCGTCCAGCGCCGACCAGATCGTGCTCGACAACGTGTCGGCGCCAGGCAGCCTGTTCCCGGTCTACTTCCAGTACGGCGACGCCGAGGGCAAGCTGGTCTCGGTGCCGGTGCTGAACACCTCGCTGCCGGAGTACGAGGGCCTCGCCCCGACTCCCACGCCCACCCCGACGCCCACGATCAGCCTCCCCACGCCCACGGTGGTGCCGACGCCGGAAGCCACCCTGGACGCACCGGCCGACCCCCAGTAGTCGCCCACCGGGCGCCTGGCCGCTCTCGCCGGGGCCCCGGTCGCCTGATCCGAGACCCCGGCGAACCCGCTCAGGCCTCGAAACGGTATCCGAGTCCGCGCACGGTCACGAGCAGCGTCGGCTCCGAGGGCACCTTCTCGATCTTCGAGCGGATGCGCTTGATGTGCACGTCGAGCGTCTTGGTGTCGCCGAAGTAGTCCGAGCCCCACACCCGGTCGATCAGCTGGCCGCGGGTGAGCACGCGCCCGGCGTTGCGCAGCAGCAGCTCGAGCAGCTCGAATTCCTTCAGAGGCATGGACACCTCGCGGCCGTCGACGGCGACGGTGTGGCGCTCCACGTCCATCGTCACCGGGCCGGCCTTGAGCATCGGCTCCGCCGCGTCCAGCACTTCGAGCTGACGCCGCATCACGGCCCGGATGCGCGCGAGCAGTTCACGCGTGGAGTACGGCTTCGTCACGTAGTCGTCGGCGCCGAGCTCCAGGCCCACCACGATGTCGATCTCGGAGTCCTTCGCGGTGAGCATGATGATCGGCACCGAGGAGCGGGTGCGGATCTCCCGGCACACCTCGGTTCCCGGGATGCCCGGGATCATCAGGTCGAGCAGGATGATGTCCACCCCGCCGCGGTCGAACTCGCTCAGGGCACTCGGCCCGTCGGGCGCCACGGTCACGCCGTATCCCTCACGGCGCAGCAGGTAGCTGAGCGGCTCGCTCAGGGCGGCTTCGTCTTCGACCAGCAGGATGTGGGTCATCGCTTCTCTCCTTGCGAGGCTGCATCGGCACGGGTTGCCTCCGGCAGCCGGATGGTGAATGTCGAGCCCTGGCCGATCTGCGACCAGGCCCGGATGTCGCCGCCGTGGTTCTGCACCACGTGCTTGACGATGCTGAGGCCGAGACCGGTGCCGCCCGTGTTGCGGGAACGCGCCTGGTCGACGCGGAAGAACCGCTCGAACACGCGGGGCAGGTCGTCTTCGGGGATGCCGATGCCCTGATCGGTGACCGAGAGCTCCACCACTCCATCGTCGCTGCGCACGCCGATTCCGATGCGGGAGCCGTCGGGCGAGTACTGGATGGCGTTGGCGATGAGGTTGTTCACGGCGAGCGTCAGCAGGGTCTCGTCGCCGTCGATGGTGACGCGCTTCTTGCCACCGACGGCGAGGGTCATGTCGCGCGCATCCGCCGCGACGTGATTCTGGTCGACCGCGTTCGAGATGATGCCGTCGAGATCGACCCGCTTCGCTGTGGCGAGCACATCCGTCGCCTGCAGCCGAGACAGCTCGATGATCTCTCGGGTGATCTGCGAGAGCCGGATCGCCTCGGTGCCCATGCGGCGGGCGAAGCGCCGCACCTGCTCCGGATCGTCGGAAGCCGGTTCGAGCGCCTCGGCCAGCAGCGAGATGGCCCCGATGGGCGTCTTGAGCTCGTGGCTGATGTTGGCGATGAAGTCGCGCCGCGTCTCCTCGAGCCGGTAGGCGTCGGTGCGGTCGTCGGCGATCACCACGACGTAGCGGCTGCCGAGACGCGCCACCCGCACGTCGAGGTGCACGAGCGCGTCTCCGAACGGTCCGCGAGCGAGCGTGACCTGCTGGTTGATCGACTCCCCACTGCGGCGCACCCGGGCCACCAGCTCGCCGATCTCGTCGTGCACCAGAACCTGGTTGGCCACGAGCCCGTAGGTGTAGGCGGCGGCGGAGGCCTTCACCACGTTGTTCGAGGGGTCGAGCACGAGGCCGGCCGACTCGATCGCGTCGATCACCTGGTCGACGCCGTCGGGGACGGCGTTCGACGCCGCCGAGACCGCGTTGTTCCCCCGCCGTTCAGCCAGGTGCAGGATGGCCATGAAACCTGCTCCGACAACGAGGCCGAGTGCCAAAGACAACAGCACCAACCAGCCTGTTTCCATGCTGACTACACTAGTGAGTCCGATCGGGGCGCATCCCGGGTTTCGGGATGCACAGCCGTCGCTTCGGGGACTGTTCAACTACCCGGCACCTGGCGTTAACCTGGCCCCGGGAGGATGGACCTGTCGCTCTGCCGATTGCGGCGGTGCGCCGCGCACACGCGTGGCTCATGTCCGACGTGTCCGCCGTATCCCAGAAAGGACCACACGCATGCGTGAGGTATTCCAGCAAGAGCTGCGCGAGGTTCAGGAGCGTCTCGTCGAGATCTCCGAGCTCGTCACCGTGGCCATCACGAATGCCACCGAGGCGTTCAACGAGTCCAACGTGACCCTCGCCGAGCGGGTCATCGCCGAAGACCCCAAGATCGACGCCCTCGCGTCGAGCCTCGACGAGCTGGCCATCAACATCCTGGCGCTGCAGCAGCCGGTGGCCCGCGACCTGCGCATCGTCGTCACCGCGCTGCGGGTGAGCGCGTCGCTCGAGCGGATGGGCGACATCGCCGAGCACATCGCCCAGCTGGCCCGGTACCGCTACCCCGACAAGGTGGTCAAGAAGAGCCTGCGCCAGACGTTCGCCGAGATGGGCCGTCTCGACGTGGAGATCGCCAAGAAGCTCACCGTCCTGCTGCGCACCGAAGACCTCGCCCTGGCCGACGAGATGCGCAACGACGACGACGCCATCGACGAGCTGCACGTGAGCGTGTTCGACGCCGTGCTCGGAGCCACCTGGAAGGGCGAGGCGGTCGACACCGTCGACGTCACCCTCGCGAGCCGCTACCACGAGCGCTTCGCCGACCACGCGGTCTCCATCGCCAAGAAGGTGCAGTACCTCGCCACGGGCGAATGGGTCGGCTCGAACAACGCCTGATTCACCGGGCGCCGCCGCCCCTGCGGCGCCCCTTGCGCTGAGCGATCAGGCGCAGATGCAACTCCGCTCCAACCGGTGAAAGCGACGTACACGCCGCCGCTTTCACCGGTTCCGGCGTTAACCGGGTGTTTACCTTCGGGCTACTTCTTGCCCTGTGCGGCCACGGCGGCGGCGCCGGCGGCGGCGGCCTCGGGGTCGAGATAGCGGGCGGGCTCGGTGGGCACGAACGAGGCGTCCAGCGTGTACACCAGCGGGATGCCCGTGGGGATGTTGAGCTCGGCGATGTCGTCGTCGGAGATGCCGTCGAGGTGCTTCACCAGCGCGCGCAGCGAGTTGCCGTGGGCGGTGACCAGAACGGTCTTGCCGAGCGCCAGGTCACCCGTGATGTCGCTCTCCCAGTAGGGCAGCATGCGGTCGATGACGTCTTTGAGGCATTCGGTGCGCGGCACGTCGTCGCCGAGGTCGGCGTAGCGCGGGTCGCCCACCTGGGAGTAGGGGTCGTCGTCGGCGATGGGGGGCGGCGGCACGTCGAACGACCGGCGCCAGGTCTGGAACTGCTCGGCGCCGTACTCGGCGAGGGTCTGCGCCTTGTCTTTGCCCTGCAGCGCGCCGTAGTGGCGCTCGTTCAGCCGCCAGGAGCGCTTGACGTCGATCCACAGGCGATCGGCCACCTCGAGCGCGTAGTCGGCCGTCTGGATGGCCCGCGTGAGACGCGAGGTGTAGAGCACGTCGGGCAGCAGGCCCGACTCGGCGAGCAATTCGCCCGCCCGCTTGGCCTCGGTGACGCCCTGCTCGCTGAGCTTCACGTCGACCCAGCCGGTGAACAGGTTCTTCTGGTTCCAATCGCTGTTGCCGTGACGCAGCAGGATGAGGGTGTAAGGCTCTGTTGGCATGCCTCCATCCTACTGAGACCCGTCGGAGGTGATTGGATGGACGGCATGCCGATCGGTGCCGTCACCCGCGGAACCACGGGCACCAACCGCCTGCGCCGGGTGGATCGCTACATCGGCGCCCTGCCCGAGTTGCGCCGCACGCCCGACCCGCTCGTAGTCGACCTCGGTTACGGCGCCAGCGGCGTCACCGCGCTCGAGCTTCAGGCCCGGCTGGCCGGGGTGCGCCCCGATGTCGAGGTGATCGGCTTCGAGATCGCCCCCGAGCGTGTCGCACGTGCCCGGGCGCAGCTGCAGCTCGTGCGAGAGGGGTCCACCGCGTTCTCCCCCGAGGCACGCGTGTCGTTCGCTCTCGGTGGCTTCGAGGTGCCGCTGCCGGCGGGCCGGCAGGCGGCGGTCATCCGCGCCTTCAACGTGCTGAGGCAATACGACGAGAGCGAGGTTCCGGATGCGTGGGCCCGAATGGTCGCGCGCCTCCAGCCGGGCGGGCTGCTGATCGAGGGCACCTGCAACGAGGTGGGCCGGGTGGCCAGCTGGGCGACGGTGGGGCACGACGGACCGCGCGCCTTCACGGTGTCGCTGCGCCTCGCGGGCCTGGAGCATCCGTCGGTCGTCGCCGAGCGGCTGCCCAAGGCACTCATCCACCGCAACGTGCCGGGCGAGAACGTGCACCGGTTCCTCGCCGACCTCGACCGGTTCTGGCAGCACAACGCCGGTCTCGGCATCTACGGCCCGGTGCAACGGTGGCTCGCCACCGTGGCCGCCATGGCCGACGCCGGCTGGTCGGTGCGCACGCCGCTGCGACGGAGGCGGCTCGGCGAGCTCACGGTCGACTGGGCCGACGTGGCTCCGCTCGCCGCTACTTGATCGGCAGCTCGACCTCCTGGTCGCCTACGCGCACCACCAGCGGCTCGGAGGTGGTGACGTTCTGCGGCGTCCAGAACACGGAGGTGTGCGGCACGAAGTCCATCGTGCACGGGCCGTCGGAGACCGGGCGGGTGGTGATCTCGACCACGTTTCCCTCGCCCCGGGGCTCGATGACCTTGATGTCGGAGCCCACGACCGGGCAGACCGAACTGCCCGAGATGGCGACGGCGATCTGTGAGCCCTCCTGTAGCCAGAAGGCCTGGAGGCCCTGGTCGGCGCCGCCCTCCGACTCGGTGACGATCTCCTCTTCGTCGGGGAGGCCGTTGAAGTTCTGGGTGGGGCCCGTCATGGTGCAGCCGGTCAGCACGAGTGCGAAGGCCGCGGCGGAGATGGTGAGGGGAACGAGCTTTCGCATCTGCATGGGACTAAGTTACCCAATCCGGAGACCGGTCGTGGCGACGACGCGGGGTCAGCGGGAGCGGGCGCCGAGACGGGGCAGGCGCACCCGGCCGACGGCGGCGCCGGCATCCGGAGCGACGATCGTCTCGGCCGACGCCGCCACGTCGCCCGCCTCGGTGCGCACCACGAGATCGACGCCCTGGGGCGTCTGACGGCGCAGCACCGCGAGGGCGATGGGGCCCCACTCGTGGTGGATGCCCGCCGAGGTCACGACCCCGAGCGGCTCGGCGTCGTCGGACGCTTCGGTCGTGGCGAGGAACACACCGTCTCCCGGCGCCGGCAGCACCGAGTCGGAGCCGTCGAGCTGCAGCTGCACCAGGCGCCGCGGCGGGTGCCCGAGGTTGTGCACCTTGGCCACGGTCTCCTGGCCTCGGTAGCACCCCTTCGCGAGGTGCACGGCCGACCGCATCCAGTCGAGTTCGTGCGGGATGCTCTTCTCGTCCACCTCGGTCGAGAGCCTCGGCCGCCAGGCGGCGATGCGCAGGGCCTCGGCCGCGAGCACGCCGGCGGGCGCGAGCTCGCCGCGGAGCGCGGCGTCGGCGAGCTGCATGAGCGCCGCCCGCGGCACCAGCCCTTCGCGCCAGAACCAGTCGGCACCCGGATGCTCGTCGACCGCCGCGTACTGCACGCCCCCGGCCACGATCTCCGGCCACGGGTCGGCCCAGACGAGCGGATGGCCGTCGACGCGCGCGAGGGCCGGCTCCAGTGCGGGCGCCACCGCGTCGAGCACGCCACGCCCCGACGCCAGCCAGCCGATCGTGGCGAACTCGTCGCTGCGGTCGGCGATCTCCACGCGCAGCATGAAGCGCATCCGTTGCAGCCACTGCTCGAGCTCGGTGGTCTCGGCCGCATCGACGAGCAGCCAGGCGGTGCTGCCGTCGTCGACCACCCGGATGGCGTGCTCGATGCGGCCATTGGCCGAGAGCAGCAGGGTTTCGGCCGAGTCTCCGGGAGCCAGGCCCGTGAGGCGCTGGCTGGTGACGGAGTCGAGCCAGCTCAGCCGATCGGGGCCGGTCACCGAGATGACACCGCGGCCCGAGAGATCGACGACGGTGGGGAGGGCGTTCGGCCGGCCCGAACGCGGGGCGTCCAGCATCCGCTGTTCGGCCACCGGGTTGCCGTAATGGGCGGCGACTCCGGAATCGGCCCCGGTGGTGGCGACTGCGCCGGGGAGGGTGAGGAAGGGAGAGGGTTCGCGGGCCGTCACGTCGGCGGCCGTCAGTCGACCTTGGCCAGCCGCGCCGAGGCGTGGGTGCGCAGGTCTTGGCCGAGGGCCGCGATGTCCCAGGCCCAGAGCAGGTGGTTATCGACCAGGCCGTAGATGCGGGTGGCTGCCGTGTACTCCTTGGCCGAGCGGCTGCGCACCACCGCGTCGGTGGCGAGGTCGATGCGCGGGCCCTTGACCTGCCCGAGGTAGAGCTCGTTCACACCGGAGGGGTGCACGATCGACACCTCGATGTCGAAGCCCTCGGCGGAGTTGCGCAGGGTCTCGACCGACTGGGCGGTGTTGAAGGGGCGCGGGCCGACGCCGGGCAGCATGCCGGGGCCGACATCGCCCTCGATGTGCAGACGGCTGAGGCGCCAGTAACCGGTCTCGGCGGTGAGGGGGGTGACGACCGGGGCCGCTTCGCCATCGGTGGAATCGGGGGCGTCAGGCGCATCCGGTGCTGTGGGCTCGTCGGTGGAGAGCTTCGGGGCCTCGGACACGGAGCCGCCGTCGACCTCGGGCAGCAACCAGGTGTAGGAGCTGTAGTTCAGGTAGGGCAGGCCGTCGTGGCTGAAGCTGATGCGCTGCCCGAACTCGCGAGAGACCCGCTGGGGCTCGTCGCCCTCGTTCGCCGGGTCGAGCGCGTAGTCGATGACTCCGGTGCCCTCCCAGACCCCGATGAGCCAGGACAGAGGGACGAGTTCGGAGGGCAGGCCCGTGGGGATCTCGATCATCTCGAGCTCGAGGTCAGCGCTGACCGCGGAAGAGCTTGTAGATGACGACCCCGGAGGTCCAGGCGATTGCGAGGCTCGCAAGCCCGAGAAGGCCGATGAACAGGAGTTCGAGCGCTACGTAGGACATGACTAGATCTTAGCCCCCGCCACGAAGGCGAGGGGCGCGAGCACGGCGGTCGCGAGGGCGAGCACCACCACCGCCCCACCGAGGCTGGCGGAGACCCGGTCGACGAAGCCCTTGCGCACGGGCACGATGAGCTGGATGCCGAAGGTGACCACGAGGGCGAGCCCCAGCACCACCGGCAGGAAGACCAGGTAGCTCGACGCGGGCACGAACAGACCAACGGCGACGACCGCGAGCGCGGACAGGATCCAGACCGGCACTACGCTTCTCATCAGCAGACTCATACCCGCCATTCTGCCCGAGTAGTATGAAGCGCAGGCTTTCTCTGGAGGATCTTACGTGGCGCAGTTGTTGATCCTGACCTCTGCGGTCGACCGCGAGGTGCTTCCGGCACTCTCGCTCCTCAGTCACCGCACCCGCCAGATCCCTGCCGAGCCCTCGCAGCTGGTGAACACCCCCAACAGCGACCTCATCTTCGTCGACGCCCGCCACGACCTGGCCTCGGCCCGCTCGCTCTGCAAGATCCTCAGCACCACCGGCATCGGTGTGCCGGTCGTGCTCATCCTCACCGAGGGCGGGCTCACGGCCGTCAGCGCCGAATGGGGTGCAGCCGACGTGGTGCTCGAATCGGCCGGGCCCGCCGAGGTCGACACGCGCATCCGTCTCGCCATCGGCCGGCAGGTGCAGGACCAGTCGTCGTCGAAGATCCAGGCCTCGGGCGTGGTGATCGACGAGGCGAGCTACTCGGCCCGCGTTCACGGCCGGCCGCTCGACCTCACCTTCAAGGAGTTCGAGCTTCTGCGTTTCTTCGCCATGCACCCCTCCCGGGTGTTCACTCGCGAGCAGCTGCTCAGCGAGGTGTGGGGCTACGACTACTTCGGTGGCACCCGCACAGTCGACGTGCACGTGCGGCGGCTGCGCGCGAAGCTCGGCGACCTCGAGTCGTTGATCGGCACCGTTCGCAACGTGGGGTACCGCTTCAACTTCTTCGAGGACGACAATGAGCGACTCGCTCACACTCTCGGTCAGTAGCCCCGATGAGGCGCGCGAGCCTTTTCTGAGGCTGGTGGCGCGCGCGGCACTGGTCGACGGCCAGCACCCGTTCAACGACCAGGCCCAGATCGACGCGGGCAAGGGCACGCGGTCGCTGCTGCTGGCCGAGCGCAACGCCTCGGTGGTGGGCGCGGCGATCGTGGGCCAGGGTGAGCTCGAGTTCGTGATCGACCCCGAATGGCGCCAGGAGGGTCTCGGGCGGCAGCTGCTGGAGATCGTGCTGCGAAACAACGGGGAGGGGCCGCTGCTCGCCTGGGCGCACGGCGACCACCCGGCCAGCCGCCGCCTCGCCGCCACGCACCGGTTCGACGCCGTGCGCACGCTGCTGCAGCTGCGCCGCGAGCTCTCCCCCGCCACGGATGCCTCAGCCCCCGATTCGGCCCCGGCCGCCTCCGCTCTCCCGGCCGGCTTCGCGGTGTCGACCTTCCGCGGCGGGCGCGACGCCGACGACTGGGTCGACCTGAACGCCCGGGTGTTCGCCGAGCACGACGAGCAGGGCTCGATCACCGCGGAAGACCTGAGCTTCCGACTCTCGGAGGCGTGGTTCGACCCCGACGACTTCCTCCTGCTGCGCGACTCCGACGGCCGCCTCGTCGGCTACAACTGGCTGAAGGTCGAGCCCGGCGACTCGGTGGGCGAGATCTACGTGGTTGGTGTCGAGGAGGGCCACGCGGGCCAGGGCCTCGGCCGGCACCTGATGAACCTCGGTCTCGAGCGGCTCGCCGAACGCGGCTGCACGCACGCGGCGCTCTACGTCGACGCCGACAACACCCGCGCTGTGGCGCTCTACCGCTCCCTGGGCTTCACCGATCACACCATCGACGTGCAGTACGCCCAGCGCACCGCCCAGAGCATCTCCCGCTGACGCTCAGGCGCCGTTTTGGGCCTCGCGGGCGCGGATGAGGTCGGCGACCGTGACGCGGTGGGTCGGCGCCGGGACGAGGTCGGGCGTCAGACCGGCGACGAGCACCGACGGGTCGAGGTTGAGCGCCCCCGCGATGCGGACGATGGTGTGCAGCGACGGATTCGCCTGACCGCGCTCGATGCGGCCCAGGTTCGTGAAGTGCACGGCCGAGAGCTCGGCGAGCTCCATCTGACTGAGCGCGAATCGTTGGCGTTCGATCCGGATGCGGGAGCCCAGCAGGCGCGCAGCCTCGGACACGGTCGGATTCACGCCTCATGCTTACCGGCCGCATGTCTTGGAGGACAGAGTGCGCACACCAGTGGCATCTGTGCCAGTGGCTCGAACACCATGGCATCGGGACCCGGCGGCGAAGTCGGCGCCCGGTGCCATGATGGCTGCATGGTGGACGACGTCGGCACTCTGCGTGAGATCGGGCATCCCGGTGCCTGCCGGTGAGCGACGGATGCGCCCGCACCGGCAGGTCGGCTGGGCGCTGACGGCGGCCCTCGTCGCCTCGGTGGCCACCGGAGCCTCCCCCGCGACCGCCGTGGCCCCGACACCCGTCGACGCCACGGCCGCGGCGGCCGGCGTCGCGCGGCCGTTCGGGTCGCACCCGGTCGCGCCCGCCGCCGGAGCCGCCACCCCGCCCGGCGGCATGGCATCCGCCGACGCCGCCACGGCCGCCGTCTACGACCGCTGGAAGGCCGACTACGTGAGGGCCGGCTGCGGAACCGGCCGGTACTACGTCGACGCCTCGAGCTCCACCTCCTCGATGGTGGTGTCGGAGGGCCAGGGCTACGGCATGGTGATCACGGCGCTCATGGCGGGCCACGATCCGGCGGCACGCACCGTGTTCGACGGCCTCTACCGCTACGTGCTCGATCACCCCAGCGAGACCGACCCACAGCTCATGTCGTGGCGCCAGGACGCCACCTGCTCCAGCACCCCGGGCAGCGCCAGCTCGGCCACCGACGGTGATCTCGACATCGCCTTCGGCCTGTTGCTGGCCGACACGCAGTGGGGCTCGACGGGCGCCATCGACTACGCCACCGAGGCGCTCCGCGTGATCGCGGCCGTCAAGCGCAGCGAGATCGAGCCCGACACCCGCCTTCCGAAGCTCGGCGACTGGGTGGGGACAGGCGACAGCCACCGGTACGGCGTGCGCACCTCCGACCTGATGGTCGACCACTTCGACGCCTTCGAGACGGCCACCGGCGACCCGTTCTGGGGCGAGGTCTCCACCGCGTCGACCGCTCTCGTCACCGCCCTGCAGAGCACCGCGGCCCCGGATACGGGGTTGCTGCCCGACTTCGCCGTCGACACCCAGACCACCGCGCCCCGTCCGGCGTCGCCCGGCTTTCTCGAGTCGGCGAACGACGGCCGGTTCTCCTGGAACGCCTGCCGCACACCGTGGCGGCTCGCCGCCGGCGGGCTGCTCTCCGATGACGACGCGGCCCGGTCGGCCGCCGACCGGATGGGCGCCTGGGCGGTGTCGTCGACCAAAGGCGACCCCGCGGGCATCCGGGCCGGTTACCAGCTCGACGGCAGCCCGCTCGTGTCGTACTCCGACCCGGCGTTCCTGGCGCCGCTCGCCGCGGGTGCCGCAGTGCGATCCAGCCGGCAGGGCTTCGTCGACGCCGCGTGGACCGCCCTGCGCACCGGGCCCAGGGCGGGGTACTACTCCGACTCGCTGCGGCTGCAGGTGATGCTGCTGCTGTCGAACAACAGCTGGCCGCCCACCACCCACGCCGACACCGGCGTGCAGCGCATCGCCGGCGCCGATCGGTTCGCGGTCTCGGCGGCGGTCTCGGCCACGACGTTCGCCTCGGGGGTGCCCACCGTCTACGTCGCCAGCGGCGAGGTGTTCCCCGACGCACTCTCGGCCTCCGCGGCGGCCGGGGCCGAGGGCGCACCGGTGCTGCTGGTGCAGAAGAACGCGATCCCGGTCACGGTCGCGGCCGAGCTCACCCGGCTGGCACCGGCGCGCATCGTGCTGCTCGGCGGCCCGGCCACGGTGAGCGCCTCCGTGGAGACGGCGCTCGGCGGCTACGCCGACACCGTCGAACGCCTCGCCGGCTCCGACCGCTTCGCCGTCTCGGCCGCGGTCTCCCGCAGAGCCTTCGAGCCGGGCCGGGCTGTGGTCTACGTCGCCTCCGGCGAGGTGTTCCCGGATGCGCTGTCGGGGTCGGCCGCGGCCGGTCACGACGGCGGCCCCGTGCTGCTGGTGCGCCGCGACGGGGTGCCCGAGGTGATCGCCGACGAGCTGCGCCGGCTGCAACCGGCATCCATCGTGCTGCTCGGCGGCCCGAACTCGGTCTCGGAGAGCACGGCGAGCGCCCTGGGCGGCATCGCCCCGGTCACCCGTGTCGCGGGGGTCGACCGTTTCGCGGTGGCCGCCGCGGTCTCGGCCCGCACCTTCCCCTCGCCCGGCACCACGACGGTGTATGTGGCATCCGGAGCCACCTTCCCCGACGCGCTCTCCGGCGGAGCCGCCGCGATCAGCGGTTCGGCCCCGATACTCCTGGTCACGCGTGACACCGTGCCGGCGGCGATCGCGGCCGAGCTCTCGCGCCTCCGGCCCGCCCGAATCGTTCTGCTCGGCGGCACCGCCTCGGTTTCCGCGGCCACCGAGCAGGCGCTGCGGGGCTTCGTGGTCGCCCCGGGGTGATCGTGGTCGCCGGCGGAAGCTCGTTCACCCGCCGGACACACCGCGGGTGACATGATGGCTGCATGAACGACGACATCATCTCGCTCGACGCCGGGGTCGTCACCGACTTCGACGACGACTACGACGAAGCCGTGACGCAGCTCCCCGGCACACCGCTGCCCGAGGGCCGCTATCTCGACCGTGAGCTCAGCTGGCTGGCCTTCAACACCCGCGTGCTCGAGCTCGCCGAAGACCCCACCGTCCCGGTGCTCGAGCGGGCGAACTTCCTCGCCATCTTCGCCTCGAACCTCGACGAGTTCTTCATGGTGCGCGTCGCCGGACTGAAGCGGCGCATCCTCACCGACCTCGCGGTTCCCACCAACGTGGGCCGCCGGCCGATGGATGTGCTCGACGACATCTCGGTGAAGGCCCACGAGCTGCAGGCCAGGCACGCGGCCGCCTACCAAGACCTGGTGCGCCCCGCACTGGCCGAGGCCGGCATCCGCATCGCCACCTACGACGAGCTCGACGAGGCCGACCGCGTGAACCTGCGCGACATCTTCTCGAACCAGATCTTCCCCGTGCTGATGCCGCTGGCAGTCGACCCGGCGCATCCGTTCCCGTACATCTCCGGCCTCTCGCTCAACCTCTCGGTGCGCGTGCGCAACGCCAAGACCGGCAAAGAGGAGTTCGCGCGACTCAAGGTGCCGCAGGTGCTCGACCGCTTCATCCGGGTGGATCAGCGCGAGAGCGCCAACGAGGTGCGCTTCATCACCCTGGAAGACCTGATCGCCAACCACCTCGGCGACCTCTTCCCGGGCATGGAGATCGTGGAGCACCATGTGTTCCGCGTCACCCGCAACGAAGACGTCGAGGTCGAGGAGGACGAGACCGAGAACCTGCTCCAGGCGCTGGAGAAGGAGCTGCTGCGGCGGCGCTTCGGGCCGCCCATCCGGCTCGAGGTGAGCGACGACATGGATCAGGTGACCCTCGAGCTGATCGTGCGCGAGCTCGACATCACCGACCAGGAGGTCTACAGCCTGCCCTCGCCGCTGGATCTCGGCGGACTGTTCGACCTCACGCGCATCGCCCGCCCCGACCTGAAGTACCCCAAGCACGTGCCCACCACGGCCGCCGCGCTGCTGCCGCCGGAGCCGAACGCCAAGCCCGACATCTTCAAGGCCATCTCGCGCGGCGACATCCTGCTGCACCACCCCTACGAGTCCTTCGCCACGAGCGTGCAGGCCTTCCTGGAGCAGGCCGCCGCCGACCCGCACGTGCTCGCGATCAAGCAGACGCTCTACCGCACGTCGGGCGACAGCCCCATCGTCGAGGCGCTGATCGACGCGGCCGAGGCCGGCAAGCAGGTGCTCGCCCTGGTGGAGATCAAGGCCCGGTTCGACGAGCAGGCCAACATCTCCTGGGCCCGCAAGCTCGAGAAGGCCGGCGTGCACGTGGTGTACGGCCTGGTGGGCTTGAAGACGCACTGCAAGCTCGCGCTCGTGATCCGCCAGGAGAAGGGCCGGCTGAAGAGCTACAGCCACATCGGCACCGGCAACTACAACCCCAAGACCTCGCGCATCTACGAAGACCTGGGGCTGCTGACCGCCGACGACCAGGTGGGCAAAGACCTGACACGGCTGTTCAACGAGCTCTCGGGCTACGCCATCGAGAAGAAGTTCAAGCGCCTGCTGGTCGCTCCGCTGCACCTGCGCAAGGGGCTGCTCAAGCGCATCGCCATCGAGGCCGAGAACGCCCGAAAGGGTCTGCCGTCCGGCATCCGCATCAAGCTGAACTCCATCGTCGACGAGGCCATCATCGACGAGCTGTACCGCGCCAGCCAGGCGGGGGTGCCGATCGACCTGTGGGTGCGCGGCATCTGCTCGTTGAAGCCGGGCCAGGAGGGGCTGAGCGAGACCATCCGCGTGCGGTCCATCCTCGGCCGCTACCTCGAGCACTCCCGCATCTTCTCGTTCCTGAACGACGGCGATCCGCAGGTGTACATCGGCAGCGCCGACATGATGCACCGCAACCTCGACCGCCGCGTCGAGGCCCTGGTGCGTCTGGTCGATCCCGGACACCTCAAGGAGATCGACAGCCTGTTCGACATGGCCATGAGCGACGGGACCTCGTCGTGGTCGCTCGACGCCGAGGGCGCGTGGACGAGGAACGACGTCGACGCCGAGGGCGAGCCCCTGATCGATCTGCAGGACGAGCTCATGCACATCGTGAGCAAGCGCAAACGACCGGGCACCACGCGGTGACGGTCTTCGCCGCGGGGGCGGTGTGCTGGCGGATGGTGGACGGCAAGGTGAAGGTGCTGGTCATCCACCGCACCGCGCACCGCGACGTGTCGCTGCCCAAGGGCAAGGTCGACCCCGGCGAGACCCTGCCGGAGACCGCGGTGCGCGAGGTGGCGGAGGAGACCGGCCTCGCGGTGACCCTCGGCGTGCCGCTCGGCATGACGAACTACACCATGCCGAACGGCCGCGAGAAGGTCGTGCACTACTGGGCCGCCGAGGTCACCGACGAGGCGGCGCTGGCCTCATCGTTCCTGCCCAACGGCGAGGTGGCCGCCCTCGAGTGGCTCCCGATGCGCAAGGCGCTCTCGGCCCTCACCTACGAACGCGACGCCGAGATCGTCGAACGATTCCGGATGCTCGTCGACGAGGGCGTCACCCGCACCTTCGCCTTGATCGCGCTCCGTCACGCCAAAGCCACCCCGCCCTACCAGTTCGACGGCCCCGACGCCTCGCGCCCCCTCACGGAGCGCGGACGGGGCGAGGCGCGTTCGATCGTGCCCGCCCTGCGGAGCTTCGGCCCGGCGCGGGTGGTCAGCTCGACGGCCAAGAGATGCCGGCAGACCGTCGAGCCGCTCTCCAAGGCCCTCGACCTCACGGTGAAGACGACGGATGCGATCAGTCAGGACTCCTTCGAAGCCGGCGAGGACCGAACGGGCATCCGTGATCTGGTGGGCAAGCGCGTACGCAAGCGGGTCACCACTGTGCTCTGCAGTCACGGCCCCGTGCTGCCGGAGATCGTGCGGGAGGTCGCGCTCGCGACAGGCACCGCCACGAGGGTGAGCGCGTCGCGCGCCGGCGACCTGCCCGTGGCCGGGTTCTCGGTGCTGCACCTCTCGGTCGACCGGCCGGGCTCCGGAATCATCGCCATCGAGACCCACGTTCCGCTGTAGCCCCCGCTGTTCACCTTCCGTTCACCCCCGGGCGGCAGGCTCTTAAGGAGTGGCGCTTAGCGTCTAGGACGGGCCCGCACCGGCCCGATCTGCAATCACTCCGAAAGGGATTCCTCGTGAAGCTCAAGCGCTATGCCGCCCCCGCGGTCATCGCCATCACCGCCGCCCTCGCCCTGAGCGCGTGCGCCTCGAACGAAGGCGGCACCCCCGCCGCCGACGACAGCACCGCTGCAGCTTCGACGCTCACCGGCACGCTCACCGGCATCGGCGCCTCCTCGCAGGGCTCGGCCCAGGAGGCCTGGATCGCTGCGTTCCAGACCGCGAACGACGGCGTGACCGTCAACTACGACCCGCAGGGCTCCGGCGCCGGCCGCGAGAGCTTCATCTCGGGTGCCGCCGCCTTCGCCGGCTCCGACTCGGCCCTCAGCGACGACGAGCTCGCCGGCACCTTCGCCAGCTGCGCTCCCGACACCAAGGCCATCGACCTGCCGGTGTACATCTCCCCGATCGCCGTCGTGTTCAACGTCGAGGGCGTCACCGAGCTCAACCTCGACGCTGCCACGCTGGCCAACATCTTCAGCGGCAAGATCACCACCTGGAACGACCCGGCCATCGCCGCGCTGAACGCCGACGCCACGCTGCCCTCGGCTCCGATCACCGCCGTTCACCGCTCCGACGACTCGGGCACCACCAAGAACTTCACCGACTACCTCGGCAAGGTCGCTCCTGAGGCCTGGACCGAGAAGGCCGCTGACGCCTTCCCCTTCCAGACCGGTGAGGGCGCGCAGGGCACCTCCGGCGTCATCCAGGCCGTGACCAACGGCTCGAACACCATCGGCTACGCCGACGCGTCGAAGGCCGGCGACCTGGGCGTCGCCAAGATCAAGGTCGGCGAGGAGTTCGTGGCCTACACCGCCGAGGGCGCTGCCGCCGTCGTCGAGGAGTCGCCGCTGGTCGAGGGTCGCGAGGCCAACGACATCGCGATCGCCCTCGACCGCAAGACCACCGACCCGAGCCACTACCCGCTGGTGCTCGTCTCCTACGCCATCGTGTGCCAGGAGTACGCCGACGCCGCTCAGGCCGAGCTCGTGAAGGCCTACATCGGCTACATCGCCTCGGAGGACGGCCAGACGGTCGCCGCCGAGTCGGCCGGTGCCGCGCCGCTGTCGGCCGACCTGTCGTCGAAGGTCGCCGCGGCGATCGAGACCATCAAGTAACACCGCTCCACCCTCTCTGTCCGGTTCCGGCTCCCTCGCGGAGCGGGAACCGGACAGAGCCGGGTTCGGGGACACCCGGACCGACCCGACGAAGACTCCTCACCAGGACGACAGGAGACGAGCTCCATGACCACCGCTCCCGCCAAGCCCGCCGCACCGCCGCGGCTGAAGGCCAAGCAACGGCCGGGTGACCGGATCTTCTCCACGGCCACCGTCGTGGCGGGATCGCTGATCCTCGTCACGCTCGCAGCCGTCACCATCTTCCTGATCGCCCAGAGCATCCCGGCCTTCAGCGCCCAGCCCAGCGACCTCAAGGGCGGTGCCGAGAACTTCTGGATGTACGTCGGCCCCCTGGTGTTCGGAACCATCTGGGCCGCGTTCCTCGCCCTGCTGATCGCCGTTCCGCTGGCCATCGGCATCGCACTCTTCATCTCGCACTACGCACCGCGCCGGCTGGCCCAGGGCCTAGGCTACGTGATCGACCTGCTCGCCGCCGTTCCCAGTGTGGTGTTCGGGCTCTGGGGCATCACCGTGCTGGCCCCCTTCGTGCAGCCGTTCTGGTCGACCCTGGTCGACCTGTTCGGCTGGTTCCCGCTCTTCGCCGGGCCCGTGTCGGGCACCGGACGCACCATCCTCACCGTGGCCATCGTGCTCGCGGTGATGATCCTGCCGATCATCACCGCCCTCTGCCGGGAGATCTTCCTGCAGACGCCGAAGCTGCACGAGGAGGCCGCTCTCGCCCTCGGCGCCACCCGCTGGGAGATGATCCGCACGGCGGTGCTGCCGTTCGGTCGCCCCGGCATCGTGTCGGCCTCGATGCTCGGCCTCGGCCGCGCGCTCGGCGAGACGATGGCCGTGGCCATGGTGCTCTCGCCCCAGGTACTCATCTCGTTCGCGCTGCTGCAGTCGACGAACCCCACCACCATCGCCGCGAACATCGCCCTCAACTTCCCCGAGGCGCACGGAGTCGGCGTTAACGTGCTGATCGCGACCGGGCTCATCCTGTTCGTCATCACCTTCGCGGTGAACTTCATCGCCCGTGCCATCGTCAACCGCCGCAAGGCCTTCTCGGGAGCCAACTAGTCATGACGACGATCACCACTCCTCCCACGAAGCCCGCGGCGCCCATCGCCAACACCCTCACCACCGGCATCCTGCCCAAGTACGTGCCGTGGCTGCTGCTCGTCACCTGCTGGGTGATCGTCGGCTCCGTCTTCGTCATCCTGATGGCCGCCGGCGTGAACGAGAACTTCAACGTCGTCGGTGCCGCGTTCTTCGGAACCGTGCTCTGGGTGATCGTGAACTACGTGGTCTCCCGCTCCTACGAGGGCTCTCGCCCCGCCATGAACCGGTTCGTCACCTCGCTGGTGTCGCTGGCCTTCTTGGTGGCCCTGCTGCCGCTGATCTCGCTGCTCTACACCGTGATCTCCAACGGCATCCCGCGCTTCGACCTCTCGTTCTTCGCCGAGTCGATGCGCAACGTGGTGGGCGAGGGCGGCGGCGCCCTGCACGCCATCGTGGGAACCCTCGAGATCACCGGAATGGCGACGCTCATCTCGGTGCCGGTGGGTCTGCTCACCGCCATCTACCTGGTGGAGTACGGCCGCGGTCACCTGGCTCGGGCCATCACCTTCCTGGTCGACGTGATGACCGGCATCCCGTCGATCGTCGCCGGTCTGTTCGCGTTCGCGTTCTTCGCGCTCATCCTCAACCAGCCGGGCATCCGGTTCGGCTTCGGTGGCGCAGTGGCACTCTCGGTCCTCATGATCCCCGTGGTCGTGCGCTCGAGCGAAGAAATGCTCAAGCTCGTGCCGAACGAGCTGCGCGAGGCCGCCTACGCCCTCGGTGTGCCGAAGTGGCTCACCATCGTGAAGGTTGTGCTGCCCACCTCGATCGCCGGCGTCACCACCGGCGTGATGCTCGCCATCTCGCGGGTGATCGGCGAGACCGCTCCGCTGCTGATCATCGCGGGCTACACCCAGAGCATGAACTACAACCTCTTCAACGAGCGCATGATGACGCTGCCGGTGTTCGTGTACACCCAGTACGCGAACCAGGGCACGGATGCGCAGGCCTACATCGACCGCGCCTGGGCCGGTGCGCTCACCCTCGTCCTGATCGTCATGGCGCTGAACCTGGTGGCCCGCGTGGTCGCCAAAGTCTTCTCTCCCAAACTCGGCCGCTGACCGCGGACTCTGAAACCGAAGGAACTCGCTTGTCCAAGAGCATCGAAGTCA
Organism: Herbiconiux liangxiaofengii; assembly: GCF_041927335.1. Taxonomy (NCBI): domain Bacteria; kingdom Bacillati; phylum Actinomycetota; class Actinomycetes; order Micrococcales; family Microbacteriaceae; genus Herbiconiux; species Herbiconiux liangxiaofengii. Next base: position 265,610 of record NZ_JBHFHD010000005.1, on the reverse strand, counting down.
ACGACCTCAACGTCTACTACGGCAACTTCCTCGCCGTCGAAGGCGTGTCCCTGAAGATCGAGCCCCGCACGGTCACCGCCTTCATCGGCCCGTCGGGCTGCGGCAAGTCCACCTTCCTCCGCACGCTCAACCGCATGCACGAGGTCATCCCCGGCGCCCACGTCGAGGGTGAGGTGCTGATCGACGGCAACAACCTCTACGGCCAGGGTGTCGACCCCGTGCTCGTGCGCCGCCAGGTGGGCATGGTGTTCCAGCGACCGAACCCGTTCCCCACCATGTCGATCGGTGAGAATGTGCTCGCCGGCGTGAAGCTCAACAACAAGCGCATGTCGAAGTCCGACTCCGACGCGCTGATCGAGAAGTCGCTGCGCGGCGCCAACCTCTGGAACGAGGTGAAGGACCGCCTGGGCCTCCCCGGCTCCGGCCTCTCGGGCGGCCAGCAGCAGCGCCTCTGCATCGCCCGTGCCATCGCGGTGCAGCCCGACGTCATCCTGATGGACGAGCCCTGCTCGGCGCTGGACCCCATCTCCACCCTCGCCATCGAAGACCTGATCGAGGAGCTCAAGGCGGAGTACACGGTCGTGATCGTGACGCACAACATGCAGCAGGCGTCGCGAGTGAGCGACCGCACCGCGTTCTTCAACATCGCGGGCACCGGCAAGCCGGGCAAGCTCATCGAGTACGACGACACCACCACGATCTTCTCGAACCCCACCGTGAAAGACACCGAAGACTACGTCTCGGGCCGCTTCGGTTGATCGAAAGCCGCTGATTTTCTGGTGCGCCGCCGCCCCTGCGGCGCACGGTGCGACCGGTTAGAGGCCCTGACCGATTCGGCCGCCCCGAGGTCCGAAAAGCGACGTACACGCCGCCGCTTTTCGGGCCTTTTGGGATTGTCGGGCTAGGCCGACTGCACCGCGAAGATGGGCTCGGTGGTGGGCTGCTGGGAGCCTCCGGCCGGCTCCACCGTCACGCCCACCACGTCGCCGGCCGTCAACGAGCCGTCGAGCACGTGCCACGAGGTTCCCGAGGCCGCCGCGTCGAACGTGCCGGCCGGAACCGGGCCCTTCGAATCGATGTACCAGGCCTCGTAGACCTTGCCCTCGGGCAGCTCGGGCAGGTCCTCCGCGAGCACCGCCGAGCGGCCCAGCTCGTTCGACCACACCACGGTGGCGGTTCCGCCCCCCGCGACGTCGACGGATGCGCGCTGCACGTCCGCCGCGGCCGTGATGCGAGCGAGCTCGGCCGCCGACGAATCGGCCACGTTCGAGCTGCCGGTACCGTTCACGATGGCGCTGCCCACGAAGCCGCCGCCCACGAACAAGGCCGCCGCCGCCGCGACCGCGGCCAGCGCGCCGGCCGGACGGGCGAACCACCGTGTCCGGGCGCGGGACTCGGCGGATGAAGGCGCCGCTGCTGCCGGCTCGGCCGCTGCCGGCTCGGCGGCGACCGGCTCGGCGGCTGCCGGCGCATCCGGAATCTGATGCGGCAGCGCCGGAAGCTGCGGAGTGAGGGAGAGCTTCGCCATGAGTTCGCTCTTCAGCCGCGCCGAGGGCTCGATGGGAGCGATCGACAACCCCAGAAGCGCAGCGGTCTCGACGAGCTCGTCGGTCTCCTCACGGAGCGAGTCGGAACTGCCGAGCAGGCTCTCGAGCGCCGAGGCCTCCTCGGCACTCAGTGCGTCGAGAGCGAAGGAGCCCGTGAGCAGGCGGGCGTCGAAGTCGTCGCCACCGTCCGTGGTGCTGTTGTCGTTCGTCATGCCGTCACCCCCAGGGCGTCTCGAAGTCTGATCATCCCGTCGCGCAATCGCGTCTTGACCGTGCCCACCGGGATAGAGAGGAGAGCGGCCACCTCGCTGTGACTGTAGCCGCCGTAGTAGGCCAACGAGATGGCTTCGCGTTGCAGGTCGGTGAGCTGCGTCATGGCGCGTTTGACCCGCTCGTGCTCGATGCGGATCTCGACCGACTCGCTCACGTGGTCGTAGTCGGGCTCGATGTCGCGGAGACCGATGCGCTCGTCGCGGTCGTGACCGGCCTGCGAGGAACGCACTCGGTCGACCGCACGGCGGTGGGCCATGGTGAGCATCCACGCCATCGCGCTGCCCCGGCCGGCCTCGAAGCGGGTGGCGGTGCGCCAGATCTCGAGCATCACCTCCTGGGTGACCTCCTCGCTCTGGGCGTGGTCGACGAGAACGCGGCGCACGAGGCCGAGGATGCGTGGTGCGACGCGGTCGTAGAGCTCGGAGAACGACTGCTGGTCACCCTGGGCCACCTGCACGAGGAGCTGGTCGAGCGTGCTGGCCGGGTCACCGCCGTCGTCGTCTCGGCGGTCTCGATCGGTGGTCACGAGTTCTAGCATGACACCTCGCGGCTGGAGGAGAGCCTGGGTGCCTCGGTCGATGTCCACAATCGTTATTCGGAACACGGCGGCATCCGGTTTGCGATCGGGGGCATTCTGCCGGTTCGCCGGGGAGCTTCGTGGGAGGTGCCGGGCCGCAGAAACGCCTCTCGGCGGAAGGCCGCTCGGAGCGGCGAATTTTGGAGCCCGGGGTTACTGCGGCCCGACTCTCCTATTTTAGCCGGTCATTCGAGGCTGTCGTGCCGCCAGAGCGACGCCGACTCCGCCAGGTCGCCGCCGATGGTCTCGAACCGCAGGGCCCGGGTGGTGAGGGTGGTGGCCGTCTCGGGTGCGCCGATCTCGGCGTCATCCGCGATGCTCACGCAGCCCTGCGCCATGATCCGGCAGAAGGATGCCGCCCGGTCGAGCGCCACCGCGAAATCGCCGGTGAACAGTCCGGTGAGGATGCGGTCGGCGAGTTCGGTGATCTCCTTCGGGCCGGTCGGCGACTCCGCGCCGGCCACCACGGGGTCGATGCTCTGGATGAGGTTGGAGCCGCGCTCGAAGAAATAGCTCGCGAGCTCCGGGTCCTGCCGGATGAGCACGCGCAGCAGATAGATGCGCCAGAGGCTCCCCGGCAGGCTGTGGGCGGAGGCGCGGGCCCAGAGTTCGGCGATCGCGTCGATACCGTGGTCGTCGGTGAAGGCGAGCAGGCGCTCGATCACGTCGGGCTGCGGGTCGTCGCGCACCCGGCTGAGCAGGGCACCGGCCGTCTCGTGGGCGACGCGATTGATGGTGGCGGGGTCGTCTCCGCCCTGGAAGGCCTCGAAGGCCGAGTTGTCGAAGAGGGCGGGGCGATGGAAGTCGTCAGCCATGCGGTGGGGAACCTGCCGTTCTGCCGGGGTGCGGGCATTCGAGGAGTCCAACGCTACGCATCCCCCATCCGTTCCCGCACCTCTTCTGCGCACAGGGAACACCCGGCAGGCCGCGGGCCGCCTCCAATTCGCGATAGCCTTGACCCGAGGGCCTGTAGCTCAGTTGGCAGAGCATCGGACTTTTAATCCGCGGGTCGAGGGTTCGAGCCCCTCCGGGCCCACCTCGCGTGAGACATCGGCGTCGGTAAGCGGGCCTCCTCTGTCATGATCGACACATGACTAACTCACAGCAGCCTCCCTACTACCCGCCGCAGGCCCCGTACCAGCCGGCACCTCCGGCTGCATCCCGAACGAATGGCGTCGGCATCGCCTCGCTCATCGTGGGTGGGCTCGCCCTTCTCGGCGCGTTCGTCCCGTTCCTGAACTACGGCACCGGCTTCCTCGCGTTCATCGGCATCGTGCTGGGCGTCATCGGGCTCGTGCTGAAAGGCAAGGCCAAGGGAATCGCGATCGCGGGCCTCATCGTGAGCGTCGTGGCCGCGATCCTGTCGATCATCCTGGCGATCGTGTACACCGCCGGGTTCGCCAGCGCGGTCAGCGACGGCATCAAGGACGTACAGGCGTCGAACTCCGCCGCGGCTGCGGCGCCCGTCGACGTGACGTACGAAGTCACCAGCACGCTCCCCACGGTCGACGTCACGTACTCGACGTACACCAGCGGCAACTCCGGCACGGAGTCCAGCACGGCGGTCGCGGCCCCCTTCGTGAAGGACTTCACCGTCGAGACCGGCGGCACGTTCGACTTCAACACGTTCTTCCTCAGCGGTAACTCGGGCTCAGAGTCGGCCACCATCACCTGCACCATCACGGTCGACGGCGAGGTCGTCTCCACTCAGACGGCGACCGGCGAGTTCGCGTTCGTCACCTGCTCGGCGAGCGACTTCGACGACATCGAGGGGTAGCCGCTCCTCTGCATCCCACCACACTCTTACCTGAGCTATTCTCATGCAAGAAGGAGTGCGATGCGGTTCGGAGATTACGTCGTCTACGTAGATGAGAGCGGCGACCATGAGCTCAGGAAGGTCAACCCCGAGTTTCCGGTCTTTGTTCTGGCCTTCTGCATCTTCCCCGTCCAGGACTACGTCGACCAGATCGTCCCGGCGGTACAACGCCTCAAGTTCCGTCACTTCGGCCATGACATGGTCGTGCTGCACGAACGTGAGATCCGGAAGTCTCTCCCGCCCTTCGACATCCTTCTCCGTGCGGACGTGCGTGCCCGCTTCATGGACGAACTGAGCGGCATCATCGATCGCGCTCGGTTCGGGGTCGTGTCCTGTGTGATCAACAAGCACGAGTTCATCGCACGGCGCGGTCTGCAGGAGAATCCCTACCACGTGGCGCTCGAGTACGGGTTGGAGCGCGTCTTCTTCCAACTGCAGGCGAGGAAACAGGTCGGACGCACGACCCACGTCGTCTTCGAGAGCCGTGGCAAGCAGGAGGACCGGCTGCTGGAACTCGAGTTCCGGCGCGTGCTCGACACCACGCGCATTCGCGGTCTGGCCCAGACCTTGGCCTTCAAGTGCGCTCCGAAGTCCGCGAACAGCACCGGCCTACAGCTGGCCGACATGATCGCGCGGCCGATCGGTCTCTCCGTGGTGAGAGGCGAACAGTCGAACCGCTCCTGGTCGATCATCGCGTCGAAGATAGTGCGGTCACCGAGTGGCAAGACGGCAGGTTTCGGATTGAAGGTCTATCCGTGACAAGCGAAAAGCCTCCGGGATTCCCAGAGGCCTGACGCCGATCGAGCATTCCCGATCCACTTGACACAAGACTACCTGTCGGACGACCGCCGAGGGCTCACTGCACGGCACGAGTCGGCGAGCTTTGTATGGCATCCCTGTGCAGGACAAGACCTCGCGGCGCCTGGCATCCGGCGCCGGGTGGCCGGTCGCCGGGCGGGCTCGGAGGCGGAGCCGGTAGCGTGCTGGGGTGGAGTGGGTTTCGGAGACGTGGGCGCTGCTGATCGAGCGGGCGGCCGCACCGTCGGTGGTGTCGGCACTCGTCGCCGTGGGGGTGGCGCTCGTGATCGTGGCCGTGACTCCCGTGTGGCGCGTCGCGCGGTTCGCGGTGACGCTGGCGCACGAGGGCGGGCATGCCATCGTGGCGACGCTGGCCGGGAGGCGGCTGGGCGGCATCCGGGTGCACTCCGACACCAGCGGTCTCACGGTGTCGCGCGGGCGGCCCACCGGCCTCGGCGTGGTGCTCACGTTCGCCGCCGGCTATCCGGGCCCCGCCCTGATCGGGCTGGCGGGGGTGTGGGCCACCGTAGCGGGTCAGGCCGTCGCGGTGGTGATCGGGCTCGTGGTGCTGCTCCTGCTGGCACTGGTGCTCGTGCGCAACGTGGTGGGCGGCGCCGTGGTGCTGGCTGTGGGCGCGGTGCTGGTGGCGGGCATCCTTTTGCTGCCGAGCGGCGTGGGATCGGCCCTGCCGCTGCTGCTCTGCCTGGTGCTCGTCGCCGGGTCGGTGCGCTCGGCCGTCGAACTCGGGTTCACCCGGCGCCACAGTCGCCGGGGCACCTCAGACGCGGATGCGCTCGCCCGGCTCACGCACATCCCCGCGGTCGTGTGGGTGGCGGCCTTCGTGGCCGTCACCGCCGCCTGCGCCGTGACCGCAGCCGTGCTGCTGGGGATCCTGCCCACACTCCGCTGAGCTCCAGGTCGGCGGCCGATCGACAGGATCAACCCGGCGGGTCAGCAGTCGGGTCAGTCGAGCGGATCGGGCGGCGGCGCAGAGCCTCGCGGTGCCACCCGCGTTCCCCATCGGTTCCACGCCAGGACGTAGATGGTCAGCCCGGCGACGAGCCCTACGATCACCCACAGCACGATCAGGTAGTCGATCCACGACCCCACGGGCGGCGATCCCGGCAAGAAGTTGCGGAGCGGAATGGTGGCGAAGAGCATCGCCCCCATCCAGCTCGTGAGAGTGGCCTCGACCTTGCGGCGGCCGGTGTAGGTGCTGATCGCCACGAACAGCACGAGCGCCGGAATCAGCGCCATCAAGGCAAGCAGCACGATGCCGAACGCCACCGTACTGGCGGTTCGTGTGGCCGTGATGGCCACACTCGGCAGGGGCACCGTGCCCGCCGTCGTCTCGACGGTATTGTCGGTGTCCGAGACCATCTCGGTGCTCAACTGCCACCCTGGCACACTGTCGTGCAGGCACACTGTCGTAGGGATGGTCACCTTGTCGTCGCCCTGCCCCGTGAACGCCACCGCGGTCACCTCGGCACGGTAGGTGTCGAACGGCCATTCCTCGACGACTCCCTCGGCGTAGACCGACTGAGTCGACCCCGCGAGGGCGTCCCCGCCCTTGAACGTCAGAACTTGCGACCCGTCCACCGGGGAGATCAACACCGAAAGGTCGTTCTTCGGGGTGAAGTTGTCGTTGGACAGAAGTGCGCCGGACAGCTGCGGCGTGAGCTGGAACTCGATGCGCTGATTGGTCGCGTGCACCGCCGAAGGCTGCAGTACCACCGTCGCGCCGTCGGTTCCTTCGACGACCGTATGGCACGCATCGCTCGACACCCGGTAGCTGCCCGCGTAGAGCAGCACGACCACCGCGTACACCGCCACCGCCACGAGCACGGCCACGGGTACCAGCCAGCGCCGCCGCGGTCGAGGAACGGGCCGCGCGTCAGTCATGAGGCGAGCATACCGATGAGCGGATGCGGCCGGCCGGCCCGATCGTGGTGCAGATGACGATGCGCGGGTGCGCCGCGCCCGCCGAGATCCCGGCTCAGCGGCCAGACGGTTCGGCCAGGAATCGGATGCCCCACCGCAGTTCCCAGCGCTCCCCCGGTTGCAGCCAGCGCAGTCCCCGGCCCGAGTTGAAGGCGTCGGCGGGAGCCGTCATCGGCTCGATGGCGATCGCTTTCCGCGGACCGTCGATCGAGGCGAACGCCGGCGGAGTGAACACCTGCACGAAGCCGAAGTCGGCGTCGGCCCAGAGCTCGACCGCACGGCCGTCGGGGGCCTGCACCCGCTGCCGGCTGCGGCCATCCGTCATCGCCACCCCGCCGTAGCAGTCGTCGATGGCCAGATCGCCGATGCGGCGACCGTGGGCGAGATCGTACTCCGTGCCGACCACGGGCTCCTCGGCCACGGGGATCTGGCGCTCGTCGGTGACGAAACGGGTCGTCGCATCGACGGTGACCGTGAGCTCCTCCACCGGCACGTCGCCGATGCGGAGATACGGATGCGCGCCGACGGCCACCGGAGCCGGCTCAGCCGACGCGTTCAGCACCGTGTGCGTGACGGTCATGCCCTCGGCGGTGAGCGCGTGCTCGACGGTGGTGTCGAGGCGGAACGGGTAACCGTGCTGCGGAAAGACGGATGCGGATTGCAGCAGCCGCGAGGGCTCCTGAGCCACCACCCGATAGGCCGTGTACCGCAGCAGCCCGTGGCTGGCGTTGCCGTACTTCGGCTCGGTGATGTCGAGCTGCTGCACGGCGCCGTCGAGCATCCAGCGGCCGCCCGCCACCCGGTTGGGCCAGGGCATCAGGACGATGCCCGCTGCCCCGGGCGGCGTCGACGACTCGGCGAACGGCTCCACGAGGTCGACCCCGTCGACCGAGAGCGACCGGATGCCCGCCGCCACCTCGGTGACCACGGCGGCCACCGAACGCCCTTCGGACTCGAGGGCGAGCGGGTACTGGTCACCGGTGGGAGCACTCATGACTCCACCCTAAATCGCCCCCGCCGAGTTGCGCCGAATCGCCCTCTGGCGGGGCAGGAAGGGGCGATTCGGCGCAACTCGGCGGGGCCGAACGGGTCAGCGGGCGCGGCGCTCGGCCTCGTCGACCACGTTGGCCAGGAGCATCGCGCGGGTCATCGGGCCCACTCCCCCGGGAACCGGTGAGAGGTGGCCGGCGACCTCGGCGACTCCGGGGTCGACGTCGCCGATGAGGCGCGCCTTGCCGGTCTCCTCGATCACCACGCGGGTGATGCCCACGTCGAGCACCGCCGCTCCTGGCTTCACCCAGTCGGGCTGGATGAGACCGGGCACGCCGACTGCAGCCACCACCACGTCGGCCCGGCGCACCTCGGCGGCCAGATCGGCCGTGCGGGAGTGCGTGAGCGTGACGGTGGCGTCGATTCCCTTGCGGGTGAGCAGCAGCCCGAGCGGGCGGCCCACGGTGAGGCCGCGGCCCACCACCACCACGTGCTTGCCCGCGAGCGGCACGTCGTAGCGCCGCAGCATCTCGACGATGCCCGCCGGAGTGCAGGGCAGCGGCGAGTTCAGTTCGCCGGCCACCCCGAGCACGAGACGCCCGAGGTTGGTGGGGTGCAGGCCGTCGGCGTCCTTCGCCGGGTCGATCAGCTCGAGCATCGCGTTCTCGTCGATGCCGTTCGGCAGCGGCAGCTGCACGATGTAGCCGGTCACCGAGTCGTCGGCGTTGAGCTGCTCGATCGCGGCGCGCACCTCGCCCTCGGTGGCGGTGTCGGGCAGATCGACCCGAACCGACTCGATGCCCACCTCGGCGCAGTCGCGGTGCTTGCCGGCCACGTAGGAGATCGACCCGGGGTCGCTGCCGACGAGCAGCGTGCCGAGCCCGGGGCGGATGCCGCGCGCCCGCAGCGCCTCGACGCGCGTGGCGATCTCCGCCTTCAGCGCCGACGCTGTCGCGACGCCGTCGAGCCGAACGGCTACCACTGCTCGAGGCCCGGGTAGAGCGGGAAGCCGTCGGTGAGAGTCAGAACGCGGGCGCGGAGCGCCTCGACATCCGGAGCCGGCTTGAGGGCGGTGGCGATGATGTCGGCCACCTCGGTGAACTCGACGTCGCCGAAGCCGCGGGTGGCGAGCGCCGGCGTGCCGATGCGGAGGCCGGAGGTGACCATCGGCGGGCGCGGGTCGAACGGCACCGAGTTGCGGTTCACCGTGATGCCCACCTCGTGCAGGATGTCTTCGGCCTGCTGGCCGTCGAGCTCGCTGGTGCGCAGGTCGGCGAGCACGAGGTGCACGTCGGTGCCGCCGGTGAGCACGTCGACGCCGGCGGCACGGGTGTCGTCGGCCACCAGGCGTTCGGCGAGCAGACGGGCGCCGCTCAGCGTACGAACCTGGCGGTCTTTGAACTCATCGGTGGCGGCGAGCTTGAAGGCGGTGGCCTTGGCCGCGATGACGTGCATCAACGGGCCGCCCTGCTGGCCGGGGAAGACGTTGGAGTTGAGCTTCTTCGCCAGCGCCGTGTCGCGGCTCAGGATGAAGCCGGAGCGGGGGCCACCGATGGTCTTGTGCACCGTGGACGAGACGACGTCGGCGAAGGGAACGGGCGAGGGATGCAGACCCGCGGCCACGAGGCCGGCGAAGTGCGCCATGTCGACCCAGAGCTTGGCGCCCACCTCGTCGGCGATGGCACGGAAGGCGGCGAAGTCGAGCTGACGCGGGTAGGCCGACCAACCGGCGATGATGACCTGCGGCTTGTGCTCGAGCGCCTTGTCGCGCACCACGTTCATGTCGACGAGGAAGGTCTCGGGGTCGACGCCGTAGGACACCGCGTTGTAGAGCTTGCCCGAGAAGTTGAGCTTCATGCCGTGGGTGAGGTGCCCGCCGTGCGCGAGCTCGAGGCCCAGGATGGTGTCGCCGGGCGTCGCGATGGCCGAGAGCACGGCCGCGTTGGCCGTGGCTCCCGAGTGCGGCTGCACGTTGGCGTACTCGGCGCCGAACAGCGACTTGGCGCGGGCGATGGCCAGCTCCTCGGCGATGTCGACGAACTCGCAGCCGCCGTAGTAGCGGCGGCCCGGGTAGCCTTCGGCGTACTTGTTGGTGAGCACGGAGCCCTGCGACTCGAGCACGGCGCGAGGCACGAAGTTCTCGGAGGCGATCATCTCGAGCGTGCCGCGCTGGCGGCCGAGCTCGAGCTTCAGCACCTCCGCGATCTCGGGATCGACTTCACTGAGGGGCGAGTTGAAGGTGTCGGACACGGGTGGCTCCTTTTCGGCATGACGGACAGAGTGTCGGGATCTGTATCGACCCAGGCGCGCGGCCGAATCCCTGTCCGTCGCTTCCCGATGGTGACCATCTGAACGCCAGTTGCGACGCCGTCAGCCTACCTCAGGAGCGGCGGCCACGGCGAGTGAGAGCCGGCGTCGCGAGCAGGAGCGCACCCGAGATCGCGATGGCCACGAGATCGACCCAGGGCAGCGCCTCGAGGCCGAAGGTGTCGAGGAAGAAGGCACCCACGACGGCTCCCAGGCCGATGCCCACGTTGAAGGCCGTGGAGTAGAACGCGCTGGCCGAGTCACGGATGGCGGGGTCGGCCACGTGCATCAACCGCGTGGCCATGAGCGTCGGGATGATGCCGAACACCACGCCCCACAGCGCGAAGGCCCCCACCGCGACCACGGGGTTCGCCGTGAACACCGCCAGCAGCAGCACGGAGACGGCCGTGGTGACGAGCGCGAGCACCAGCCCCGTCGACGGGCGCTTGCCGAAGAGCGCTCCGGCGATCACGAGGCCGACGGCGCCGGCGACGCCGTAGACCAGCAGGAGCAGACCCACCTCACCCTCGGCCACCCCCATGCGGTCGATCATGAAGGGGGCGATGTAGGTGTAGAAGCTGTAGTGGCCCACCGTCACCACGGCGGCGAAGATGCACACCAGGGCGACGGCCGGGATGCTGTCGTTCCACACGAAGCGGCGACGGCGACCGCTCGCGGTGAGCCCCGCATCCGGAGCGGTGTGCTGGAGGTGGTCGACCCGGGGCAGCATGAACCACAGCAGCACCGCGCCGAGCAGCGCCAGCAGGCCCACGGCGAGAAACGGGATGCGCCAGCCGAACGCGTGGCCCACGGTGGTGGCCAGCGGCACGCCCAGCACGAACGCGAGCGTTCCGCCGCCGGTGGTGAGCGCCACGGCCCGGCCGATCTGCTCCTTCGGAACGAGGTGCGCCGAGTAGGCGCCCACCACGCCCCAGAACACGCCGTGCGCCATGCCGCCGATGATGCGCACCACCACGAGGAACTCGTAGCTCGGGGCCTGGGAGGCCAGAACGCTCGTGACGGCCACCACGATCAGCACGCCCACCAGCAGCAGGTGACGCGGGATGCGCTTGAACAGCAGACTGAGCGGCACGCTGGTGAGCACCACGGCGAAGGCGAAGAAGCTGATCAGCAGACCGGTCTGCGACTCGGTGACGCCGAGGCCGGAGCTCATCTCGGGCAGGAGGCCGGTGGGGATCATCTCGGCGGTCACCGAGAGGAAGACGGCCGTCGCCAGAACGATCAGGCCGCCCCAGGGGAAGCGTTTCACGACCGGCACCGACCCGGTCTGAGGCAGAAATGTGGTCACAGCAGTGCGCACCATTCGAAGACATCTCGAAATTCGGCGGACAGAGGAGGCTCGAGTGCCGGTTCCTGACGACCTGAAGCACCGTGGCGAAAAAAGCGTCTCGCAGACGGCGACGACTTCGTACATGCCCGTGGCCGAACGATGACCGCGCGACCACTGACTATTCTAGCGGAGAGCCTGAGACAGGCAAGAGGAGAGAACATGTCGTTGCCGCGGAATCACTGGGTGCTCACGTTCGTCTGCGCCGACCTGCCCGGAATCGTGCACGCGGTGAGCGGAGCGGTGGTGGAGTCGGGCGGAAACATCACCGAGAGCCAGCAGTTCTCCTCCTCCGACACCGGCCGGTTCTTCATGCGCCTGCAGGTGGAGTCGGAGGCCGGCCGCGAGGTGTTCGAGGCGGCGCTCGCGCCCGTGGTGGAGCGCTACGGCATGCAGTGGCGGCTCGACACGGTGGGCCGGCCGCTGCGCACCCTCGTGCTCGCCTCCACGGCCGCGCACTGCGTGAACGACCTGCTGTTCCGCCGCCGGGCCGGGCAGCTGCCGGTCGAGATCCCGCTCGTGCTCTCCAACCACGGATCGCTCCGCGACCTCGCCGGCTTCTACGACGTGCCGTTCGAGTCGCTGCCGGTGACGGATGCGGAGTCGAAGGCCGCGTTCGAGCGTCGCGTGATCGAGGCGGTCGACGAGTACGACATCGAGCTCGTGGTGCTCGCCCGGTACATGCAGATCGTCTCGCCCGAGCTGTGCGAGCGGCTGGCCGGCCGGATGATCAACATCCACCACTCCTTCCTCCCCGGTTTCAAGGGTGCGAACCCCTACAAGCAGGCGCACGCGCGAGGTGTCAAGCTCATCGGCGCCACCGCCCACTTCGTCACGAGCGACCTCGACGAGGGGCCGATCATCGAGCAGAACGTGGTGCGGGTCGACCACACCCGCACTCCGGCCGAGCTCGTGGCCATCGGGCAAGACGAGGAGAGCCGCACACTCACCACCGCGGTGAAGTGGTTCGCGGAGGACCGCGTGCTGCTCGACGGGGCCCGCACCATCATCTTCCGCTGACCCGCCCGGCCACCTCGGCTAGAGGATGACCGGGTCCCAGATGGGCTTCTGCGCGAAGGCGTCGCGGTAGTACTCCAGCTCGGCGAGCTCGGAAGCCGCCTCCTCGTCGACCACCACCGTGGCGCGGGCGTGCAGCTGGATGGCCGACGCCGGCACGCTCGCCGACAGCGGGCCCTCCACCGCCGCCGCCACGGCCCGCGCCTTGCCGCGCCCGAACGCGAGCAGCACCAGTCGCCGCGCCCGCAGGATGGTGCCGAGCCCTTCGGTGATGCTGTGCACCGGCACGTCGTCGATCGAGTCGAAGAAGCGCGCGTTGTCCTCCCGGGTCTGCCGGGTGAGCGTCTTCACCCGCGTGAGCGAGGCGAACGACGAGCCGGGTTCGTTGAACCCGATGTGCCCGTCGGTGCCGATGCCGAGCAGCTGCAGGTCGACCCCGCCCGAGGCCAGGATCGCGTCTTCGTAGCGTTCGCCCGCGGTCTCGATGCCGAGCGGGCGCCCGTCGGGCACGTGCACGGCCGCCGGGTCGAGCCCGAGCGGCTTCACCACCTGACGGGTGATCACCGTGCGGTAGCTCTGCGGGTGGTCGGCCGGGAGAGCGACGTATTCGTCCAGCGCGAAGCCCCGCACGCCGGAGAGGTCGAGCCCGGCCCGCACCCGTTCGGCGAGGGCGCGGTACACCGGCAGCGGGGTGTCGCCCGTGGCCAGGCCGAGCACCGCATCCGGCTTCTGCAGCACCAGGCGCTCGACGGCCTCGGCCACGAGAGCGCCCGCGGCCGTTCGCGAGCCCACCACGATCACTTCTGCCATGCGCCGACCCTCTCGCTCCGGCCGCCTCGGCCGGCCGGCGCTCCCACGAGCGCCGCCCCCACCGCAGCGGCGGGAAAGCCGGCCGGTACGAGCAGAACCCGGCTCTCGAGCCCGAGCGACGCCAAGAACGGCGACTCCTCGGCCCAGGATGCCAGAACCCGACGCACCTCGTCGAGCAGCCACTGCCCGAGGTTGCTGAGACCGCCGCCGATCATCACCACCTCCACGTCGACGGTGAGCACGAGCACGCGCACCGCGGCGGCCACGTTGTCGACCAGCAGCCCCCGGATGGCCACGGCCTCCGGGTCTCCGGCATCCGCAGCGGCCATCAGCGAGCGCGCCGGGATCTCGTCGCCGGTGGCGTCGTGGGGTGACCAGCGGCGCGCGATGGCGGTGCCCGAGGCGAGCGTCTCGAGGCAGCCCCGCTGGCCGCAGGGGCAGAGCACTCCGTTCGGGTCGACGGGGATGTGGCCGATCTCGCCGGCCGCTCCGCGGGCGCCCCGCCAGAGCTCGCCGTCGATCACGAGTCCGGCGGCGAGGCCCGTGCCGAGGTTGAGGTAGGCCATCGACCGGGCCGTGAGCGAGGGCTGGGCCGTCATCAGGTGATAGGCGCCGAGCGCCGCCGCCTTGACGTCGTTCTCCACCTTCACCGGACAGCCGATGCGGTCGGTGACGATGCGACCGAGCTCGAGTTCGTCGAAACCGAGATTCACGGCGTGCGAGACCACGCCGGCCCGGGCGTCCACCTGCCCCGGGATGCCGATGCCGATCGAGTCGAACTCCGCCGGGTCGCGTCCGGTCAGGCGCGCCACCCGGGCGATGCCCTCCAGGGCGGTGTCCACCACGGCTTCGGCGCCGAAGCCGGTGGCCAGGCGCACGCGTTCGACCACGTCGCCCTGGTCGTCCACGGCCACCGCATCCGTCTTGGTGCCGCCGATGTCGAGACCGAGCCTCATGTGCGCACCGCCCGTTCGACGAGAACCTCGGCGAGCGCCTCCCCCACCAGCGCCGAGGCGCCGTAGGTGGCCACACCCGCGTAGCGTTCGTCGGATCCCGGCCACCCCATGTCGACGGTGACCACACGCGGCTGCCGTCGCCGCAGCTCGTCGACGAGGGCCACCACCTCGGGCCGTCGCTCGTTGTCCTTGCCGATCACCAGGACATATGCCTCACGGGGTATGTCACCGACCCAAGTGCGCCAGTCGTCCTCCAGCATCTCCTGCCCGAGGAGGTGCACGCCCCGATCTCCGAGGGAGCGGAACGGCCCCCAGGGCACCACACCGATGGCGCTGTTCGCAGCGGTGTCGATGCGCACCACGTGCCAGCCGGGGCCGGTCAGGAGGTCGGCGGCCTCGGGCGTCCAGGAGAACGCGGTGGCGACGGTACGGGCATCCGGAACCGTGGCGGGAGACGAGTCGTCGACGGCAGCCGAGCGCAACCAGCCGGCGAGCTGCCGGTTGCGAGCTTGCGCGCCGTCGAGACGCCGGGGGTCTAGCGAGCCGCTCTCGAGTGCGGCCTCGACGGCGTCGACGATGCCGTCGAGCTGCGCGGCCGTGTTCCCGGTGCCGAGGCAGAGCAGGTCGCAGCCCGCGGCGAGCGCCGCCACCGCCGCTGCCGGGATGCCGATGCTGCCGCTCGCGCCGGCCATGTCGAGCGCGTCGCTCACCACGACGCCGTCGAAGCCGAGCTCGCCGCGCAGGATGCCCGTGAGGATGTCCGGCGAGAACGTGGCGGGCCGCGTGGGATCGAGGCGGTCGAGGACGATGTGGCTCGTCATGACCGTGCGGGCCCCGGCGGCGATTCCGGCGGCGAACGGCACCAGCTCGCGCTCGCGCAGCACCTCGGCCGGCGCATCGACGTGAGGGAGGGCGAGGTGCGAGTCCTGCGCGGTGTCGCCGTGCCCCGGGAAGTGCTTCAGGCACGCCGCGACACCGCGCGACTGGAGTCCCTCGGTCCACGCGACGGTGTGCCGGGCCGCGAGCGCGGGATCGGCACCGAAGCTCCGCACACCGATCACGGGGTTCAGCGGGTTGGAGTTGACGTCGGCGTCGGGGGCGAAGTCGAGGTTCACTCCCACGTCGCGGAGGGCTGCGCCGACCGCAGACCCGACGGACCGCGTGATCTCGACGTCGTCGAGCCGGCCGAGCACCGCGTTGCCGGGATACGGGGCCCCGCGGTCGTAGAACAGCCGGGTGACGTCGCCGCCCTCCTCGTCGATGGCGATCAGAGCTTCGGGGTTCGCAGCCAGAACGGCGGCGGTGAGGGCGCGGAGCTGCTCCGGCGACTCGACGTTCTCGCCGAAGAGGCACACCCCGGCGAGGCCTTCGCCGAGCATCCGTTCGACCCAGGCCGGCAGGGTGGTGCCCTCGAAACCGGGCAGCAGGGTGCCGAGCACGGCGGAGCGGCTCATCCCTTCACCGCCCCGCTCACGAGACCCGACGTCATGCGCCCCTGCACGAGCAGGAAGAACACGATCACCGGGATGGCCATGAGCGTCGAGCCCGCCATGATGGCCGCCCAGTTCGTGGTGCCGGTGACCTGCTGGAAGGTGCGCAGCCACACCGGCAGCGTCATCATCTCGGGGCGCGAGTTCACGACCAGGGCCAGCAAGAACTCGTTCCAGGCCTGGATGAAGCCGAACACACCGGTGGCCACGAGCCCGGGCGCGAGCAGGGGGGAAGGTGATGTGCCAGAAGGCGCCGGTGCGCGAGCAGCCGTCGATCATGGCGGCTTCCTCGAGCTCGATGGGAACACCGTTCACGAAACCGCGCAGGGTCCAGATGGTGAACGGCAGCACGGTCGCCACGTAGACCAGGGTGAGCCCGGCGATGGTGTTGAGCAGGTTCCAGCCGTCGAGCACACGGTAGGTGGAGACGATCATGGCCTCGGCCGGGATCATCTGGATGATCAGGATGGCGAAGATGAACGCCTTACGGCTGCGGAACCGGTAACGGGTGACGGCGAGCGACGCGAGGAAGGCGAACACCAGCGCGATCACCACAG
This sequence comes from Herbiconiux liangxiaofengii, assembly GCF_041927335.1. Lineage (NCBI taxonomy): Bacteria > Bacillati > Actinomycetota > Actinomycetes > Micrococcales > Microbacteriaceae > Herbiconiux > Herbiconiux liangxiaofengii. The sequence goes on along the minus strand of NZ_JBHFHD010000005.1, from coordinate 249,183 downwards.
TCGACACCGTCACGAGCAGCGAGTTGCCGAGGGCCGGCAGGAACGGCGCCCGACCCGGATCGAAGATCACCGTCTCGTAGTTGGCCGTGGTGAGGTGCTGGGGCCAGAAGTTCGGCACGCTGCCGCGGATCTCGTTGTTGGGCTGCAGCGAGGTGTTCACCATCCAGTACACGGGGAACACCGAACAGGCGAACACCACGATCGAGGCGGTGCCGAGCAGGACGCCCGTGAGTCGCTTCTTGGTCATTGCTCCTCCTCCCTGAGGCTCCGGCGCACGTAGAACAGCGAGATGGCCACCATCAGGACGACCATGATCACCGCGATGGCACCGCCGGTGCCGTAATCGCCGCCGCCGATGGAGGTCTGGTAGATGTAGACGCCGAGCGTCGAGGTCTGCTCCTTGATGCCGCCGATGCCCTGCAACGCGAAGATCTGGGTGAACACCCGCAGGTCCCAGATGACCTGCAGGATCACCACCACCACGAAGATCGACCGCAGGTACGGGAACACGATCAGGCGGAACCGCTGCCACGCCCCGGCGCCGTCGAGCTGAGACGCCTCGAGCACCTCGTCGGGCACCTGGGTGAGTCCGGCGTAGATCGTGAACGCCACGAACGGCACGGCACCCCAGGTGACGATGATGGTGGCCACCACGAAGAACGAGAACGGGTCGATCAGCCAGGAGTGGTTCGTGAAGTCCTGGCCCGACACGGCTTCCATCAGGTAGTTCACCACGCCGTACTGGGTGTCGAACATCCAGCCCCACACGATCGTGGCGGTGAGCGCCGGCATCGCCCAGGCGAGCAGCAGGCCCACCGAGACCAGCACGGTGAAGAAGCGATTGGTGCGCTTCATCAGCAGCGCCACCGAGGTGCCGAGCACCATCGCCGTGACCACGTTGGCGACGCAGAACAGCAGGCTCCGGCCGAGCACCGCCCAGAACTGCGGATCGCCGAGCACCCGCGTGTAGTTGTCGAGCCCGATGAACGGAGCCGGCGCCCCGAACACCTGGGCGCGTCCGAACTCCTGGAACGACATCACGAACAGCTGCACCAGAGGCCAGCCGATCACCGCGGCGAGCACGATCAGGGCGGGGACGAGCAGCAGGATCGGGGTGAACCGGGCGCGTGGGCGCTTCGCGGTTCCGGGATCGGGCGGCAGCTCCTGCACACCCCCGGACTCGTGCTCGCGCACGAGCAGCACTGGCGAGGTCATCAGACGGTACTCCTACTACGATTGCGGATGCGCCAATCACCTTCCTAGGGCGATGGGCACGGGGCCGACGGTGGCCGATGGCGGTGTTCGCGCGCCGCCCCGGCCACCGTCTGGTTCGACGGCTCGAGCTCTAGGAGTTCAGGATGCCGTCGATCTTCTCGTCGAGGGCCTTCGCGAGCTCCTCCACGTCACCGCCCTGGGCGATGCTGACGAAGAAGTCCTGCAGGGCGCCCGAGGCCTCCACGTCGGCCCACTTCGGCGAGGCCGGGGTGAGCTTGGCGTTGGCCGCGGCCTCCGCGATGGCCGTGGCCACCTCGTCGGTGCCGAGCGTCGAGGCGAGCGAGATCTTGGCCGGCACGAGCCCGTTCTCGCCGAGGATCGTCTGGTACTCGTCGCTCAGCATGATCTCCAGGGCATCGGTGGCGAGCTCCGGATGGGCCGAGTTCGCCGACACCGCGATGTTCGAGCCACCCGCGAACACGTGCGCCGCGCCGCCGTCCGCACCCGGGAGCGCGTAGACGCCGAGGTTGGCCTCCTGATCGGGGCAGCCGGGCGCATCCGCGTCGGCCGGGGCCAGGATGGAGCCCTTCACCCAGCTGGGGGCGCTGAGGTTCGCGACCGTCCCCTCGCAGAACGGTACCTGCGGGTCGGTCTCGTTGCCGTCCTTCGGGGCGACGCTCGCCTTCGTCATGACCTCCTGCACCTGCTTCAGGCCCGCGATCGACTCGGGGCTGGAGAAGCTCGACGTCCAGGTGTCGCCGCTCTGCGTGGCGATCTCGCCACCGGCCTCCCAGATGTAGGGCAGCGCGTTGTACCAGTCCTGGCCCGGGAAGTAGATGCCCGAGACGCCGGGATTGGCCGCGGCGAGCGCCACACCGTTCGAGACGTACTGGTCGAGCGTGGTGGGAACCGTGAGGCCCGCGTTCGCGAGCAGGTCCTTCTTGTAGAACACCAGTCGCGCGCCCGAGTAGTACGGGGCTGCGAAGAGCTTCCCGTCGTAGCTGCCCGCCTCGACGAACCCGGGGAGGAGGTCGTCGCCGCCGAGCTCGTCCTCGACGCCGGAGAGGTCGGCGAAGGCGCCCGCCGAGGTGAAGGCCGCCGCTTGGGTGTTGCCCACCTCCACCACGTCGGGGCTGTCGGAGCCCGAGAGGTTCGTCGTCAGCTTGTCGACGAGCCCCGTCCACGACTGCTCCTCGATGGTGAGGGTGGAGCCGGGGTGGTCTTTCTCGAACGTGCTGACCAGGTAGTCACGGGCATCCTGCGGGGTGTCGGTGCCGTTCAGCCAGACCCGGATGTCGGCTGCCTCGTCGCTGCCGCCGGCGCTGTCTCCCGACGAGCCTCCGGCGCAACCGGCGAGCGCGAGGGCTGCGGTGACGCTGAGCGCGGTGACCGCGAGTGTCGTCTTCCTCATGGTGTTCTGCCTTTCCTAGGGCGATGGAGTGCTTCTCTGGTGGTGGGTTATGACACGCCGAGCTGGCCCGAGAGAACCATCACGGCGGCGCCGCGCAGAACGATGTCCTGCCCGAGCGTCGTCATGCGCAGCGTGAGTGAGCCGTGGAACTCGGCCATCGTGCGGCTGCGCAGGGTCTCGAGGGTCGCTGTCATCAGCGGCCCGCCGAGCAGGTCGGTGGGGCCGCTCAGGATGACCTCGCTGAGGTCGAGCGCTCCCACCACCGGCGCGAGGGCGATGCCGAGCCGCTGGCCCGCCTCCCGGAGGACGGCCGTTCGCGCGGCGCCCTCCTCCCCCTCGAGCCGGACGATCAGGTTCGGGATGCTGAGCCACGTCTCGAGACACCCCCGCTTTCCGCAGGCGCAGACCGCGCCCCCGTCGGTGCCCACCACCACGTGGCCGATCTCGCCGGCGGCGAAGCGGCTGCCGTAGAGCGGGGTGCCGTTGAGCAGGAGGCCCGCGCCGACACCGTGACCGACAGTGATGAGCATCGCGTCGCTGTCGGCACCGCCGAAGCTGTGCTCGGCGAGCACTGCGGCGTTGGCGTCGTTCGCGACGAGCACGGGCACGCCGAAGCGCTCGGCGAGGATGCTCTGCAGAGGCATCCCGTTCCAGCCGAGGTTGGGCGCGGAGAGCACGGTTCCGCCGAGGTCGACCACACCGGGCGAGCCCACCCCGATGCCGAGCACCGGAGCCGTGGCCTGCCCGATCAGGTCATGGGCGAGGGCGACGACCTTCTGCACCGCCGCGTCGCCGGTGCTGCCGTCGAGGGGCACCTCGGCCCGGGCGCTGATGGCGCCGTCGAGGTCGAGCAGCGCCCCGGTGAAGCCGGAGTGCTCGGAGAGGTCGAGCCCCACGATCACGAAGGCCGATCGGTCGAGGTCGAGCAGGGTGGCGGGTTTTCCGGGCCGGATCTCCTCGCGCTGCCCGAGCTCCACCACCAGTCCGTCGGCCATCAGGTCGGCCACGAGAGCGCTCACCGTCACGCGGGTCAGGCCGGTCTCCCGGGCGATGTCGGCGCGACTGCGCCGCCCGTCGCGGTAGAGGGTCTGCAGCACCAGCGAGCGGTTGTGCCCGCGGGCGTCGACCGGCAGCACCTTCGATGAAGGGCGGAGGGGACGGAGCGCTGTCATGGGGTTAGTAAAGCGTACGAACTAACTCGCATCAAGGGTTGCGGGGTATTCGTTTGCGATCTTTACAAACTCGAAACACGGGCGTCTAGCATTGCTGTGTGAGCACAACCCCGCCCCGCCTCCAGGTGAACGACGTCGTCCGGCTCCTCGTGGAGCTGTTCGCCGTGTTCACCTTCGCCTTCTGGGGCATCGTGGCCTGGCCCTTCCCCTGGAACATCGCGCTCGGCATCGTGACGCCACTGTTCGCCATCCTCGTCTGGGCGCTGTTCCTGTCACCGCGCTCGGTCATCCACCTCGACTCCTTCGGGCGCGCCCTGGTCGAGATCGTGCTGCTGGGGTCGGCGGCGCTGGCCTGGCTGATGCTCGAGCAGCCGATCGTGGCCCTGGTGTTCGGAGTCGTGGCCGCGGTGAGCGGTGTCATCGCGGGGCGCCGGGAGCTCGCATGAACCCGGCGGGCTCCGCGCATCCGCTGCTGGTGCACGGCGCCCGCAAACTCGACGCCGACGGCGTGCTGGACGACTTCTGGCTCCTCACCCACGGCGGCACCGTCGTGGCGACCGGCACCGGCGACGGCTGGCGCACGCACGTCGGCGAACGACGGAGTTTCGGGGCGACGACGGAGGCTCGCTCCGACGTTCCCTCGTCCGGCCCTGAAACGCCGTCGCCCGAGGCCGACCCGATCGTGGTCGACGCCGGCGGCGACTGGCTCACCCCGGGATTCATCGACCTGCACGCGCACGGCGGCGGCGGCTTCTCGTTCGACGACGGCACCGACGCCATCCGCTCGGCCCTCGCCGTGCACCGCACGCACGGAACCACCCGCTCGGTGATCTCGCTCGTGGCCAACCCTCCGCACGTACTGGCCGCGTCCCTGGACGCCATCGCCCGCCTTGCCGCCCACGACCCGCTCGTGCTCGGTTCGCACCTCGAAGGGCCGTTCCTCGCGCCGGCTCGCAAGGGCGCGCACAACGTCGACTTCCTCGGCGTGCCCACCCATCACGTTCTGAAGCAGCTGCTCGAGGCGTCGGAGGGGCGACTCGCCCAGGTCACCATCGCGCCCGAGCTGCCGGGCGCGCTCGAGGCGATCGACACGTTCGCCGCCTCGGGTGCCGTGGTGGCGATCGGCCACACGGATGCGGACTACGCGCTCACCCGCCGGGCGTTCGACCGGGGCGCCACCCTGCTCACCCACGCCTTCAACGCGATGCCGGGCATCCACCACCGCCACCCCGGGCCGGTGACGGCAGCCCTCGACGACCCTCGGGTTACGCTCGAGCTCATCGCCGACGGGGTGCACGTGCACCCCGCCGTGCTCGCACTCGCGTTCGCTGCCGCCCCCGACCGCATCGCGCTGGTCACCGACGCGATGGCCGCCGCCGGCGCCCCCGACGGCGCATACCGACTCGGCACACTCGACGTCACGGTGGCCGACGGTGTCGCCACCCTCACGGGCACCGACACCATCGCCGGTTCGACACTCACGCAGGACGCGGCCCTCCGCGCCATCGTGGCCGCGGGTGTCGACCCGGTCGCGGCGGTCACCGCCCTCACCGCCACACCCGCCCGCGTTCTCGGCCGGCCCGACCTCGGCCGTCTCCGCCCGGGCCTGGCTGCCGACCTGGTGCTCCTCACCCACACCTTCCACGTGCGCCACGTCTGGGCGGCCGGCCGACCCCTCCCCTGACCCGCCCTGACCCACCCTTCGGGGCGGCCGGTGACGACGGGGTATGGGTGGGCGGCCGGGGAACGACGGAGGCCGGGCCCGTCGTTCGGCCGGGCCTCCGTCGTTTTCGCCCCGCCCCAGCCGCGCGCGGGTGGGACGCCGAAGGCCCCCGGCCGCTGGGCGGTCGGGGGCCTTCGGGTGGAGCGGGCGGGTCAGGCCGCCATGCGCTCCTGGAGGTTGGCGTCCAGCGTCGCCAGGAACTCCTCGGTGGTCTGGTACGGCTGGTCGGGGCCGACCAGGAGTGCCAGGTCTTTCGTCATCTTGCCCGACTCGACCGTCTTGATCACGACGTCTTCGAGGGCGAGCGAGAAGTCGATCAGCTCCTGGTTGCCGTCGAGCTTGCCGCGGTGGGCGAGCCCTCGGGTCCAGGCGAAGATCGAGGCGATCGGGTTGGTCGACGTGGGCTTGCCGGCCTGATGCTGGCGGTAGTGCCGGGTGACGGTGCCGTGCGCGGCCTCCGCCTCGACGACCTTGCCATCCGGAGTCGCGAGCACGCTCGTCATCAGGCCGAGCGAGCCGAAGCCCTGGGCCACGGTGTCACTCTGCACGTCGCCGTCGTAGTTCTTGCAGGCCCAGACGTAGCCGCCCTCCCACTTCATCGCCGAGGCGACCATGTCGTCGATGAGGCGGTGCTCGTAGGTGAGACCGGCGGCGTCGAACTGCTCCTTGAACTCGGTGTCGAAGATCTCCTGGAAGATGTCCTTGAAGCGGCCGTCGTAGGCCTTCAGGATCGTGTTCTTCGTGGAGAGGTACACCGGGTAGTTGCGGGTGAGGCCGTAGTTCAGCGAGGCACGCGCGAAGTCGCGGATCGACGCGTCCTGGTTGTACTGCACCTGGGCGATGCCGTCATCCGGAGCGTCATAGACGTCGAACTTCATCGGCTCGGAGCCGTCTTCGGGGGTGAACTCGACCGTGAGCTTGCCCTTGCCCTTGAACACGAAGTCGGTGGCGCGGTACTGGTCGCCGAAGGCGTGACGGCCGATGATGATCGGCTTGTTCCAGCCCGGCACCAGGCGAGGGATGTTCGAGATGATGATGGGCTCGCGGAAGATGACGCCGCCGAGGATGTTGCGGATGGTGCCGTTGGGCGACTTCCACATCTTCTTCAGGCCGAACTCCTCCACCCGCGCCTCATCGGGCGTGATGGTGGCGCACTTCACGCCGACACCGTGCTTCTGGATGGCGTGGGCCGCGTCGATGGTGACCTGGTCGTCGGTCGCGTCGCGGTGCTCGATGCCGAGGTCGTAGTACTCGAGGTTCACATCGAGATAGGGGTGGATCAGCGTGTCTTTGATGGCCTGCCAGATGATGCGGGTCATCTCGTCGCCGTCGAGTTCGACGACCGTGCCTTCAACCTTGATCTTTGACAATTCAGCTCCTCATCAGCCGCCGGAAATCGGGCCGCTGACCAGTTTACCCTTTGCGGCAGATATCTCGACGTCGAGATAGTTGCGCTCGTCGGGGCGCTGGCGCACCGCTCCCCCGAGCCATTAGCCTGGGGCCATGAGCGAACTGAGCCTCGAGGAGCTGTCGGCGTCGAACATCGTCGCGGCCAACACCCTGACGTTGAAGCCGGGGCAGGAGCAGTTCGTCGCCCCGGTGTCGCACTCCATCGCCGAGGCCTACGTGAACCCGGCCACCGCCTGGCCTCGTGTCGTGCGTGAAGACGGCGAGGTCGTCGGCTTCATCATGGGCAACTTCGACCCCGAAGCGCAGGAGGAGGAGTTCAAGGCCTGCATCTGGCGCATCAACGTCGACGCCGACGCGCAGGGCCACGGTGTCGGCCGTTTCGCCGTGCTGTCGGTGGCCGACGAGGCCCGCCGCCGCGGCCTCGAACGCATCACCGTGATCTACGAGCCGGGAGAGGCCGGCCCGGCCGCCTTCTTCGAGAAGCTCGGCTTCACCCCGTACAGCGAGACGCCCTACGGCGAGACCGTCGCGGCGCTCGAACTCTGAACGACCCGGCTCTGAACGACCCCGCCCTGAACGACCCCGCTCCACGCGGCTTCGTCGACGACGTGCTCGAGGTGGTCGACTCCATACCTCCCGGACAGGTGCTGACCTACGGCGACGTCGCGGCCCTGCTGGGCTCCCGCGCCGCCCGCGCGGTGGGTACGGTGATGCGGCTCTACGGCAGCGGGCATCCGTGGTGGCGGGTGGTTCGGGCGGGCGGTCTTCCGCCCTCCGGGCACGAGGTCGCGGCGCGCATCCGCTACGAGGCCGAGGGCACGCCTCTCCGAGCGATCTCGCGGGATCCGGGATACGCCGTCGAGTACGCTGTAGCTCGGTGGCGGCCGCCGCACCCGGCCGCCTGACTCGGAAGGACCACCCACAGCAGATGAACAGACGCGCAATCCTCACGGTGGTCACCGCAGCCGGCCTCGCGATGTCGCTGTCGGGCTGCACACTGGCCGATGCGATCACTCCGCCGATCGTGGCCGAGATCTACCCCACCGTCGCCGACGCCGACGCACCTGACGCCACGATCGCCATCCCCGATTGGGTGCCGGCCGATGCCCTCAACATCCAGATCAAAGAGAACCAGGCCACGGGCGAGAGCATCATGCAGTTCGGTCAGCCGACTCCCCCGCCGACTCCCATCGGAGCTCCCTGCGATGCATCCATGGCCGACCAGCAGTCGACCATGATCGACACCTGGTGGCCCCGCTCCATCCCGATGGACCAGGTGGTCTGCGATGGCGACTGGCACATCTTCGTGGCCGGGGGAATCCAGTACTTCGCGTGGAAGAACGCGACCGACGCCGAAGAGAAGTAGGAACCACGCCGCGACCGCGGTTCGGTAGCGACGCGAGCGCCGCTGCCCTCACACCAGCGAGCTGCGCCACGACGCGTGCAGCTGCGAGAACCGCCCGTCGCCGGCGATGAGCTCCGCGGGCGTGCCGTCCTCGACGATGCGCCCCTGCTCCATCACGAGCACCCGGTCGGCGATCGACACCGTCGAGAGGCGGTGCGCGATGATCACGGCTGTCCGGTCGGCGAGCAGGGTCTGCAGCGCATCCTGAACCAGGCGTTCGCTCGGGATGTCGAGCGAGGCGGTCGCCTCGTCGAGGATGAGCACGGCGGGGTCGGCCAGGAATGCGCGCGCGAACGAGATGAGCTGTCGCTGGCCGGCTGACACCCGTCCGCCGCGCTTGTTCACATCGGTCTCGTACCCGTTCGGCAGCCCTCGGATGAACGAGTCCGCCCCCACCGCGGCAGCCGCCGCGATGATCTCGTCGCGGCTCGCCTCCGGCTTGCCGATGGCGATGTTGTCGGCGACAGTACCGGAGAAGAGGTACGCCTCCTGCGTCACCATCACGATGGCGCGGCGCAGGTCTTTGGGGTGCAGGTCGCGCAGGTCGATGCCGTCGAGCGTCACCCGGCCGGCCGTCGGGTCGTAGAACCGCGAGATCAGTTTGGCGAGCGTCGACTTGCCGGCCCCGGTCGAGCCCACCAGCGCGATGGTCTGCCCGGCCGGGATGTCGAGGTCGAAGCGGGGCAGGATGGGACGGTCGGCCGTGTAGCCGAACTCCACGCCCTCGAACGCCACGTTGCCCGACGAGTGCCAGAGGTCGACCGGCTTCTCCGGGTCGGGAACGCTCGGGCGCTCCTCGAGCACACCCGAGATCTTCTCGAGGGCAGCGGTGGCGCTCTGGTAACCGTTGTAGAACATCGCCATGTCCTCCATCGGGTCGAAGAAGCGCCGCGTGTAGAGCACCGCCGCCAGCAGCACACCGATCTCGAGACTCCCGTCCAGCGCCCGGAAGGCGCCGACGAGCAGCACCACCGCCACCGCCACGTTGCCGATCAGCACGAGCCCCGGGTCGTAGATGCCGAACAGCCGGATGGCCTTCGCGTTGGACTCCCGGTAGTCCTCGACCACGGCGCCGAACTCGCCCTCGTTGCGCTTCTCGGTGCGGAATGCCTTCACCGCTCTGATGCCCGTCATGGTCTCGACGAACTGCACGATCAGCCGCGCGGAAGCCACCCGCGTGCGGCGGAACAGCCGCTGCGACCGCACCTGGAACCACCGGGTGAGCACGCCGAGCGGTACGAGGGCGGCGAGCAGGATGAAGCCCGACTCCACGTCGAGCAGGAACAGCGCCACCGCGGTGAACGCCATGTACAGCACACCCTGCACGAGCTGGTTGATGCCCGAGTCCAGCAGCTCCCGGATGGCGTCGAGATCGCTGGTCTGTCGCGAGATGATGCGCCCCGAGGTGTAGCTCTCGTGGAACTCCAGGCTCAGTTTCTGCGTGTGCAGGAACACCCGTCGACGCAGGTCGAAGAGGATCTCCTGGCTGATCCGGGCCGAGAGCACCGTGAACCACGCGATCAGCAGCGCGCCGGTGACCCCGGCGAGCAGGTACGCCGCACCGGCCAGCGCCACCGGCATCCAGTTCTGGTCGAGCAGCGCGGGCAGACCGGTGTCGATGCCGTAGGCGATGATCGACGGGCCCGCCACCTGCGAGATGGTGCTGATGATCACCGCCACCACGGCCACCACGAGCCGGCCGCGCAGGGGCCGCACGAGTGACCCCAGCAGTCGCAGCGAGCGCGCGCGGATCTGCGTGCTCTCGGCACGGTTGAGGTCGTCGCGCTCCTCGCCCTCGACGCCCCGCACGGAGGAATCGGTCATGAGTTCAGCTCCTCGGCTGTCAGTTCGCGTACCTCGGCCTCGAGGCTGGAGATCACGAATCGGTAGTGCTCGCTCGTGGCGAGCAGCTCGGAGTGGGTGCCCACGGCGGTGACCCGCCCGTTCTCCAGCAGCGCCACCCGGTCGGCCAGCGCCACGGTCGAGGGCCGATGGGCCACGATCAACGCGGTCGTGGTGGCGAGCACGCGCCGGAGGGCCGCCTCCACCAGCGCCTCGGTGTCGACGTCGAGGGCCGAGAGCGGGTCGTCCAGCACCAGGATGCTCGGCTTCGCCGCGATGGCCCTGGCCAAAGCGAGTCGCTGGCGCTGACCGCCCGAGAGGCTGAGGCCCTCTTCACCCACCTTGGTGTCCAGGCCCTGCGGGAGGTCGTCGACGAAGGCCGCCTGAGCGATCTCCAGCGCCTCGAGCAGCTCGGCCTCGGTGCCGTCGGGCCGCCCGAGCAGCACGTTCTCGCGAACCGTCTTGCTGAACAGGGTGGCCTCCTCGAAGGCCATCGCCACGCGAGACCGGAGATCTTCCCTGGTCAGATCGCGCACGTCGACACCGTCGACCCGCACCGCTCCCCCGGTGACGTCGTACAGCCGGGTGGTGAGCGCGGTGAGCGTCGACTTGCCCGAGCCCGTCAGGCCCACGAGCGCCATCGTCTCGCCGGGGCGCACGGTGAGCGTGACGCCGTCGATCAGGTCGGGGAACGACTCCGGCGCATCCTGGTAGCGGAAGTGCACGTCGTCGAACACCAGCTCGCCGCGCCCGCCCGCGATACTCGCCGGCGATTCGGGGTCGACGATGGTGTTGGGCGCATCCATCACTTCGAAGAAGCGCAGCGTCGCCGTCTTGGCGTCGAGCGTCATGGCGAGGAAGTACCCCATCGACCAGATCGGGAAGAGCAGCACCGTGCCCGTGGCGAAGAACGCGACGAGCTCGCCCACCGACGACTGACCCACCGAGGCGAGCCACACGCCCACCACCAGGCACACCCCGAACGCGAGGTCGGGGATGAGCGTGAGGTACAGCCAGATGCCGGCGATGGCCTTGGCCTTCTCGATCTCGGTGCCCCGCAGCTCCTCGGCCTGCGACTCGAAGCGCTTGAGCGCGTAACGCGACCGCCCGAAGGCCTTCAGAACCCGGATGCCGTGCACCGACTCCTCCACGCTCGTCGCGAGGTCGCCGGCCTGGTCCTGGCTGCGCCGGGCCACGGAGGAGTACTTGCGCTCGAACGAGAACCCGTACGCGATGACCGGGATGGCGGCGGCCGCGAAGATGAGGCCGAGCACCCAATTCATCACGATCAGGATGACGAGGCCGCCCACCAGGGTGAGAACGTTCACGATCAGCAGCACCAGCCCGAACGAGAGCCAGCGCCGGATGAGGTTGAGGTCGCTCACCGCCCGCGAGAGCAGCTGCCCGCTCGGCCAGCGGTCGTGGAAGCTCACCGGCAGGTCTTGCAGCTTGGCGTAGAGAGCGTTTCGCATCCGGGCTTCGACGTGGGTGCCGGGCGTGAGCACGAGCGCACGCCGCAGGCCGATCAGCACGGCTTCGAGCACGCCGAGACCCAGCACGATTCCGGCCGCCACCCAGATCTGCGAGGCGTCGCCGTCGGCGAGCGGCCCGTCGACCATCCACTGCAGCACCTGCGGGATGGCGAGCGCCACGAGGCTCGCCAGCAGCGAGACGGCCATGGCCGTGTAGATGCGCGGAAGCGCCGCTGCGGCATAGGGGCGCAGGCGCGCGAGCGTGGCCACCGTGCCGGTGGCGGGGCCGTCGTTCTGCGGGTTCTGCATGTCTGTCCTCACGTGCTGAGCGTCGTGCTCGTGGCACAACGTGACGCTGCTCGCAGGGATTCCCCCGGGGAGTGGTGGGGAGAGGTCGGCCGCCCGATCAGGGCGCCGGTGTCGCGGCAGCCTTACAGACTAGCCGCGCGGGTCGGCGACGCGCAAGACGGTGGAACAGGCATCCGGAACCCGGTCAGCGAACCCGTACCGACAGACAGGTCACGCAGCCTTCGAGCTTCTCGAACTCGGAGATGTCGACCGAGATCACACGGTAGCCGAGACCCTCGATCGCGCGCACCGACTCGGGCGCCGAAGCCGCCACGAGCACGGTGTCGTCGGCGAGCACCACCACATGGGCGCCGCTCGGCTCGGGCATCTCGAGGAAGCGGTCGTACACGAACGGGTCGTCGACGAGCGGGCGGTAGCCGATCACCGTGCCGTCGGGCAGGGCGGTGACGGTGCTCTTCAGGTGCAGCGCCTTCGTGACGGGCACGGCCACCACGGAGTAGCCGCGGGGCGCGAGGATCTTGCGCAGCTGCCGGATTCCCTCGGAGTTGGTGCGCCCGCCCTTGCCGACGAACACGGTCATGCCCACCTTCAGCACATCGCCACCGTCGAGGGTTCCCGGCTTCTCGATGCGCAGCACCTCGAGGCCGAGCGAGCGCACGCTCTCCTCGACGCCCGCGATCTCGCCTTCGCGCGACTCGGCACCGGGGCTCGCCAACACGGCCAGTGCGCCGAACATCACCACGGCATCCTCGACGAAGACCGAGTCGGGCAGGTCGTCGGCCGCGGGAACCTCCACCGGCACCCAGCCGGCACCCGTGAGCGCGGCGAGGTAGGCCTCCCACTGATCTTCGGCAAGCTCGACGTCGACGCTCTCGCGCTCGATGTGCGTCACGATGCCATCGTCCATCGTCGACGGCGGGCGGCGCACCAGCACGTACTTCTTGCGCAGCACCTCCTGCTGCTCGGTGATGGCGATGCGCGAATGGATGCGCGGGGCGATCGTGACCGAGGCCAGAACAGCGGCGATCACGAACACGAGATTGTTGCCCACGAGGGTGCCGAACAGGGGCGCGAGCATGGCGTCGAAGGCGATGCCGGCCACCAGGGCCGACAGGCCGGTTCCGACCAGGGCGGCCACCGCACCCGAGACGACGCCGGCGATCAGGGCCGTGTACCACCGGCGGTACGCCCCCACGAGCCCGAACACCGCGGTGAACACGAACAGCAGCAGCGTCGCGTTGAGGAAGTACTCGCTGTAGACCGGGAAGACCTGCGGGTTCTGCTGGTTCGCCACGAAATAGGCGAGGTCGGCGGAGGCGATCGCCACCAGGGCGACGGCGGCAGCGGCGACCACCGACGCGGTGAGCGACCGGAGGCGGAACGAAGACATAGAGACGACCTTAAGGCAGGTTTCCTGGGCGCTTTCGGCGAGCGACCTGGATGCCCGATCGCCGTGCGACGTGTCGGACTAGTGGAAGAAGTGCCGCTCTCCCGTGAAGTACATGGTGACCCCGGCCTTCTCGGCCGCCTCGATGACCTCGGCGTCCCGCACCGACCCGCCCGGCTGCACGATGGCCTTCACGCCCGCCGCGATCAGGATCTCGGCCCCGTCGGCGAACGGGAAGAAGGCGTCGGATGCGGCGACGGAGCCCGCGGCCCGGTCACCGGCCCGGGTGACGGCCAGCCGACACGAGTCGACCCGGTTCACCTGGCCCATGCCCACGCCCACCGAGGCGCCGCCGGAGGCGAGCAGGATGGCGTTGGACTTCACCGACCGGCACGCCTTCCAGGCGAACTCGAGGTCGGCGAGGGTGGCGTCGTCGGCGGCCGCACCGGCCGCGAGCGTCCAGCCGGCGGTGTCGAGGCCGTCGAAGCCGTCGGGGGTCTGGGCGAGCAGACCGCCGGAGATCTGCCGCAGCTCCAGCGCCTCGCGGCCGTAGCCCTCTGGCAGCGTGAGCAGGCGCAGGTTCTTCTTGGTCTTCAGCACTTCGAGCGCCTCGCCCTCGAAGCCCGGGGCGATCAGCACCTCCGTGAAGATGTCCTTCACGGCCTCGGCCATCGCGAGGGTGACCGTGCGGTTGGCCGCGATCACGCCGCCGAACGCCGAGAGCGGGTCGCAGGCGTGGGCCTTCGCGTGGGCGTTGGCGATGGCGTCGGGGGCACTCGGGTCGGCCACCGCGATGCCGCAGGGGTTCGCGTGCTTGATGATGGCGACGGCGGGCTCGGTGAAGTCGTAGGCCGCCCGCACGGCGGCATCGGCGTCGACGTAGTTGTTGAACGACATCTCCTTGCCGTGCAGCTGCACGGCCTGGGCGATGCCGTGTCCGTCGGCGCGGGCGTACACGGCAGCCTGCTGGTGCGAGTTCTCGCCGTAGCGCAGGGTCGCGGCCAGCGCGGCGGAGACCTGCAGGGTGTCGGGGAAGGCGGGGCGCGCATCCGGTGCCGCCTCGGCCGCCTGCACCGCCTCGCTCGCCTCTGCGTCGGCGAGCGCCTCGCTCTGACCGCCGCCGAGCTGCTCGGCGAACCAGCCGGCGACGGCGGTGTCGTAGGAGGCCGTGTGGGTGAAGGCGTCGGCGGCCAGCGCGCGGCGCAGGTCGAGGGTGGTGCCGTCGGTGGCTGCGGCGGCGATCACGTCGTCGTAGCGGTCGGGCGACACCACGATGGCGACGTTCGCGAAGTTCTTGGCCGAGGCGCGCACCAGGGCCGGGCCGCCGATGTCGATCTGCTCGATCACCGTGTCGGGAGCGGCTCCGGAGGCCACGGTCTCTCGGAACGGGTAGAGGTTCACCACCACGAGATCGAACGGGCGGATGCCGAGCTCGTCGAGCTGGCGGCGATGCGACTCCAGCCGCAGGTCGGCGAGGATGCCCGCGTGCACTCCCGGATGCAAGGTCTTCACACGACCGTCGAGCGACTCGGGGAAGCCGGTGACCGACGAGACCTCGGTCACGGCGACGCCTGACTCTGCGATGGTCTTGGCGGTCGACCCGGTCGACACGATCTCGACCCCGGAGGCGGCGAGCGCCCCCACGAGGTCGAGCAGGCCGGTCTTGTCGCTCACCGAGATGAGGGCACGGCGCACCGGCACGGTGTCGCGGTGGCTGTAGAGGTTCGGATCGTGCTGCGGACCACTCATCGTGCTGCTGTCTCCTCGAGATCGACTTCTCCGGTGGCGATGTCGCGCACGGCCTGCACCAGCAGCTCGCGTTCGACGACTTTGATGCGCTCGTGCAGGTCGTGCTCGGTGTCGCCCGGCCGTATGGCCACCTCGCGCTGCACGATCACCGGGCCCGTGTCGACGCCCTCGTCGATCACGTGCACGGTCACGCCGGTGGTGAGAGCCCCGGCGGCGAGCGCGTCGCGCACGGCATGCGCACCCGGGAAGGCGGGCAGCAGGGCGGGATGCGTGTTGATGAGTCGCGGGGTGAGCGCCGACACCACCACGGGCGGCAGGATGCGCATGAAGCCGGCGCACACCACCAGGTCGGGCGACCAGCGGTCGATCTGCTCGAGCAGCTCTGTTCCCCAGGCCTCGCGGTCGGCGAAGGCCGAGGGCACGACGGTGAAGGTGGGGATGTCGAATTCCTCGGCGTGGGCGAGCCCCGCGGCATCGGTGTCCGATCCGACGGCGATCACGTGAGCGGGGTAGCGGGCGTCTCGCGATGCCTCCAGGAGCGCCCGGAGGTTGGAGCCACCCCCGGAGATCAGAACCAGGAGCGAGAGCACCGTCACAGTGTATCGGCCGGGGGACGGCGGGCGCTGGCGACCGTGACGGTGCTCGTGCGCCAGGTTGCTCCGCCCACCAGGCCGAGCAGCATCGCGACGGCCAGTTCGATGAACGACCAGAGCCACACGAGCCCCGGGTCTGCGCCCACGTCGGCGAGGCGGCCCGGGCCGGCGGCGCCGCCCGCCCAGACGGTGAGCAACGCCAGGATGCTCGAGCCGACCGCCGCGCCGCCGATCGCAGTGGCGAGCAGACGGACGATGCGCCCGCGCGATCCGGTGCCGCGGATGCGGTCGAGATAGGCGGGCCGCAGCAGGGCCGCCGTGCCGAACCCCACCACGATCGGCACGAGAAGACCCACGAACCCGAACGCGGGGGTGCCGTCGGGCAGGGCCCCGAAGATCGGCAGCGACGGCACGAGCCCGAGCTGCGTGCCGAGGGGTGACACCGACGAGCCGGTGCCCAGCGCGAATCCCGGTCCGACGAACCAGCCGACCGTCCAGAGCACGATGTTCGGCAGCAGGGCGAGCTGCCCCAGGGTGAGGGTGATGCCGCCCAGAACGCCGGCCTGGAGGCTCTCGTAGAGCCCGACGATCGAGCTGAAGTTGAACACGAGCACGAGAGCCATCGCCACCGCGGCGAACCCCACGATGCCCGCGGCCGAGATCGCGCCCGCCCGCAATGCCAGCGCCACCAGCCCGCGGTCCCCCTGGTCGACCCGGTCGACGAGCCGGGCGAGAGCCTGGCGGGCACGACTCGTGCGGCCGAGCTCGACCGGTTCGACGCGGCGCTGCGCCCATCCGTAGCCCAGCAGCAGACCCAGGGCGTAGACGGCCGCCGGAAAGAGGATGCTCTGCGCGATCGAGGGGAGAGCCGCGGCATCGCGGGCGCTCAGCGACACGGCGAGCGCGAGCAGCGCGAAGACGAGCACACCCACGGCGCCGCCCGTGATCGGGTAGCGGGTCTGGCCGAGTCGCCGGCCGCTGCGCAGGCCGAGCAGAACCGTCACGAGGGCGAAGCCGAGCGGCGCGAGCCCCAGTTCGAAGGGCTGGTCGGCGCCGGCCAGGCCGAGCCGCAGCGCCAGCGCCGGGTCGATCGTGAGGAGCAGGTCGACGCCGTTGCCGGCCAGCCAGATGTCGGCCGATGCCCGCCAGAACACGAGCCAGTCGATCGCCAGCCCGAACTGGGTGGCCCAGAGCACGGTGAGCGGGATGAGGGGGATCCCCACTCCGATGGCTACGACGATGACGGCGTCGAGCGCGGCGAGGAGGGCGGTGGCTGGGCGGTTCATGCGGTGCCCAGCGTACCGGCCGGGGCGGGGCATCGGCTGACGCCGCGCTCGGTGCGCGCGGCGGCTACGGCTGGTGGCTGCCGTCTAGTGGAAGACGGCTTTGAGGGCGATCACGGCGAGGCCGAGCAGCGCGGTGACGATGCCGCCGGCCAGGCGGGCGTACCAGGCGGCCTCGCGCTCCGCGAAGGCCATCACCCCGAGCAGGAACAGCACGATCACACCGATCGCGAGCGAGAGAAGGTAGGCCACGCCCTCGTCGAGAACCCCGGCGGCTCCGAGCCCGAGCACGAGCATCGGCGGCACCGCGGCGAGCAGCAGGCCCGAGGAGTGGGTGAGCGCCCGGCCGAGGGCGTCGGTGAGCGTGATCTCGGTGGTGCCCGACTTGCCGTGGTGCGCGACCGTGAAGGCGAACACGTGGGCGATCCAGAACACGAAGGTGGTGGTGCCGACGCTCACGAGGAGGTCGAAGTCGTTGTCGTCCTCCAGCACCACGATCAGTGCGGCGGCGATGATGGTGCCGTAGATCGACTCGGGGGTGACCAGCTCGGCCCGCAGCCGTCGATGCAGGGGCAGCACCCCGCCGCGCGCATCCGCCGCCACGCCCTGCGCACCTTCACCCATCGCACCCTCCTCCCAGCAGTGTGCCAGCCGGGGAGGCCGTGGAGCACGGCCTCCCCGCGAACATCACAGGGCGGCGAACACCTCGCGCAGCAGAGCGGCGGTCTCGCTCGGGGTCTTGCCCACGCGCACGCCGGCGGCCTCGAGGGCCTCCTTCTTCGCCTGAGCGGTGCCGGCCGAGCCGGAGACGATGGCACCGGCGTGGCCCATGGTCTTGCCTTCGGGCGCGGTGAAGCCCGCCACGTAACCGACGACGGGCTTGGTGACGTTGGCCTTGATGAAGTCGGCGGCACGCTCCTCGGCGTCGCCGCCGATCTCGCCGATCATGACGATCGCCTTCGTCTCCGGGTCGGCCTCGAACGCGGCGAGCGCATCGATGTGCGTGGTGCCGATGATGGGGTCGCCGCCGATGCCGATTGCGGTCGAGAAGCCCAGATCACGCAGCTCGTACATCATCTGGTAGGTGAGGGTACCCGACTTCGACACGAGGCCGATGGGGCCCTTGCCGGTGATGTTCGCCGGCGTGATGCCCACGAGCGCCTCGCCGGGGGTGATGATGCCCGGGCAGTTCGGCCCGATGATGCGGGTCGTGTTGCCCTTCGACTTGGCGTAGGCCCAGGCCTCGGCCGAGTCCTGCACGGGGATGCCCTCGGTGATCACGACGAGCAGCGGGATCTCGGCGTCGATGGCCTCGATGATGGCGTCCTTCGAGAATGCCGGCGGCACGAAGGCGATCGACACGTCGGCGCCGGTGGCCTCGATGGCCTCCTTCACCGTGCCGAACACCGGCAACTCGACGGCGTTGCCGTCTTTGTCCGTGTGGCTCACGACGGTGCCGGCCTTGCGGGCGTTGACGCCGCCCACCACCTGCGTGCCGGCCTTCAGCATCAGGGCCGTGTGCTTGGTGCCCTCGCCTCCGGTGATGCCCTGGACGATGACCTTGGAATCCTTGTTCAGAAAAATCGACATGCTCTCTCGTCCTTACTTACTTCGCTGCCGCGGCGAGCTCGGCGGCCTTGTCGGCGCCCTCGTCCATCGTGAGGGCCAGGGTCACCAGCGGGTGGGCGGCCTCCTGCAGGATGCGACGGCCCTCCTCCACCTTGTTGCCGTCCAGGCGCACCACGAGCGGCTTGGTGGCGGTGTCGCCGAGCACCTCGAGCGCGCCGACGATGCCGTTGGCCACGGCGTCGCAGGCGGTGATTCCGCCGAACACGTTCACGAACACGCTCTTCACCTGCTCGTCGCCGAGGATCACGTCGAGCCCGTTCGCCATCACCTGAGCGGATGCTCCGCCCCCGATGTCGAGGAAGTTGGCCGGCTTCACGCCGTCATGGCTCTCGCCGGCGTACGACACCACGTCGAGCGTCGACATCACCAGGCCCGCTCCGTTGCCGATCACGCCCACCTGGCCGTCGAGCTTCACGTAGTTGAGGCCGAGCTTCTTGGCCTTGGCCTCGAGCGGGTCGGCCGCCTCCGCGTCTTCGAGGGCCTCGTGGCCCGGGTGACGGAAGTCGGCGTTCTCGTCGAGCGAGACCTTGCCGTCCAGGGCGATGATGTCGCCCTCCTCGGTGAGCACGAGGGGGTTCACCTCCACGAGAGTGGCGTCCTCGCCTTTGTAGACCTCCCAGAGCTTCACGAACACGGGAGCGACCTTCTCGATCAGCTCCGCCGGGAACTTCGCGTCGACGGCGATCTGCTTCGCGGTCTCGAGGTCGATGCCCGCGATGGGGTCGACCTCGATGCGGGCGAGGGCCTCGGGGCGCTCCACGGCGAGCTGCTCGATCTCCATGCCGCCCTCGTAGCTGGTGAGCGAGAGGTACGAGCGGTTGGCCCGGTCCAGGAGCACGGAGAAGTAGAACTCCTGGGCGATACGGGCGCCACCGGCGACCATGACGCGCTTGACCACGTGACCCTTGATGTCGAGACCGAGGATGGCCTTGGCTGCCTCCTCCGCCGCATCGGCGTCCTTGGCCACCTTCACGCCGCCGGCCTTGCCGCGGCCGCCGACCTTAACCTGGGCCTTGACGACCGTCACACCGCCGAGCTTCTCGGCCGCCGCGCGCACCTCTTCCGGGGTGTCGGCGACGATGCCCGGCAGAACCGGCACGCCGTAGCTCTCGAACAGGTCTCGGGCTTGGTACTCGAATAGATCCACGCTGGTCTTCCAATCCGCTTTCAACTCGTCGTCCTGGCAGTCACTCAGGACATGACTCACGGCGCGACGGAGGGCATGTTCCGCTTCGTCGCTCCGGACACCATTAGCACCTTACCCCCGCCCGGCGACGCGCTCCTGCGCACGCTCACGGCAGAACCACTCCTCCCCAGGCGGCGTTCGCGCCCAACTGTCCACAGATCCCGGCCGAGGGCGAGATCCCGGATGCCCGGCCTGCACGCTGTGGGCATGAACCGACGCATCCGCATCCTCTCCGCCCTCCTCGCCGCCGTCGTGGCGGGCATCGTCACCCTCGCGAGCGCGGGGCCCGCGCTGGCCGTCCGCGCCGTCTCGCACGGCCACGGCGTGCTCTGGTCGGGCGACCGCACCTCCTGGATCGGCTCGTACGCGCTCGACGACGGCAACTCCGGCTATTGCACCGACGTCGAGCGACCACAGCCGTCCGGCACCGAGCTCGAGTACGTCGACGGGTCGACCACCGGGCGGTACTCCCTGCACGACTCGGCGCTGCTGGCATTCATCTCGCGCAACTTCGGGTCGCCGACCGACCCGCTCACCGCCGCCTCGGCGCAGCTGGCCACGTGGACGGTGACCGGCCTCGGCGGCCACGACCAGGCCTACTTCGCCCGCCGGGCGAACGCCGCCGCCGGTGATGTGCTCGCCGCCGCCAACCGCATCCTGGGCTGGGCTAGCGCTCCGGGTGGTGCCTCAACGGGGGTGTCGGCCTCGGTGAACCTCGAGCTCGCCGGTGCCGGTGGGAGCGTGCACTCCGACCTCGCGGTCGACTACCTGGCCGGCAGCCAGACGGTTCCCGCCGGATCGTTCGCCGGCACGATGACGCTCGAGGGCGCGGCCTTCGACGACGGTTCGAGATCGCGCACCGTGCGCAACGGGGAGACCCTGCGCATCGCCCCCGACCAGCAGGGAGCCACCGAGACCGTCTCGGTGCAGGTCGACTTCCGTGACCTGCCGTTCGGGCCAGGGTTCCGGTTCGGGCGCAACACCGGCGCCAGCCAGGACCTCCTCGTCGATCACCCGTACACCCGCGATGCGCACGCCTCGGCCAGCCGGAGCGGCCCGAACGAGCTGCCTTTCCGTCCCCGGGTGGAGACCCAGACGAGCGCTGCGGTCGCCGAGGCAGGAGCCCTCCTCGGCGACGACCTCATCGTCGACACGCACCCCGAATCCGCGACGGGCACGGAGTGGGGTGTGTACCGCACCGACACCGGGGCGGAAGCACCCATCCCGGTCGTCATCGAGAGCGTGCTCCACGGCCCCTTCCCGGTGCGGCCCCTCGAGAGCGAGGTCGCTCCCGCCGATGGGCCGGTCGTCTGCCGGGTGGAGACGCTCGTCGAGGCCGGGCCAGGCCGGTACGAGACGCCGGAATGCGTGCTGCCGGCGGCCGGCCACTACGTGTGGACGGATTCGATCGATCCCCACCGCACCCCGCCGGAGCAGGGCGGCGATCGCTTGCAGGCCTGGCAGTCGCGGTTCGGGGTGGCGACCGAGACCACGCTGGTGCCCGCGACCGTCCTCATCGAGACAGTGGCGTCGAGTGATCTGCTCGCCGCACCGGGATGCGTCTTCGATCGATTGTCGGTCACCGGGCTCCCGCCGGGTTCGGAGCCGATCCAGGTTCAGTCGACGCTGCTGGGTCCCCTGCCCCGGCTGCCCGAACCCGGCTCGGTACCCGACGACTGGCAGAGCTTCCCCGAAGCCGGAAGCGTCGTCACCGAGGTGGCCGCCGACGGCGAGCACCGGTCGCCGTGCATCGAGGTCACCAAACCTGGCCACTACTACTTCACGGTCTCCTCCGACGGCAGCCCGACCGTCGACGGCGACGGCACCTTCGCCGCGGCCGGCACGACTGCAGACGGCGGACAACAGCTCGTACCGCCGTTCAGCGACCTCCGGGTGCACGAGGCGGAGTCGGTCGTCCTCACGCCTCCGGCGGCGTCACCGCCTCCGCCGACGCCGACTCCGACGCCCACGCCCACGCCTCCGGCGACGTCCGTGCCGTCCGCGCCGCCGGTGGCGGCCGCTCTCGCCCAGACGGGCCGGTCAGGTTCCGGTGCGGTCGCGATCGCCGCGGAAGTGTCCATGGTCGCCGTGGGTCTCGCGATCGCCGGCCTGGCGGGCTCGCACCTCACGTCGCGCCGCCGCCGATGACCTCGCCGGCGCGGCGACCGGTCGGTTCAGAGCTTCTCGATCGGCGCGATCTTGATCAGCAGCTTCTTCGCTCCCGCGGGCGAATCGAACGTCACGTGGGCCACGCGCTTCGGGCCGGTGCCCGTCACCTGGTTCACCCGGCCCTCGCCGAAGTCGGTGTGGCGGATGCGATCACCCGGCACGAGTTCGAGGTCGCCGTTGTCGCGCACCTGGCCGGTGACCCGGTTGGCCCACTCCGTCTTCGGCTTCGGGGGCGCCGGCGGCAGCCCGAAGCCTCCGTCGGTGCTCCAGCGCGAGTTCGAGCTGCTGCGCGATCCGTACCCGCCACGAGACGCGTTCAGGGCTCGCGGCTCGGTTCCGTTCCGCGAGGTGGCCATGCCCGGCGACTGGATCCACTCCACCAGCTCGGCGGGGATCTCCTGCAAGTACCGGCTCGGCATGGCCACGGCGGTCTCACCGAACTGCGCCCTGGTCATCGCCAGCGAGATGAACAGTCGCTTCCTCGCGCGGGTGATGCCCACGTAGAAGAGTCGTCTCTCCTCCGCGGGCCCACCGGGCTCGCCGGCCGACATGCGGTGAGGCAGCAGATCCTCCTCCACACCCGTGAGGAACACCGCGTCGTACTCCAGGCCCTTCGCGGTGTGCAGCGTCATCAGCGACACCGTGCCGCTGGTGTCGTCGAGGTCGTCGACCGCCGCCACGAGCGACACCTCGGTGAGGAAGTCGAGCAGCGTGCCGTCGGGGTTGTTGCGGTTGAACTCCTTCGTCACCGCCAGCAGCTCTTCCACGTTCTCGGCGCGTGCCTCGTCTTGAGGGTCGCGGCTGGCCCGCAGCGCGGTGACGTACCCGCTCTTCTCCATCAGCAGCTGCAGCACCTCGCTGACGGTGGCCTCTCCTCCGGCGCGCTCGGGGTCGACGAGCTCGCCCGCCTCATCGAGCAGCGCTGCCAGCTGCAGGATCGCGCCGGTCACCTTCGGCCCGAGACTCAGCTCCTTCGCACGGCGCATCGACTCCCGGTACGTCACGCCCTCGCGCTCGGCGAAGGCGGCGAGCGCCGTCTCGGTGGCCGGCCCGATGCCGCGCTTCGGCGTGTTCAGGATGCGCCGCAGAGCAAGCTGGTCGAGCGGGTTGGCGACGGCCGTCAGGTACGCCATGGCGTCCTTGATCTCGGCGCGCTCGTAGAACTTCGTGCCGCCCAGCACCCGGTACGGCAGCGCCGAGCGGATGAAGATCTCCTCCAGCGCCCTCGTCTGCGAGTTGGTGCGGTAGAACACGGCCATCTGGTTGTACGGCATACCGCCGTCTCGGAGCTTCGCGATCTCGTCGGCCACGAACTGGGCCTCGTCGTGCCCGGAGTACCCGGTGAAGCCGATGATCTTGTCGCCGTCGCCCACCGCCGTCCAGAGCTTCTTGTCTTTGCGGTCGAAGTTGTTCGAGATCACGGCATTGGCCGCGGACAGGATGTTCTGGGTCGATCGGTAGTTCTGCTCGAGCAGCACCACCCGTGCCCCGGGGAAGTCGCGCTCGAACTCCACGATGTTTCGGATGTCGGCGCCGCGGAAGGCATAGATCGACTGGTCGGAGTCGCCGACCACGGTGAGCGACGCCCCGCCTCCGCCGAAGCCGGCGATTCCCGTGAGCTCGTTCGACTCCGGCGGCCGGGTGAGCTCGCGGATGAGGGCGTACTGCGCGTGGTTGGTGTCCTGGTACTCGTCCACCAGGATGTGCCGGAACCGGCGCTGGTACTTCTCGGCCACCTGCGGGAACGCGCGGAACAGGAACACCGTCTGGCTGATCAGATCGTCGAAGTCGAAGGCGTTCGCCTCGCGCAGTGCGCGCGAATAGGCGCGGAAGCACTCGACGAACATCGCCTCGGCCGGGTCGTTGAAGTTCGCCTGGCGGGCGTAGCTGTCGGCGTCGGAGAGCTCGTTCTTGAGCTTGGAGATCTTGCCCAGCACCTGGGCCACCGTGAAGCCGTAGGTGTCGGCCTGCAGCTCCTTGATGATGCGCTTCACCAGCGCGCGCGAATCCTGCGAGTCGTAGATGGTGAAGCTCTTGGTGAACCCGAAGTTCTCGGCTTCGCGCCGGAGGATGCGCACGCAGGCGGAGTGGAAGGTCGAGATCCACATTCCCTCGGCCACCCGCCCGAGCAGGTGCGCCACCCGCTCCCGCATCTCGGCGGCGGCCTTGTTGGTGAACGTGATGGCCAGGATCTGGCTCGGCCAGGCCTCGCCGCTGCGGATCAGGCCGGCGATTCGATGGGTGAGCACCCGGGTCTTGCCACTGCCGGCGCCCGCCACGATCAGGAGCGCCGGGCCCCGATAGACCACGGCCTCCCGCTGCTCGGGGTTCAGCCCCTCGAGCAGCTCGTCTTCCTCAGGAGCACCGGCGGAGGAGCCCGACGGGCCGGCACCGTCGACGATGACGGGCTTCAGCCCCGGAGTGGTCGAATCGGTGATGTCGCTCATGCTCAGGCAATTCTAGGTCGCGCCACCGACGCTCTCCCTCGCCCGCACAGCGAGATCGGGCTGGTCGGCGAACACCCCGTCGACGCCCGAGGAGAGCACGGCCGCGAACTCCTTCTCCCACTCCCCGAACGAGCCGGCGTCGCGCCCGATCCGGTAGTTGCGAGGCAGAAAGCGGTTCTCGGCCCGGAGCGTCCACGTGAAGACCGAGAGCCCCGCGGCATGGGCTCGAGCCACGACGTCGCTCACCCGGTGCGCAGCGTTGGTGAGGTCGCGCGGCATGATGCTCGCCTTGTCGAGGCTGATGCCGTCGACCTCGGCAGCCAGCTCGGCGAGTCCGTCGTCTGTGAGGTAGGAGGCATAGTCCCGGGCCCGGTCCCCGTCGCGGGCCACCAGGTCGGGTGGCGCACCAGCAGCCTCGAGCAGGTAGATCCACCGCGCCGCAACGCCCCGGTCGCGAAGCGCTCCCAGGGCCGACTTCTCGAACGACTCCACCACGAGCTGCTCCGGCCGGTCGGCCCACCCGGCGTCGGCGAGCGCCGCGCCCACGTGCTCGGCGAGCGACATCCCGATCGAGTCGAAGTAAGCGGCGTGCTTCAGCTCCACCACGGCCGACAGCGCACGCCCCGCATCCGTGCCGGCCCGCTCCACGATGCCCAGCACGTCCGTCAGGCGCAGCAGCGCGAACCGGCCGTCGAAGGTCGCGCTGGCCGGTCTCACTCCGGGCAGGCGCTCCCGGGCCTTCAGCGTGCTGAGCTCGGCCCAGGTGAAGTCCTCCGTGAACCACCCGGTGGTCTCCTGGCCGTCGATCCACTTGGTGGCCCGGCGGTCGGCGAACTCCGTGTGCGCGGCCACATCCGTGGTGCCCGAGATCTCGTTCTCGTGCCGCACGACGGCGACCCCGTCTTTCGAGAGCACGACGTCGGGCTCCACGGCATCCGCGCCGAGGGCGAAGGCGAGTTCGTAGGCCGAAGCGGTGTGCTCGGGGCGATAGCCGCTGGCACCCCGATGGCCGATCACGAGGGGGCGGGCGTCGGCAGCAGAGGTCACCTGCTCACGGTACGCCGAGCGACCGTGCGCCGTGAGCGAACCGGAGCCGCTTCCGGCCGGAATGAGGCCTGTGCCCAGCAATTTCATGTGAATGGTGCACTACGTTTGTAGCAACCACGATCACCCTCACTTCACAGATAGAGACTGACATGGCAGCGTCCTCCAGTAACCCCGCCTTCGCCCGGAATCCGGTGTTCAACGGCAAGGAGGTGACGCCTCAGACGCCCACCATCTCCGCTGACGGTCTGCAGCAGATGTACGAGCGCCCCGCCGCCGGGCCCTCGCAGACCGACCGGATGAGCTACGACGACGTCATCATCAAGACCGCGGGCATGTTCGTCATCCTGCTGGCCACGGCTGTCGTCGCCTTCCTCACGATGTACCCCATCCCCACGGTGCTCGGCCTCGGTCTCGTGGTCGTCGGAGCACTCGGCGCCTTCGTGCTGGGCCTGGTCAACGCCTTCAAGCGCGAGCCGTCGGTTCCGCTCATCCTGGCCTACGCCGCCCTCGAGGGTCTCGCCATCGGCGGCATCTCGGGCATCTTCGAGGCCCGCTGGTCGGGCATCGTGCTGCAGGCCGTGCTCGCCACCCTCGCGGTGTTCGGCGTCACCCTGGCCCTGTTCGCGAACGGCAAGATCCGCGCCTCCAAGCGCGCCACCAAGGTCTTCCTGATCGCCATGGTCGGCTACGGCGTCTTCTCGCTGCTCAACCTCGTGCTCATGGTCACCGGTGTCGTCACCGACCCGTTCGGCCTGCGCAGCGGTTGGATCGGCATCGCCATCGGCCTCATCGCGGTTCTGCTCGCGGCCTACTCGCTGGTGCTCGACTTCGACTCCATCCAGCGCGGCGTCAAGGCCGGCGCCCCCCGCAAGTAC
Organism: Herbiconiux liangxiaofengii; assembly: GCF_041927335.1. Lineage (NCBI taxonomy): Bacteria > Bacillati > Actinomycetota > Actinomycetes > Micrococcales > Microbacteriaceae > Herbiconiux > Herbiconiux liangxiaofengii. The sequence goes on along the minus strand of NZ_JBHFHD010000005.1, from coordinate 222,859 downwards.
GGCTGGTCGGCGGCGTTCGGCCTCGTGCTCACGCTCGTGTGGCTCTACCTCGAGCTGCTGCGCATCATCGCCATCTTCCGAAACTGACGCGCTCTCCAGCGCATCGGGTGCAGCACACGAACGGGGTCATCCAGACGGATGGCCCCGTTCGTCGTCTGGTCGGCCTCGACGCGGCCCGCGGCCTCGCGCTCCTCGGCATGCTCGCCGCCCACACCGTGCCCGAGGGCGACGCCGAAGCGGTGTGGGACGGCCGGTCATCCATCCTCTTCGCCACCATCGCCGGTGTCTCGCTGGGGCTCCTCTCCGCCGGGGCCCGTCGCCCTCGGCGTGGGGATCGCGGCCGGGTGGCACGCATCGTCGCGCTGCGGGGCGTGGCGCTGGTGCTGCTCGGCATGCTGCTCACCTTCCTCCAGACTCCGATCGCGATCATCCTCGACACCTACGGCTTCCTCTTCGTCGTAGCGCTCCCCCTGCTCTACGCCCCACGATGGGTGGTCGCAGCGGTCGCCGCGCTCGCGACGTTCGGCGGCCCCTGGGCGGTCGACGCCATCAGCACGGCGATCGACAACGCCACGGGGCCGGTGGAGACCGCGCTCGACGGCCCGTGGGCCTACTTCCCGGTGCGCTGGCTCATCGACGCGTACCCGGCGCCCGTCTGGCTCGCCTACCTGGCGATCGGCATCCTGATCGCCCGCTCCGACGTGCGTCGCCGGCACACCCAGTTCGCCCTCGTCGGGGTCGGAGGTCTCGCCGCAGTGCTCGGCTACACGCTGGCGGCCGCAGTCGCGACGCCCGTACTGGCCCACGACGACAGCACAGCCGAGGTCATCGCCTCCGGTGGCGTCGCCGCGGCTGTGATCGGCCTGCTGCTCTGGCTCTGCGACAGCCCCACCGTGCGGTCGCCCGTGCAGCGTGCTGCTCGCCTGGTGCTGTCACCGCTGGCCGCCGCCGGGTCGCTGCCGCTCACCCTCTACACGATTCAGATCCTGGTGATCTTCGTCGTCGTCGAGACCGTCGACTACGCCGGCGGATGGCTCGGCTGGCAGACGGTGCCGCTGTTCTTCGCCCTCGCGATCCCCTCGCTGGCGCTGGCCTGGGTCTACCGTCGGCGGTTCACCCAGGGCCCGCTGGAGTGGCTGCTCAGCCGCATCACCACCCAGCGCCCGTGGCCCCGCCGGAGGCGGCACGACGCAGACTGACCGAGCGTCGGCTCACAGCAGGGAAGCTACTCCCACTCGATGGTTCCCGGCGGCTTCGATGTCACGTCGAGCACGACACGGTTCACGCCGCTGACCTCGTTGGTGATGCGGTTCGAGATGCGGGCCAGCACGTCGTAGGGCAACCGCGTCCAGTCGGCCGTCATGGCGTCTTCGCTGGAGACCGGCCGGAGCACGATCGGATGCCCGTAGGTGCGGCCGTCGCCCTGCACACCCACCGACCTCACGTCGGCCAGCAGCACCACCGGGCACTGCCAGATCTCGGCGTCGAGACCGGCCGAAGTCAGTTCCGCTCGAACGATGGCATCGGCCTGGCGCAGCAGCTCGAGCCGCTCGAAGGTCACCTCGCCCACGATCCGGATGCCGAGGCCGGGGCCGGGGAACGGCTGACGGGAGACGATCTCCTCCGGCAGACCGAGCTGGCGCCCGATGGCGCGCACCTCGTCTTTGAACAGGGCGCGCAGCGGCTCGACGAGCTCGAACTGCATGTCCTCCGGCAGCCCGCCCACGTTGTGGTGGCTCTTGATGTTCGCGGTGCCGCTTCCGCCGCCCGACTCCACCACGTCGGGGTAGAGCGTGCCCTGCACCAGGAAGCGGATCGGGTCGCCGTCGGCCGCGGCCTCGGCGAGCAGGTCGGCCTGGGCCTGCTCGAAGGTGCGGATGAACTCCCGCCCGATGATCTTGCGCTTCTGCTCCGGGTCGCTCACGCCGGCGAGCGCGGTCATGAACTGCTCGCGAGCGTCGATGGTCACGAGCCGGACACCGGTCGACTTGACGTAGTCCTCCTCGACCTGGCGACGCTCATCCTGGCGCAGCAGACCGTGGTCGACGAACACGCAGACGAGCTGGTCCCCCACCGCTTTGTGCACGAGTGCCCCGGCGACGGCCGAGTCGACCCCGCCCGAGAGGGCGCAGATCACACGGCCGGTTCCGACCTGCGCCTGGATGGCGGCCACCTGGTCGGCGATCACGTTGCCCGGGTTCCAGTCGGCGGGAATGCCCGCGGCTCGGTGCAGGAAGTTCACGATCACTTCCTGGCCGAACTCGGTGTGCTTCACCTCGGGGTGCCACTGCACGCCGTAGAGCCCGCGCTCCTTGTTCGCGAAGGCGGCCACCGGGGTCGACGAGGTGCGCGCCAGAACCTCGAAGCCCTCCGGCGCCTGCACCACGGAGTCGCCGTGGCTCATCCACACCGTCTGAGCCGATGGCTGAGCGCCGAGCAGTTCGCCACCCTCGCCGTCGATCGACATGTCGGTGGAGCCGTACTCGCGGGCGCCGGTCTTGGCCACCTCGCCACCCAGGGCCTTGGCCATCACCTGGAAGCCGTAGCAGATGCCCATCGTGGGCACCCCGAGCTCGAAGATGGCCGGATCGAAGGCAGGAGCCCCGTCTTCGTAGACGCTCGACGGTCCCCCACTCAGCACGATGCCCGACGGGTTCTTCGCCGCCACCTCGGCCGCCGTGATGGTGTGCGGCACGATCTCGGAGTACACGTTCGCCTCGCGTACACGTCGCGCGATCAGCTGCGCGTACTGGGCACCGAAGTCGACCACCAGCACGGGCCGGGTCAACTCCTCGTGGTTCGGGGTCTCTGCTCCGCTAATGGGATGCCTCCACAGGTCGGGTGGTCGAGGCCTCCGCTTCGCGGGCGGCCAGATAGGTGGTGACCTCGCGGGCGACGCGCCCCTCGAGGAAGAACGACAGGAACGGGATGACGCCACCGAGCGCGATCAGGATGAACCGCAGGAACGGCCACCGCATCAGGCTCCACAGCCGGAAGTCGCTGAACAGGTACACGACGTAGAACCAGCCGTGGATGATCAGGATGCCCGTGCTGAGGTTCACGGCCGTCACCGTTCCCTCCGGCACCAGCGCGATGAGCCCGCGCGAGCCGCCGAGCTCCACCTCGAGGGCGAGCGGGGTGTACTTCAGCAGCATCTCCACGCAGAGCAGGAGCAACAGCACACCCGTGATGATCGAGGCGACCTGGTAGAACTTCAGGGCTCCGCGGATGCGCGGGAAGTCCTTCGGTTTCGGTGCGAGAGCCATGGATCTAGCCTACCCGCGCATCCGGAGCGGTCGATTCCTCGAGCTCCTCGAGCTCGCGTTCCCAGGCGTCTCGCACCAGGCGGTACCAGAGGTAGATGGCGAAACCGGCGAACACCACCCACTCGGCCGCGTAGAAGATGTTCAGCCAGTTCAGCTGCACCGAGCTGTCGGGTTCCGGCGAGTCGATCACCGTGAGACCGGGTGGTGCGGAATCGAGCACCAGGTAGCCGCCGTACACCTCGGCGGCGGCGTCGAACTGCGGCCACCGGTTGATCAGCTCCGCCACCGACATGGTGGTCGACAGCGGCCCGCCGTCGAGCGAGGTGGCCGTCGAGCCGGTGCTCGGCGCCACCGGGCCCTCGGTCGGCAGGTAGCGCCCCTCGAGCGACTCCGGGTTCGCGGCGGATGCCCCGGCGAGACTCTCAGCGGTCGCCCGCGCCTGGTCTTCCGAGTCGGTCCAGCCGAGCGCTACCGCGAGGTACGTGTCGGGGGCATCGGCCACAGCGAGCTGCCCGATCACCCAGTAGCCCTGCGCGCCGTCGTTCAGCCGGCCGCCGAGATAGTCGAAGCCCGACGCCACGAATCGCCCCGACACCGACACGCGCTGGGCGGCCTGCTTCTCGATCACGGCCTGCTGAGGTGTCGCCACCTCGGCCAGCGGCCGCATCGTCTCGGTCTGGGTGTTCACCGAGGTGCCCGTCGACACGGCCCGCTCGAGCTGCCACTGCCCGAGCGCGGCGAACCCGCCCGCCACGGCGAGCGCCAGAAGGAGCGTCGCGATCCAGCGCGGTCGGCGCATGATTCCACCGAGCGTGGGCGGGGAGGTGGGGGTGGCGGTGCTCAATAGTCGTCGTCTCTCACTCGGGGGCCCTCGTCGTCGGACTGCTGCATCGCCTGCTCGATCAGCCGCTCCACCGAGGGATCGGCGACGTCGCCTCGCCCGGCGGCGGGCAGTCGGCTCGAGCGATCGTAGTCGTCGTAGTCGCTGTCGAGCGCGTTGGCGGCAGCTCGGTCGGTGTCGAACTCCGACGCGACGTCGTGGCCGTCCACCTCGCCCAGCTCGTCCACCCCGTCCACCCCGACGGATGCGGCACCGCGCCCGGAGCCGCTCGGCCCCGGCGCGGCCGTCGCGGCCTCCATCAGGGCGATGGCCTCGGCGCGTTCGAGGTCGGCTCGCGAACCGCCGGAGCCCGGCAACGCGGCACCTGACGCGGCACCCGCGGCCGCGGCCCCCGTTGCCCGGAACCCGTCCGCCCCGACCGTTACGGCACCCCCCGCGCCCACGCTTTCCGTACCCGCCGCGGCCGCCGCAAGAGCCGCGGCCCGCGCCTTCTTGCGCTTCGTGCCCAGCACCACCGCACCGATGCGCTCCGAGTTCACGGCGAGCACCGGCCCCATGATGGCCATCACCAGCACGTAGAGGCCGGCGAACGGCTGGATGCGTTCATCGAGCCCCGCCCCCAACGCCAGCGTGGCCAGGATCAGCGCGAACTCGCCGCGGTTCTGCAGGATGGCCGTGGTGTTGATGCCCGCCTGCGGCCCGAGCCCGTTCAGCCAGGCCACGAATTGCCCGGCCACGATGTTGAGCCCCACCGTCATCCCCACGGCCGCGAGCACGGGCACGATCACCTCGGGGAACTTCGAGGGGTCGAGCCCCAGTCCGAAGTTCAAGAAGAAGAACGCCCCGAACACATCGCGCAACGGGATGGCGATGTGCTCGATGCGGTTGCGATACCGGGTCGCACCCAGCACCAGCCCGATCAGGAACGCACCGATCGCATCCGTCACGCCGAGGATCTCGCCGAGGCCGCCGAACATGATGGCCAGGCCGAAGAACAGGATGGTGAACAGCTCGTCGTCTTTGGTGCGGAACAGTCGCGAGACGAATCGGCCGCCCCACCGGGCGATCGCGAACATCACCACGAGGAAGAGGAACGACACGGCGAGCTTGCCCACCACCGGCCAGATCTCGGTCTCGCCCGAGAGCACCACCGACACGATGGCCAGGTAGATGGCGATGAACACGTCTTCGACCACCGTGACGCCCAGGATCATGGGCGTCTCGCGATTGGCCAGCCGGTTCAGCTCGATCAACAGCTTGGTGACGATGGCACTCGACGACGTGGCGGTGATGCCGGCGATGATGAGCGCCTCGCGCGTGCCCCAGCCCACCAGGAAACCGAAGGCGAATCCCACCACCATGTTGATGGCGATGTACGAACCGCCCGAGATGATGAGCTTGCCGGCGTTGCCGATGAACTCGTCCTGATCGAACTCCAACCCCAGGTTGAACAGCAGCAGGATGAGGCCGAACACGGCGATCAGCTCGATGTACTCCCCGTGCACGAAGTCGATGGGGAACCAGCCGAAGTACGGGCTCGCCAGAAGCCCCACGACCATGTAGATCGGGATGGCCGGTAGGCCGATGGACTTGCCGAGACGGCCGAGGGCGTAGGCGATGACGAAGAGGACGCCGAGAACGAGGAGGTCGGGGCCGAGATGCACGCGCCCGCCTCAGCTTCCGGGCGGACCGTCGACGACTCCTGCTTTCGCCTTCAGCTCACCGGTGCGGAAGAAGGTGAACGCCTTGGCGACCTTCTCCGGCGAGCCGGCCACCACGAGGGTGTCGCCGGGGAAGACCTTGAAGTCGGGCGCGGGAGCCGGGTTCGCCGAGTCGCCGCGCACCACGGCGACGACCGTGAGACCGGCGATTCCGCGATCGGCCGGGCTCCCGAGCGCCTGGCCGGCGATGTGGTCTTCGTAGTCGACCGTGAACCAGTCGATGCTGAGGCCCGGAATCTGGTCGAGCGCGGTGAGCGACTCGGTGATCTGGGTGCCGCCGAGCAGTTCGGCGAGCGTGTGCGCCTCGTCGTCGCTCAGCCGAAGGGACACCTTCGTGGCGTCGCCGTCTTCGTCGTCGGAGAAGCTGATCAGGTCGCTGTGGCCGGATCGGTGCGCGATCACACCCACCTTGCCGCCGTCGCTCGTCTTGAAGGTGTGCAGCACCCCCACTCCGGGAAGCTTCACGCGCTTCACGTCGACCATTGCCGTCTCCTCCTGCCCTCGCGGGGCACTGACCTCAGAGCGGGCAGTCGACCGCCGGGTGAGTCCAGTTTAGTCGCCGGGCATCCGGGGCCTGCCGCCTGGGGAGACTGTTCGCACAGGGCGCACCCGTGCAGGAGAGGACGGCGTGCGACCGACTCAGACCACGTCGGTCTTCACGATGTCGGGGGCCTCCAAGCGGATGCGCTCGGCCGAGGCGTCGTCGGGCTGCAACTGGCTGGCCCGTTCCGCCTCGACCCGTTGCAGGTAGACCGCGACCTCGCGCTCGATCTGCTCCTCATCCCACCCGAGCACACCGGCCATCAGGCGCGCCGCGACCGGGGCCGCCGAGACCCCGCGGTCCCAGGCCTCGATGGAGATGCGTGTGCGGCGGGCGAGCACGTCGTCGAGGTGCAGCGCACTCTCGTGCGAGGCCGCGTAGACCACCTCGGCGCCGATGTAGTCGTCAGCGCCGGGCAGCGGGTCGGCGAGCGACGGGTCGTCGATGATCAGGCCGAGCAGCTCGTCCGTGAGTGTGCCGTAGCGGTTCAGCAAGTGCTCCACGCGAACCGGATGCACGCCGAACTTCCGCGCGATCTTGTGGCGCTTGTTCCAGGCGGCCTGGTACCCCTCGGCCCCGAGCAGGGCGATGTCCTGCGTCACCGACGGAGAGATGCGGCCGTCCAGCGCCGAGACGGCCGCGTCGATGGCGTCCTTGGCCATCACGCGGTACGTCGTCCACTTGCCTCCCGCGATCACCACGAGGCCGGGCACCGAGTGCGCCACGAGGTGTTCCCGGGAGAGCTTCGACGTCTGGTCGCTCTCACCGGCGAGCAGAGGCCGGAGCCCGGCGAACACGCCCTCGACGTCTTCGCGGGTGAGCGGCACCGCGAGCACCTTGTTCACGTGCTCCAGCAGGTAGTCGATGTCGGCCGCCGTGGCCGCGGGATGCGCCTTGTCGAGGTTCCAGTCGGTGTCGGTGGTTCCGATGAGCCAGTGCCGGCCCCACGGGATGACGAAGAGCACGCTCTTCTCTGTGCGCAGCAACAGCCCTGAATGGCCCTGGAAGCGGTCGCGCGGCACCACGAGGTGAATGCCCTTCGACGCCCGCACCTTGAACTGGCCGCGCTCCCCCACCATCGCCTGGGTCTCGTCGGTCCACACTCCGGTGGCGTTCACGACCTGCTTGGCGCGGATGTCGAACTTCTCGCCGGTCTCGAGGTCGTGGGCGTGCACGCCCACGACGCGCTCGCCCACCTTCATGAACCCGTCGACCTGCACGCGGCTGGCGATGTGCGCCCCGTAGGAGGCGGCGGTTCGGGCGAGGGTCGACACGTAGCGGGCGTCGTCGACCTGAGCGTCGTAGTAGGTGATGCCACCGATCAGCGCATCTTTCGCCAGGCTCGGCATCAGCTGCTGCACCTGTCGGCGGGACAGGTGGCGGTGATGCGGCACTCCGGGAGGGCGACCACCGGAGTAGCTGAAGATGTCGTACAGCAGCATCCCGGCGCCGATGTAGGCGCGCTCCCAGATGCGCTTGTTCAGCGGATACAGGAACCGCACCGGCTTCACGAGGTGCGGCGCGAGGCGCTGCAGCAGGAGCCCCCGTTCGATCAGCGCCTCGCGCACGAGCCGGAAGTCGAGCTGCTCGAGGTACCGGATGCCGCCGTGCACGAGTTTCGAGGAGCGGCTCGAGGTTCCGGATGCCCAGTCCCTGGCCTCGACCATGCCCACCCGGAGACCGCGAGTCACCGCGTCGAGCGCGCTTCCCGTGCCGACGATGCCGCCGCCGACGACGAGCACGTCGAGCTCTTTCTCCTTGAGGGTCTCGATCGCGGCCCGACGTTCGTCCGGTCCGATCTTGGTGGAGTGCGAAACCGACGTCGTCGTGGCCATGGAACCCTCCTCGGTGCCGGAGCTAGGCGCTCTCGGCGTCCCTGCCCACGCTAGTCAACCCGGTAGGGAGCGACAACCACTTCGACCCGCTGGAATTCCTTGAGGTCGCTGTATCCGGTGGTCGCCATCGAGCGCCGCAGGGCGCCGATGAGGTTCGCGGTGCCGTCGGAGACCGGCGAGGGGCCGTAGAGGATCTGCTCGAGCGAGGCGACCTGGCCCACGTGCATCCGCTGGCCGCGGGGCAGCTGCGAGTGGTGCGCCTCGGCTCCCCAGTGCCAGCCGGCACCCGGGGCGTCGGTGGCTCGCGCGAGGGCGCTGCCGAGCATCACGGCGTCGGCACCGACCGAGATGGCCTTCACGATGTCGCCGCTGGTGCCGAGGCCGCCGTCGGCGATCACGTGCACGTAGCGGCCGCCCGACTCGTCCATGTAGTCGCGGCGGGCTCCGGCCACGTCGGCCACCGCGGTGGCCATCGGGGCATGGATGCCGAGAGTCGCGCGCGTGGTCGAGGCGGCGCCGCCGCCGAAGCCCACGAGCACGCCGGCCGCGCCGGTGCGCATGAGGTGCAGGGCCGCGGTGTAGGTTGCCGCGCCGCCCACGATCACGGGAACGTCGAGCTCGTAGATGAACTTCTTCAGGTTGAGCGGTTCGGTGTTCTTCGACACGTGCTCGGCCGACACCGTGGTGCCGCGGATGACGAACAGGTCGACGCCGGCGGCGACCACGGTCTCGTAGAGCTCCTGCGTGCGCTGGGGAGAGAGGGCACCGGCGACGGTGACTCCGGATGCGCGGATCTCGGCGAGGCGGGCGGTCACCAGCTCCGGCTTCAGCGGCTCGGCATAGATCTCCTGCATGCGCTCCGTGGAACGCCCCTCGGGGAGGTTGCGGATCTCCTCGAGCAGGGGCTCGGGGTTCTCGTACCGCGTCCAGAGCCCTTCGAGGTCGAGCACGCCGACGCCGCCGAGCTGGCCGATCATGATGGCGGTCTGCGGCGAGACCACCGAGTCCATGGGCGCGGCGAGCACCGGGATGTCGAAGCGGTACGCGTCGATCGACCACGCGACCGACACGTCCTCGGGGTCTCGCGTGCGCCGCGACGGCACCACCGCGATGTCGTCGAACGAATACACGCGGCGCCCCCGCTTGGCGCGCCCAATCTCAATTTCCATAACGCCCCATCCTACCGACACCCCGTCCCACCGGTTATGCTGAGCTATGCTCATCACTCACGACGGTTCCTTCGTCGCTCCCCGGCCCTCCACGATCGCCCTCGCCCTCGCGATCACCGCTCCCGTAGCATCCATCGGAGTCGCCCTCGCCTACCTCTTCGCCACCCTCAACCAGTAACCCACGCCACCAGCCGAACTGGCGGCGCCCCCTCTGATGCGAAGCGAATCGCCCCGGTGGGGGTTTCGGTTTCCGTCGCCTTTGGGCGAAGCTCAACCGAAGACGGAAACCGAAACCCCCACCGGGGCGCGTAGCGGCAACCCCAGAACTACCGCCGGTAGTTAGGCGCCTCCACCACCATCTGCACATCGTGCGGGTGCGACTCCTTGAGCCCTGCCGCCGTGATGCGCACGAACTTGCCCTTCTGCTTCAGCTCCGGGATTGTGCGCGCGCCCACATAGAACATCGACTGCCGCAGCCCGCCGGCCAGCTGGTACGCCACGTTCTGCAGCGGGCCGCGGTAGGGCACCTGACCCTCGATGCCCTCGGCGATCAGCTTGTCGTCCGACGGCACATCAGACTGGAAGTAACGGTCCTTCGAGTACGAGGTCTTCTCTCCGCGGGTCTGCAATGCACCGAGCGACCCCATGCCCCGGTAGTTCTTGAACTGCTTGCCGTTGACGAACACCAGATCGCCAGGGCTCTCGTCGCAGCCGGCGAGCAGCGAGCCGAGCATCACCGTGTCGGCGCCGGCCACGAGGGCCTTGGCGATGTCGCCCGAGTACTGCAGGCCGCCGTCGGCGATCACCGGCACCCCGGACTCGCGGGCGGCCAGTGAGGCCTCGTACACCGCGGTCACCTGAGGCACGCCGACTCCCGCCACAACGCGCGTGGTGCAGATGGAGCCCGGCCCCACGCCCACCTTGATGGCGTCGGCGCCGGCATCCACCAGCGCCTGCGCCCCCGAGCGCGTGGCGACGTTGCCGCCGATCACGTCGACCCCGGCGAACGCCGAGTCGCTCTTCAGCCGACGGATGATGTCGAGCACGCCCGCGCTGTCGCCGTTCGCGGTGTCGACCACGATCACGTCGACGCCCGCGTCGAGCAGGTTCGTGGCGCGCTGCCAGGCATCGCCGAAGAAGCCGATGGCGGCTCCGACACGCAGCCTTCCCGCTTCGTCCTTCGTGGCGTTCGGGTACTTCTCGCTCTTGTCGAAGTCCTTCACCGTGATGAGACCGGAGAGCCGCCCGGCGTCGTCGACGATCGGCAGCTTCTCGATCTTGTGCTGCGCGAAGATGGCGACCGCGTCATCCGGGTCGACCCCCACCCGCGCCGTGATCAGCGGCATCTTGGTCATCACGTCGCGCACGAACGTGGTCTGCTTCTCGAACGGCGACACGAACCGCATGTCGCGGTTGGTCACGATGCCCACGAGCACGCCCTGCCCGTCGACCACGGGGAGCCCGCTCACCCGGTAGACGCCGCAGAGCGCGTCGACCTCGGCGACCGTCGCATCCGGAGTCGTGGTGACCGGATCGGTGACCATGCCCGACTCGCTGCGCTTCACGCGGTCGACCTGCTCGGCCTGATCGATGATCGACAGGTTGCGGTGCAGAACCCCGAGGCCGCCCTGGCGGGCCATGGCCACGGCCATACGCGACTCGGTCACGGTGTCCATCGCCGCAGAGAGCAGCGGGGTGGCCACCTCGATGCGCTTCGTCAGCCGCGACGAGGTGTCGGCCTCGCTCGGGATCACATCGGTGTGACCCGGCAGCAGCATCACGTCGTCATACGTCAATCCGACAAATCCGAACGGATCCGGCTGGTCCATCGTTCTCCCTCGCGCGCAGTGTAGGTCAATCGTAACTGTTAGGCACCGGGCGGTATTCCGTGTAGAAATAACCGACGATTCGAAAGTCCACATGAAACACCGTGGACACAAATCGTCTGTATGGTCTAGCAGAGTCGCTACGACCATAGACGCGGAGAATCCACCACTGCACATGGGGTTCTCCTTCAGGAGGTGCTGTCTTGATCGCAGGAATTCGTACCGGACACGGGATACGTCTGGCCACCATGCTGTTGGCGGTGGTATCCCTCTGTCTCGGCATCGTGCTGGGCTCCGGCGCCCTCTCGGCGTCGGCGGCGACCGCCCCGGCGCCCACACCCACACCCACGAGCGACTTCACGTCGACTCTGACCATCGGAGGCATCCTCCGCGACGGCGACAACCTCGTCTCCGGCGCCGAGATCACCGTGGCGGGCGAGGGCGGCTTCGAAGAAGTGGCCACCACCGACGACACCGGCCGCTGGTCGGTCGCCGTGCCGGAGAAGGGCGACTACACCGTCACCCTCGATCCCGACACGCTTCCCGACGGTGTGGAGCTGCGTGACGCCGACAAGGCCGAGGCGGTCGTGACCGCCGGCGAGTGGCAGACCAACACCATCACCCGGTCGTTCCCACTCGGTGCCGACACCCGCCAGACCACCGGGTTCTTCGAACAGTTCCTGCAGCGCCTCGCGGCCGGCCTGAACTTCGGCCTGCTGATCGCTCTCGCGGCCATCGGCATCACGCTCATCTTCGGCACGACCGGCTTGAACAACTTCGCCCACGGCGAGATGGTGACCTTCGGCGCCATCGTGGCCTGGGTGTTCGCAGTGCTGCTCGGCCTCAACATCTTCGTGGCCATGGCGATCGCCCTGGTTCTCGGCGGGGTGTTCGGCTATCTCAACGACTGGCTGCTCTGGAAGCCCTTGAGGCGCAAGGGCGTCAAGCTCGTGCAGGCCATGATCGTGTCGATCGGTCTCGCCATCGCGCTGCGTTACTTCTACCTGATGAACATCGGCGGCGACACGAAGACCATGAACGTCGGGCTCTCGGATGCGGTCGTGCTCGGCCCCGTGCGCATCACCACCGGCTCGCTTCTCAGCATGGTCATCTCGGTCGTGGTTCTGGTGCTGGTCGGCCTGTTCCTCACCCGCACCCGCATCGGCAAGGCGACCCGGGCGGTGTCCGACAACCCGTCGCTCGCGGCCGCATCCGGAATCGACGTCGACCGCATCATCCGCACGGTCTGGGTCATCGCCGGATCCCTCGCCGCCTTGGCCGGCGTGATGCTGGCGCTGTACCGCCAGGTCTCGTGGGACATGGGCTTCCAGGTGCTGCTGCTGATGTTCGCCGCGGTCACCCTCGGCGGGCTCGGTTCCGCCTACGGAGCCCTCGTGGGTTCCATCGTCGTCGGTCTGTTCGTCGAGCTCTCGACGCTCTTCATCCCGCCGGACCTCAAATACGCCGCCGCCCTGGTGGTGCTCATCGTCGTGCTGCTCGTGCGACCCCAGGGCATCCTCGGGCGCAAAGAACGAATCGGTTAAGGAAGGAGAGACTCATGGACTGGGGAAACATCTTCGGCAACGCCCTCGGCGAGCTGATCAGCCCGACGACCGCCGCTTACGCGCTGGCGGCCATCGGCCTGGGCATTCACTTCGGCTACACGGGCCTCCTGAACTTCGGTCAGGCAGCCTTCCTCCTGATCGGGGCCTACGGCTTCGCGATCCCGACCCTGGCCGGCGCCCCGTTGGTGGTGGCTGTGCTGTCGGCCATCCTCTGCTCGGTGATCTTCGCGTTCATCCTGGGCATACCGACGCTGCGACTGAGGGCCGACTATCTGGCCATCGTCACGATTGCGGCCGCAGAAGTCGTGCGCTTCGTGGTCACCACCACGGGGCTCACCGATGTCACCGGCGCGGCGAACGGCCTCTCGGGCTTCAAGGGCACCTTCGCGGCGATCAACCCGATCCCGCAGGGCACCTACGGCTTCGGCCCGTTCACCTACAACGAGTACGACTGGTGGGTTCGCATCGTCGGCTGGGTCATCGTGATCCTGGCCAGCGTGCTGGTGTTCCTGCTCATGCGCAGCCCCTGGGGCCGTGTGGTCAAGGGCATCCGTGAAGACGAGGATGCGGTGCGCAGCCTCGGCAAGAACGTCTACTCCTACAAGATGCAGGCTCTGGTGCTCGGTGGCGTGTTCGGTTCGGTGGCCGGAATCATCTTCATCCTGCCCCGGGCGGTGCAGCCGGCGAACTACACCACCGGCCTCACGTTCTTCATCTGGACGATCATGCTGCTCGGTGGCGCGGCCACCATCTTCGGCCCGATCATCGGTTCGATGATCTTCTGGGTCGTGCTCTCGCTCACGCAGGGCATCCTGTACGGCGCCATCGAGTCGGGCGCCCTCGGGTTCCTCACGACCACCCAGGCGGGCCAGGTTCGCTTCATCCTCGTGGGTGTCGCCCTGATGCTGCTCGTCATCTTCAGACCGCAAGGTATTTTCGGAAACAAGAAGGAGCTGTCCTTCAGTGTCTAACCTCCCCGAGACCGGCACCCCGGTCGTCTCCCCAGCCACCCACGAGCTCGTCAAGGGCGAGGTCGGCCCCGGATGCGCGAAGGTCGACCCCATCGTCATCGCCGACCATGTGACGCGTCAGTTCGGCGGCCTCAAGGCGGTCGACGTCGATCACCTCGAGATCCCGCGTGGCAAGATCACGGCGCTGATCGGCCCCAACGGAGCCGGCAAGACCACGATGTTCAACCTGCTCACCGGCTTCGACAAGCCCAACACCGGCACGTGGGAGTTCGACGGCAAGTCGCTCGCGGGCGTTCCGGCGTTCAAGGTGGCGCGGGCAGGCATGGTGCGCACCTTCCAGCTGACGAAGTCGCTCGGCCGGCTGTCGGTGCTGCAGAACATGCTGCTCGGCGCGACGGGCCAGAAGGGCGAGAAGCTCTTCGCCTCGCTCATCCGCCCCATCTGGCAGAAGCAGGAGGAGGAGAACACGGTCAAGGCCGATGAGCTGCTCGCCCGCTTCAAGCTCGACGCGAAGCGCGAGGACTACGCCGCCTCGCTCTCGGGCGGCCAGCGCAAGCTGCTGGAGATGGCGCGCGCACTGATGTCGAACCCGCAACTGATCATGCTCGACGAGCCGATGGCCGGGGTGAACCCGGCGCTGACGCAGTCGCTGCTCGGGCACATCAAGAACCTCAAGGCCGACGGCACCACGGTGCTCTTCGTCGAGCACGACATGCACATGGTCATGCACATCTCCGACTGGGTGGTGGTGATGGCCGAGGGCCGCGTGGTGGCCGAGGGGCCGCCCGAGTCCGTGATGAAAGACCCGGCCGTGATCGACGCCTACCTCGGCGCCCACCACGACACCGACCTGGGTGACCTGATGGAAGACGGCCCGAACCCGGTGATCGAGGCCGAGCGCAAGGCGCACGAGGCGCATCCCGAGGCCGCTGCGGCGGGTTACGGCGACGCGACCCCGCCCGCGACCGGAGCCGAGGAGACGAAGCGATGAGCGACCTGAACCCGAACGAGATCAACGAGGAGACCAACGAACTCGCGGCCGAGCGCGCCGCGGCACGTACCGCGGCCCCGACCGACCGCGGCGAGGCGGTGCTGCGCACCGAAGACCTCGTGGGCGGCTACCTGCCGGGCGTGAACATCCTGAACGGCTGCACGATCGAGGCCTTCCCGGGCGAGCTGATCGGCATCATCGGCCCGAACGGCGCCGGCAAGTCCACGGTGCTGAAGGCCATCTTCGGCCAGATCAAGATCCGTGGTGGCCGGGTGGTGCTGAAGGGCGAGGACATCACGGGCCTCAAAGCCAACAAGCTCGTCTCCAAGGGCGTCGGCATGGTGCCGCAGAACAACAACGTGTTCCCCAGCCTCACCATCGAGGAGAACCTCGAGATGGGTCTGTTCCAGAACCCGACGATCTTCTCGGAACGGTTCGACTTCGTCACCACGCTCTTCCCCGAGCTCGGCAAGCGCCGCAAGCAGCGCGCCGGCTCGCTCTCGGGTGGTGAACGCCAGATGGTGGCGATGGGCCGCGCACTGATGATGGAGCCCTCGGTGCTGCTGCTCGACGAGCCCTCGGCGGGCCTGTCGCCCGTGCGGCAGGACGAGACGTTCATGCGCGTGCACCAGATCAACCGCGCCGGCGTCTCCGTCATCATGGTGGAGCAGAACGCCCGCCGCTGCCTGCAGATCTGCGATCGCGCCTACGTGCTCGACCAGGGCCGGGACGCCTACACGGGCACCGGCCGTGAGCTCATGAAGGACCCGAAGGTCATCGAGCTCTACCTGGGCACCCTGGCCGCCGACCAGGGCCACTAGCCGCGCTTCTGAAAGGCCCGGATCCCTCAGGGGGTCCGGGCCTTTCGCATGCGCCCCGTCCGCCGGAGGCGGCGCAACGCAGAAGGCCCGGCACCCTCCGAGGAGGGGCCGGGCCTTGAGCGTGCGGTGGAGACTACTCCGCGAGCGAGCCGAACTCGACGTTCAGCGGCGCGTAGGTGTTGTCGGAACCGTACTGGTAGATACCGATGTACGCCTCGGTCGGGTCGCCGTTGTCATCGAACGTGATGGGTCCGGAGACTCCGTCGTAGTCGATGTCGGTGCCCGCAGCCAGCAGGTCGGCACACTCGGAGAAGCTGGTGCACTTGGTGCCACCCTCCGAGACGGCCTTCATGTTCGCCTGGATGACCGGACCGGTGGCGGAGCCGCCCGCGACAGCCGCGAGGGCCATCAGGTTGACTGCGTCGTACGACTCCGCGCCGTAGCTGAAGTCCTTCAGGTCGGGGTTCACACCGAGCAGCTTGGCCTTGAACGAGTCGTCAGCCAGAACGCCGGGCAGCGTGCCCTTGGCGCAGTTCAGCGTGCCCTTGTCGAAGTCGGCCGAGTAGTCGGCCAGGTTGCCGTCGACGAAGTACACCTTGCTGCCGTCGAAGCCCTTGGTGCCCACGAGCTCGGGGATGATGACCTTGGTCTGGTCGAAGGCGATCAGCGCGATGGCGTCGGGGTCTTCGGCCACGACGGCGTCGATCTGAGCGCTGAACTGGCTGTCACCCTCGTTGAAGGCCTCGGAGGCCACGATGGTTCCACCGGCGGCCTCGACCGACTTGGTGACGTTCTCGGTCAGGCCCGAGCCGTACGCGTCGTTGAGGTAGATGATGCCGATGTTCGTGGCGCCGTCGCCCACCATCAGGTTGCCGAGCACACGGCCCTGCAGCACGTCGGAGGGAGCGGTACGGAAGTAGTACCCGCCATCGGCGTAGGTGGAGAAGTCGGGCGAGGTGTTGGCCGGCGACACCTGGACGACCTGCGCACCGGTCACCTGGTCGATGAAGGTGAACGACACACCCGACGATGCAGCGCCGACGATGCCTGCGACGCCCTGGCTGAGCAGGTCGGTAGCCGACTGGGTGGCGATGTCGGTGGTGGTGTCACCCGAGTCGCGGTGGATGACCTCGGCGTTGCCGCCGAGGACGCCCGAGGCGGACGCGTTGATCTCGTCGATGGCGAGGTCGACACCGGCGATCTCGGGCGGGCCGAGGTAGGCGAGCGAACCGGTGGTCGGCAGGATCGAGCCGAGCTTCAGGGTCGTCGCGCGGGACTGCGCCGCTTCGGGCGCGGCCGGCGTGATGTCGGCTGCCGCGGTCGCTGCGTCGGGCCCGCAGAGGGCTGCCGCAGCGGTGGTCTCTCCGCCGTCGCTCGCAGGCGTCGATGCGCACGAGGCCAGCAGCAGTGCCGTGGCGCTGAACGCGGCGATGCCGGCAACGATCGAGAGGGGCTTCGAGCGCGAGGCCGTAGCCTTCGCAAATACGCTCATGGTGCTCCTTATGTGAATGTGTGCAGTTTCTCGGCAGACTCGAAGAATCGGCCGTGCATTCACGCTATGGCGTGGAGGACTCAGGAACAATACGCCCGTGTTACAGCCGTGTAACACGGGCCAATCGTTACCTCGCAGTGACCTGGGGAGCGCTCTCAGGCCCGATTTCCGGGTGCCTACGCCGACTCCAACTCGACAGGACGGCGACGATCACGCGCCGGGGCGCGCGGAACGGGCTCCTCGGGCCATGTCGACGATGAGCACGACGACCGCCACCCACACCACCGCGAAGCCCGCCCACCGCTCGGGCGGCATCGGCTCGTGCAGCACGAACACCCCGATGGCGAACTGCAGGATGGGCGCGACGAACTGGATGAAGCCCACGTAGGCCAGTGGCAGCCGTCGCGTGGCCGACGCGAACATCAGCAGCGGCACCGCCGTGGCCACACCGGCGAACAGCATCAATCCCGTGTGCAGTGGGCTCACCGTGCCGAACACGATGCCGCCGGGCAGCACCGAGATGACGACGAGCTGCACCACCGCCACCGGTGTGAGCCATGCGGTCTCCAGCGACAGCCCGCTCACGGCGTCGATGCGAGGCCCGACATGCTTCTTCACCAGGCCGTAGGTACCGAAGGAGCCGGCCAGGACGAGGGCGAGCCACGGCACCGTGCCGTGCCCGATGGCCAGCACCAGCACGGCGACGGCGCTGATGGCGATCGCGACCCACTGCAGCATCCGGAGTCGCTCGCGCAGCACGAGCACACTGAGCAGCACCGTGACGATCGGGTTGATGAAGTAGCCCAGCGACGTCTCGACGACCTGCCCGGAGAGCGTGCCGAGGATGTACGTCTGCCAGTTCACGTAGATGAGCACACCGGCGAGGCCCATCAGCAGCAGCAGTCGCGGTTGGCGGGCGATGGCGCCGAGCGCCCGCCACCCCCGGGTGACGGTGAGCAGCAGCGCGCAGAAGACGAGCGAGAACAGGATGCGCCAGGCCACGATCTCGAACGCCCCGGCCGGCTGCATCAGCAGGAAATAGAGCGGGAAGACCCCCCACAAGATATAGGCGCCGACCGCGTAGAGGATGCCAGAACGGAACCGCTCCGACGCGGAGCCGTGGGGCTGGGAGGGCGAGAGACGGTCGGGCACCGGAGCAGCCTACCGCCGCGGGCGGACCGCCTTGAGACGACGAAACCCCGGGCGGCCAGGCCACCCGGGGTTCACGCGCCGAGATTCAGCGCCGTAAGTCAGCGCGGAGGATTCGACGCCGAGAAGATCGCGTCAGCGAACGACCACGGCGAGCACGTCGCGGGCCGAGAGCACGAGCAGGTCTTCTCCGCCGTACTTCACCTCGGTTCCGCCGTACTTGGAGTAGATGACCTTGTCGCCGACGGCGACGTCGAGCGGGATGCGGTTGCCGTTGTCGTCGATGCGGCCGGGGCCCACCGCGACGACCTCGCCCTCCTGGGGCTTCTCCTTGGCGGTGTCAGGAATGACGAGACCGGAAGCAGTGGTCTGCTCAGCTTCGACCTGCTTGATGACGATGCGATCCTCGAGCGGCTTGATGGAGACCGACACGGTTGACCTCTTCTTTCTCAGTTACAAAACGTCTGGTTAGCACCCTCACGACGAGAGTGCTAAATCGAGTTTAGAGGCTTCGTTGGCACTCCCGCAACGCGAGTGCCAACAATGGCAGGGCGCTTGATAGCGTTGCCGGATGGATTCCGCCGAGCTCTCGCTGCTGCTGACCGCCGAGGGCCTTCGACTGGTCGACTCCCTGCCCGAGTACTCCGCCAAGAACGCCGTGCAGCAGGTGGCCGCCCTCCGGAAGGCGGGCCACTCCCCCGAGCTCGTGGCGGCCGCCCTCACCCAGTCACGCCTGCGCCAGAAGGCCCGCGGCAAGTTCGGCGCGTTCGCCGACCGGCTGCTGTACTCCCAGGCCGGGCTCGAGCAGGCCACCCGGCTGAAGGTCGCCGCGCTGCACGCCGGGCGCTTCCGCGACGCCGGCGCCACCCGCGTGGCCGACCTCGGCTGCGGCCTGGGCACCGATGCCCTCGCCATCGCGGCCCTCGGCATCCCCGTGGTGGCCGTGGAACGCGACGAGATCACGGCCGCCCTCGCCGCCTACAACCTCGCCTCGTTCCCCGATGCCGAGGTGGTGCACGCCGACGCCGAGACATTCTCCCTCGACGGCATCGACGCCGTCTACCTCGACCCGGCCCGCCGTACGGCCGGCACCGGCGAGACCTCCCGGCTCACCCGGCCCGACGACTACTCGCCCTCCATCGACTTCGCCTTCGGCCTCGCCGAGCGGCTGCCCGTGGGGGTCAAGCTCGGCCCCGGGTTCGACCGCGACCTCATCCCCGCCGCCGCCGAGGCCCAGTGGGTGTCGGTCGACGGACAGCTGGTCGAGATGGGGCTGTGGTCGCGCGAACTGGCCCGCCCCGGTATCCGGCGTTCGGCTCTGGTGGTGGGCCCGAACGGTTCGGCCGAGCTCACGGCGGTGGGCGACAGCCCCGACGCCGAGGTGCGCGAGCTCGGCGAGTACGTGTACGAACCGGATGGCGCGGTCATCCGCGCCCGGCTGATCGGTGCCCTCGCGGCCCGCCTCGACACCGGCATGCTCTCGGCCGGCATCGCCTACCTCACCGGCGACAGCCTCGTCGAGTCGCCGTTCGCGTCGGCGTTCCGGGTGCGGGAGCGGCTCCCGGCGAGCGAGACCGCGCTGAAGCGAGCGCTGCGGGAGCGGCGCATCGGCACGCTCGAGATCAAGAAGCGCGGCGCCGACGTCGACCCGGCCGCGCTGCGCACCCGGCTGGCACTGAAAGGCAGCGAGGCCGCCACCCTCATCCTCACCCGGGTCGGCGGGGCGCACGAGGCGCTCCTGGTCGACCGGGTGGGCTGAGGCCGGCGGCCTCGCCCGGCGGGCACGAACCGGAACGACTCGTGCCCCCTGGCGGCTAGTACGTGCTGTACGACCCGTACGCGGCGGTGCCGGCGAACGCGATGGCCAGCACGATGAACACCACGTAGGCGATGATGCCGAGCACCCAGAGCCCGGTGAACACGTACGACAGGATGAGGCCCGCCTTCGCCAGCCCCCGGCCCGACTCACCGGTGCGGTCGATCTGCTTCAGCGATATGTGGCCCGTGACGATGCCGGCCACCGAGAACACGAACGCCAGGATGATCGTGATGATGGCCAGGGTGTTCATGGGCGGGGCGACCGGGCCTTGGTAGCCGCCGTAGTAAGGCTGCTGCTGCGGCTGCTGGTAACCCTGCTGGGGCTGCTGGCCGTAGCCGGGAGCCGGCGGCTGCGACGGGTAGCCCGCGGGCGGCTGGTTCTGCGTGTAGCCGGGCGCGGGGGGCGGCGGCGCGGACTGGTACCCGCCGACCGGAGACTGCGGCTGGCCCGCGGCCGGCGGAGTGACGGGCGGAACGCTCGGCTCGCCTGAGCCCTTGTCGAGGTTGAGGTTGTTGGTGTCGCTCACGGACTGACCCTTTCGTGTCGATGGCAGGGCCCGATCGGAGCTGCCAGATCTTGTGCAAACAAGCCTTGTAACAACAGAGTAGGCGCAGCCGGCCCGATGCCGACTGCGCCGGAGCCTCAGTAGGTGGTGACGGTGCCCTGCCCTGCCGCGACGGCGAAGATGACGATGAAGAGCACGATGTACAGCACGATGCTGACCGCGCCGATGATGACGCCGGCGAGCGCCAGGCCGCGGCCCTTCTCCCCCGTCTTCTTGATCTGGTTGAGCGCGATGGCACCCAGCACGATCGCGATCACGTTGAACGAGAGCAGCGAGATCACGAAGGCGACGATGGCCAGCACGTTGTACTTCTGCTCGACGGGGGCGGCCGAATAGGCGGGGGTGGGGTTGTAGTTCGTCATGGGTCTCCGATGTGCGGATTGACAGTATCGGCACCCATCGTGGCGTGGCTCTGAGTATCTGTCAACGTCGAGCTCGTCAGATGACGCGACCCGGCAGCTCCCCGACCTGGATCTCCGTGACCGGAAGGGTGGAGTCGGCCCCGAACGAGAGATCGCTCGGCCGATGACCGGAGGCCACCAGCTGGGCGCCGAGAGCCGCGATCATCGCGCCGTTGTCGGTGCACAGCGACAACGGCGGGATGCGCAGGGTCACGCCCTGCGTCGCCGCCCGCTCGGCGGCCGCCTCCCGCACCCGCGCGTTCGCCACCACGCCGCCTCCGAGCAGCAGCCGCGGCACCCCGAGCTCGGCGCAGGCGCGGAACGCTTTCGTCAGCAGCACGTCGACCACTGCCTCCCGGAAGCTCGCCGCCACGTCGGCAACCGGCACCTCCTCGCCGGCATCCGTCGTCTTCTCCACCCAGCGGGCGACCGCCGTCTTCAGTCCCGAGAACGAGAAGTCGTACCGGTGCTTCTCGAGGTCTTTCGGCAGCATCAACCCGCGCGGGAACCGGATGGCCGCGGGGTCGCCGCCCACTGCGGCCCGGTCGATCTGCGGGCCTCCCGGGTAGGGCAGTCCCAGGATGCGCGCGACCTTGTCGAAGGCCTCGCCCGCAGCGTCGTCGATGGTCTCGCCGAGCAGTTCCACGTCTCCGGTGAGGTCGCGCACGAGCAGGAGCGAGGTGTGCCCACCGGAGACGAGCAGCGCGATCGTGGGGAATTCGAGCGGTTCGTCGGTCAGCACGTCGGCGCCCACGTGCCCCACCAGGTGGTTCACCGCGTAGAGCGGCCTGCCGGTGGCCACGGCGAGCGCCTTTGCGGCACCGACTCCCACCATCAGCGCGCCCGAGAGGCCGGGGCCGCTCGTCACGGCGATGGCGTCGATCTCGTCGAGCCCGAGTCCGGCCTCGGCGAGCGCCGCCTGAAGCGTGGGGTTCATCGCCTCGAGGTGCGCGCGCGCCGCCACCTCGGGCACCACTCCGCCGTAGCGGGCGTGCTCGTCCATCGACGAGGCGATCACGTTGGCCAGCAACGTGGAACCGCGCACGATGCCCACGCCCGTCTCGTCGCAGGACGTCTCGATGCCGAGCACCACGGGTTCGCGCGTCACGACGGCCTCCTCGCGGGCATCGCCCGCATCACCACGGCGTCGACGCCGTCGGGCTGGTAGTAGTTCGGTCGCACGGCCAGGTCTTCGAAGCCGAGCGAGAGGTAGAGGGAGTGGGCGACGGGGTTGTCGGCCCGCACCTCCAAGAAGATCTGGCGGGCGTCGCGACGCACCGCCTCCGCCATCAGGGCGGCCATCAGAGCCCGGCCGAGGCCCTTGCCCCGGTCGGCCGGGCTCACGGCGATGGTCTGGATGTCGCCGTCACCGGAACCCGGCGGGCAGAGCAGGCCCGCGTAGCCGGCCACCGCATCCGGACTCTCGTCGGCCACGGCCACCAGGTAGAAGCAGTTCGGGTTGCCGAGCTCGCTCGCCATCGATTCCTGCGACCAGGCATCGGTGGTGAACGACGACCGCTCGAGCGCCATGACGGCGTCGAGGTCGGTGGCGACGGCCCGGCGGAGGCGGTAACCGGGAGCGGCGCTGCCGATGTCGCTCATCGGGTCACCCGCTTGCGGGCTCCCGGCACGGTCACGTCGGGCGAGCGCAGGTACAGCGGCTCGGTGTACTCCACGGCCGTTCCCTGCGCCCGGTGCAGCAGAGCAGCCCGCCCCAGCGCACCGGCCGACACCTGTGTGGCGTCGACGCGCTCGAACTCGGGGTAGGGCAGCTCGTCGGGCTTGCAGAGCCCGGGGCCGTCGAGGCGGGCCGGGCCGAGCTCACCGAGGTCGTAGGCCGACCAGTACACCTCCCGGCGACGCGCGTCGGTCACCACGAGCAGGGCACCGCGCGTTCCGGCCGACCACTCCTCGAGCGCCACGGCGTCGTGGCTCACCGCGGGGGTGAGCGGCCGGCCGATGCCGAAGGCGAAGGCCCGTGCCGCGGCGATGCCCACGCGCAGGCCCGTGAAGGGCCCGGGGCCCATGCCGGCCACCACCTCGTCGAGCTCGGCCGGGGCGACCCCGGCATCGGCCAGCACACCGCTGATCAGGTCGCCGATCACCTCGGCGTGCCGCATCGTGTCCTCCGTCGACCGCTCGGCGAGCACGAGGTCGCCGCGCACCACGGCGACCGAGGTTCCGGCGGAGGTGTCGATGGCGAGAAGCACCTGACGAGCCTAACGCCCGTGGCGCATCGACCGGCGGGCGACGGATGCGCGCCGCCGGCACGGTGGCCGGCTCAGCTCCGGCGACCCCGGCCCTCGCCGCGTCACCGGGCCGCCCGGCTCAGCTCCAGCGAGGCCCCACTCCCGTCAACCGCACCTGGCGCGGCTCGATCGGCTCCGCGCCCTCCTCGGCCTCCGTGGGCTCGCCGGCACCACCGTCGCCGGGCTCCCCCGCCCCGTGCGGCCGGTCGATGGTGATCGACAGCCACGACTCCGCGAGCGCCTCGATCATCCCGGCGCCCCACTCCACCACCACCACCGAGCGCGCGAAGTCGATGTCGAGGTCGTCGAGCTCCAGCGCGCTGCCGAGGCGGTACGCGTCGACGTGCACGAGCGGCGGGCCGCCCACGAGCGACGGATGCGTGCGTGCCAGCACGAACGTGGGGCTCGTCACGGGCCCCCGCACGCCGAGCCCTTCGCCGAGACCGCGCGTGAACGTGGTCTTGCCCGCCCCGAGGTCTCCCGTGAGCAGCACCACGTCACCCGCGGCGAGCCGGCCGCCGACGGTCATGCCGAACGCGTGCATCCGCTCGGGGTCGTCGATCGCGAGCTCGATCGCCCCTGCCTGCACCTCGGCGCCGAGCGACCCGGCGAGGGCGGTGAGGCGGTCCGCCACGGCATCCGGCGACGACCCGACGCCCGCTTCCGCGCTCACGCCCCGCCTCCTTGCCGGTCACCCTCCAGATAGACGCGCTGCACCCGTGCGCCCACCCGGGCCACGATCTCGTCGCCGATGGTGTCGGCGAACCCGGCCCACTCCTCGGCCGTCGGCTCGCCGCGATCGCCCTCGCCGAACACCACCACCTCGTCGCCCGGGGCGACCTCGTCGTCGCCCACGTCGATCACGAACTGGTCCATCGCGATGCGCCCGGCGATCGGATAGCGGCGGCCGTTCACCCACACCGAGGCGCGGCCCCCGGCGATGCGCGGGATGCCGTCGGCGTAGCCGAGCGGAACCAGGGCCAGGGTCGACTCGCCGCCCGTGCGGTAGGTGAGCCCGTACGACACCCCGTGCTCGGCGGGCACGCGCTTGGTCGAGACGACCGGCGCGGTGAGCGTCATCACCGGACGGAGGCCGAGGTCGCGCGCGCTCTGGTCGTCGAAGGGCGAGATGCCGTAGGCGGCGATGCCGAAGCGCACGATGTCCAGCCGCGCCTCCGGCTCACGGATGCCCGCGGAGCTGGCCGCGAGATGCAGCCGCTCGAAGCGCGCGCCGAGTTCTTCGGCCACGGCCACGGCACGGTGCAGCCGGGCGAGAGCGGCGGCGTCGTCGGCGGCCGAGGCGTCGGCGAGGTGCGACCACGCGGCGTGCAACCGAACGGCGCCCGCCTCGTGGTGCGCCAGCGCCGAGCGCACCAGGTCGGGCCAGTCGGCCTCGGTGGCACCGTTCCGGCTCAGGCCGGTATCGATCTTGAGGTGCACCCGCGGCGCGTTCGACGCCCCGGCCGCGGCGATCGCGTCCAGCTGCCAGACTGCCGAGATGCCGAGGTCGATGTCGGCCTCGGCGGCCTCGCCGAACCGGGCGTCGGGGTCGTGCATCCAGGCAAAGATCGGAGCGGTGATGCCCGCCTCGCGCAGCACCAGGGCGGCCGGGATGTCGAGCACGGCGAGCGAGGTCGCCCCCGACTCGAGTGCGGCGCGGGCGAGCGGCACCATGCCGTGGCCGTAGGCGTCCGCCTTCACCGCGAGCATCGTCTCGGCGGGCCGCGCGAGCTCGGAGAGCGTGCGCACATTGTGCCGGAAGGCGTCGAGATCGATCAGCGCGCGCCGCAGTGGAGCAGCCTCCCGGCGCCCGGCGCCGCTCACGCCCTCCACGTCGTCGCTCATGACTCCACCCGCTGCACCCGGCGGCCCAGCCGCGTCACGATCTCGTAGTTGATGGTCGAGGCGGCCTCGGCCCAGTCGTCGGCGCCCGGGTACCCTGCGGCCGGGTCGCCGAACAGCACCACGCGGTCACCCACGGCCGCCTCGTGGTCTCCCAGGTCGACCACGAACTGGTCCATCGCCACCCGCCCCACGATGCGGTGCACCTGGCCGTCGATCCACACGTTCCCCCGGTTGGACACATGCCGCGGGATGCCGTCGGCGTACCCCAGCGGAACCAGTCCCAACCACGAGTCGGAGCCGGGCCGGTAGGTGTAGCCGTACGACACCCCTGTTCCGGCCGCCACCCGCTTCACCGAGATGAGTCGCGTCTCCACGCGCATCGCGGGCACGAGCCCGAGGTCGGATGAGGCCCGGTCGTCGTAGGGCGAGAGTCCGTAGAGCCCGATGCCCAGCCGCACCAGGTCGAGCCGGGTCTCCGGCAGCCGCAGGGCGCCCGCGGTCGACGCGAGGTGCCGCAGCGACGGCGAGAGGCCGGCGTCTCGCGCCAGGCCGGTCGCCTCCTCGAAGGCGGTCAGCTGGGCGCGGTCGTCGTCGTCGGACGCGTTCGAGAGGTGACTGAAGAGGCCCTCCACCACGACGGCACCGGAGTCCTCGGCCCGCTTCGCGGTGGCGAAGAACTCCGCCCAGTCGGCGCGTCCGGCACCGTTCCGGCCGAGGCCGGTGTCGATCTTGAGGTGCAGTCGCGCCGGCACACGCCGGCTGCCGGCCTCGGCCGCCCGCTCGAGCTGCCGGAGGGTGCTGACCCCGAGGGTCACGTCGGCGGCCACCGCCTCGCCGAAGTCGGGATCGGGCGCATGCAACCAGGCGAGCACCGGGGCGGTGATGCCGGCATCCCGCAGCGTCAGGGCTTCGTCGACGTCGGCGACGCCGAGCCAGCTCGCGCAGCCCTCGAGCGCGGCCCGGGCTGTGCGTTCCGCTCCGTGACCGTAGCCGTCGGCCTTCACCACGGCCATCACGGCGGCCGGGGCGACCCGCTCGATCACGGCGGCGGCGTTGCGGCGCAGCGCATCCGTGTCGATGTGCGCCCGGCGGAGCGCGGGCGCGGTCATGCCCCGCTGCTCTCGGCCACCACGAAGGCGATGGCATTGCCGCCGTCGTGGGTCATGCTCAGGTGCAGCCGCTCGGCGCCGATCTCGGCGAGGGCCGAGGCCACGCCGCCCGCCACCTCGAGCGACGGGTTTCGGTCGTCGTTCGAGACGACCTCCATGTCGTGCCAGCGGAAGGCGGTCGAGTGCCCCACGGCCTTGATCAGGGCCTCCTTCGCGGCGAACCGCGCCGCGAGCGAACGAACCGGCAGGTCGCGCTCGCCCGGCGTGAACAACCGGTCGCGAAGGCGCGGGGTCTTCACCAGCGCGCGCTCGAACCGGGCGACGTCGACCAGATCGACTCCGACTCCGACGATCACCGCGGCCTACTCGACCGTGACCGACTTGGCGAGGTTGCGCGGCTGGTCGACGTCGAGCCCCTTCGCCGTGGCCAACTCCATCGCGAACAGCTGCAGCGGGATGACCGTGAGCAGCGGCTCGAACAGGGGGGCGGCGAGGGGGATGCGGATGACCTCGTCGGCGAACGGCAGCACGGCCACGTCGCCTTCCTCGGCGATGGCCAGGATGCGGGCGCCACGCGCCCGGATCTCCTGGATGTTCGACACGACCTTCGCGTGCAGCGAGTTCGGGTCGCGCGGGCTCGGCACGATCACGAACACGGGCTGGCCCGGCTCGATCAGGGCGATCGGCCCGTGCTTGAGCTCGCCCGCGGCGAAGCCCTCGGCGTGGATGTAGGCGAGCTCCTTGAGCTTCAAGGCGCCCTCGAGCGCGATGGGGTAGCCCACGTGGCGGCCGAGGAAGAGAACGGCCCGGCTGTCCGACATCCACTTGGCGAGCTGGGTGATCTCCTCGCCGTTGGTGAGCACCTGGGCGATCTTGTCGGGGATGCTCTGCAGCTCGGCGAGCTGGTTCGCCGCGGTCTCCGGGTCGAGCGCACCGCGCACGCGGGCCAGGTGCAGGCCGAACAGGTACAGCGCGGTGATCTGGGCCACGAAGGCCTTGGTCGACGCGACGGCCACCTCGGGGCCGGCGTGCGTGTAGACCACGGCATCCGATTCGCGGGCGATGGTGGCGCCCTGGGTGTTGCAGATCGAGAGGGTGCGGGCGCCATTGGCGATGGCGTACTTCACGGCCATCAGCGTGTCCATGGTCTCGCCCGACTGGCTGATCGACACCACCAGCGTGCGCTCGTTGAGCACGGGCTCGCGGTAGCGGAACTCGTGCGACAGCTCGACCTCCACGGGCACGCGGGCCCACTTCTCGATGGCGTACTTGCCCACGAGGCCGGAGTAGCTGGCCGTTCCGCAGGCGATCACGATCACGCGGTCGATGCCGGCGAGCATCTCGTCGAGACCCTCGAGCTCCGGCAGCACGACGGCGCCGTCGACCACGCGGCCGAGGATGGTGTTGGCCACCGCTTCGGGCTCCTCGCTGATCTCCTTCGCCATGAAGCTCGACCAGCCGCCCTTCTCCGCGGCCGAGGCGTCCCACGACACCTCGAACTCCTGGGTCTCCACGGGCTCACCGTCGAAGTCGGTGACGGTCACCTCGTCGGGAGTGATCACCACGATCTGGTCCTGCCCGATGGCGAGCGCACGGTGGGTGTGCTCCACGAAGGCGGCCACGTCGCTGCCGAGGAAGTTCTCGCCGTCGCCCAGGCCGATCACGAGCGGCGAGTTGCGGCGCGCACCGACCACCACGTTCGGCTCGTCCTGGTGCACGGCGAGCAGGGTGAACGCTCCCTCGAGGCGCGACACGACCCGGCCGAGCGCGGCGGCGAGGCCGTCTCCCACCTCGTACTCGGCACCGAGCATCTTGGCGGCCACCTCGGTGTCGGTCTCGCTCTCGAACTCGAAGCCGTCGTCGAGCAGCTCCTGCTTGAGCCCGGCGAAGTTCTCGATGATGCCGTTGTGGATCAGCGCGATCCGGCCGTCGGCCGAGAGATGCGGATGGGCGTTCACGTCGGTGGGGCCGCCGTGCGTCGCCCAGCGCGTGTGCCCGATGCCGGTCTGGCCGTCGGCGATCGGGTTCGCCTCGAGGTCGCCGGCGAGAACCGCCAGCTTGCCCGCGCGCTTGCGGGTGGACAGCGTGCCGTCGGCACCGATCACGGCCACTCCGGCGGAGTCGTAACCGCGGTACTCCAGCCGGCGCAGCCCGCCGAGGAGCACCTCGATGCTGCTGTTGCTGCCGACATAACCCACGATTCCACACATGGTCCCGAGTTTAGCCGAGGGTTCCTGGCACCCGGCAGGAGGCCGGACCGGCCGGGTCCGTGGCGTCCGGTGCCGGCCGCATCCGTCGATCGGGCAGAATAGGGCCCTATGCCCGATTCCGCAGCGTCATCCGGAAGCGCGCAGTTCAGCCCCTTCGTCGAGTTCGACCGGGCGCACTGGGCGGCCCTCGCACCGACGACCCCGCTCCCCCTGCTCGAGACCGAGATCGTGCAGCTGCGCGGTCTCGGCAACCCCCTCGATCTCCGTGAGGTCACCGAGGTCTACCTGCCGCTGGCCCGGCTGATCAACCTCTATGCGGCCAGCGCGAAGCAGCTCCACCGCTCCACCACCGACTTCCTCGGCGAGACCGCGAAGTCGACCCCGTTCGTGATCGGCGTGGCCGGGTCGGTCGCCGTGGGCAAGTCGACCACCGCCAGGCTGCTGCGCGAGCTTTTGGCCCGCTGGTCGGACACCCCCCGGGTCGAGCTCGTCACCACCGATGGCTTCCTCCTGCCCAACCGCGAGCTCGAGCGGCGCGGCCTGATGTCGCGCAAGGGATTTCCCGAGTCGTACGACCGGCGCGCCCTGCTGCGCTTCGTCACCGCGGTGAAGAGCGGCAATCCCGAGGTGCGGGCGCCGTTCTACTCCCACCTCAGCTACGACATCGTGCCCGAAGCCCAGATCGTCGTGCGGCAGCCCGACATCCTGATCGTGGAGGGCTTGAACGTGCTGCAGCCGCCCGCGAGCAACCGGCTGGCGGTGAGCGACCTGTTCGACTTCTCGGTGTACGTGGATGCGCGCACCACTGACATCGCGAGCTGGTACGAGAGCCGCTTCCTCGACCTGCAGCGCGGCGCGTTCACGAACCCGAAGTCGTACTTCCACCGCTACGCGAGCCTGTCGGAGGGCGAGGCCCGCGAGACGGCGCGCACCATCTGGAAGTCGATCAACCTGCCGAACCTGATGGAGAACGTGCGGCCCACCCGGTCGCGCGCCACCCTCGTGCTGCGGAAGGACGCCGACCACACGGTCAGCAAGGTGCTGCTCCGCAAGCTGTAGAGCGCCCCGTCAGATGCGGCGCTCGACCCCGGTCGACAGGCGCTGACGCACCACTTCGGCGAGCGACTCGGCGATCCGGTCGGCGGTGGCCTGGTCTCCGGCCTCCACCATCACGCGCACGAGCGGCTCGGTGCCCGAGGGGCGCAGCAGCACCCGCCCGGTCTCGCCGAGGTCGGCCTCGGCCTCGGCGACAGCGGTGGCCAGCACGGAATCGGTGGCCACGCCGTCGCGGTCGACGCCGCGCACGTTCACCAGCGTCTGCGGGTACACCTTCATCACGCTCGCGAGCTGGGCGAGGGTCTGCCCGGTGGCCGCCATGCGGCTGAGCAGCTGCAGACCGGTGAGGATGCCGTCTCCCGTCGTGGCGTGGTCGGCGAAGATGATGTGCCCTGACTGCTCTCCGCCGAGGCTGAGGTTGCGGTCGTTGATGGCCTCGAGCACGTAGCGGTCGCCCACCTTGGTCTCGAGCATGGAGATGCCGTGCTTGGCCATCGCCACCTTGAGGCCGAGATTCGACATCACCGTGGCCACGAGGGTGTTCTCGCGTAGTTCTCCTCGGTCGGCCTGGGCGAGGGCGAGGATGGCCATGATCTGGTCGCCGTCGATGATGTTGCCGTCGGCGTCGACGGCGAGACAGCGGTCGGCATCGCCGTCGTGGGCGATGCCGGCGTCGGCTCCCGCGGCCACGACGGCCTCGGCGAGCTGCTCCAGGTGGGTCGACCCGACGCCGTCGTTGATGTTCATGCCGTCGGGGTCGTTGCCGATCACGGTGATGCGGGCGCCCGCCTGGTTGAACGCCTCCGGCGACACCCCGGCAGCCGCACCGTGGGCGCAGTCGAGCACCACGTGCAGCCCGTCGAGACGGTGCGGCAGCGTGGTGAGCAGATGCACCACGTAGCGGTCTTCGGCGTCGGCGAAGCGCTTGATGCGCCCGATGTCGGCACCGAGCGGCGTGAGCTGCGGATGCTCCAGCGCCGCCTCGATGGCGATCTCGACGTCGTCGGGGAGCTTCTTGCCACCCGCGGCGAAGAACTTGATGCCGTTGTCGGGCGCCGGATTGTGCGACGCCGAGATCACGACGCCGAAGTCCGCGCCGATGTCGGCGATCAGAAAAGCAGCAGCGGGAGTCGGCAGCACTCCGGCGTCGAGAACGTCGACGCCGGAGCTGGCGAAACCGGCTGAGACAGCCGCTGCGATGAAGTCACCTGACTGACGGGGGTCGCGGGCGACCACGGCAACCGGTCGTCGACCGGCGGCCCGGGCCGCGGAACCAAGAACGCGGGCGCCCGCCTGCGCGATGCGCAGGGCGAGGTCGGCCGTGACGTCTTGGTTCGCGAGCCCACGCACCCCATCGGTGCCGAAAAGGCGAGCCATAGGCTAAGCGTAGAGCCGAAGAGCGACTAGCGCTTCGAGAACTGCGACGCCTTACGGGCCTTCTTGAGACCGGCCTTCTTGCGCTCGATGACGCGGGCGTCACGGGTGAGGAAGCCGGCCTTCTTGAGCTGAGCGCGGTTGTTCTCGCGGTCGATCTCGTTCAGCGCACGGGCGATGGCGAGGCGCAGCGCACCGGCCTGGCCCGAGGGGCCACCACCGGTGATCTTGGCGACCACGTCGTAGGAGCCGATCAGGTCGAGCACCTTGAAGGGGTCGGTGATCAGCTGCTGGTGCAGCTTGTTCGGGAAGTAGTGCGCGAACTCACGGCCGTTGACCGTGAGGGTGCCGGCACCGGGAACCAGACGCACGCGGGCGATGGCCTGCTTGCGACGGCCCACGGCTGCGCCGGAGACGTTGAGAACGGCACGGGGCGCGCGGGGCGCCTCGTCGGCCGGGGTCTCGGTGGAGTAGCTCTCGGGAGCCACGTCGATCTGATCTGCGATTTTCGCCACGGTAGTGATGAGTCCTTTGTCTGAGTCTGCTGAACGAACGCGGGACGCTACTGGGCGACCTGGTCGATGGTGTACGTGGTGGGCTGCTGGGCAGCGTGGGGGTGCTCTCCACCTGCGTAGACCTTCAGCTTGCGGAACTGGTCGCGACCGAGGGAGGTCTTCGGCAGCATGCCGCGGATGGCCTTCTCGACGGCGCGCTCGGGGTTCTTCTCGAGCAGCTCGGCGTAGCCGACGGCGCGCAGGCCGCCCGGGTAGCCGGAGTGGCGGTAGGCCTTCTTCTGAGCCAGCTTCGAACCGGTGAGCGCGACCTTGTCGGCGTTCACGATGATGACGAAGTCGCCCATGTCCATGTGAGGCGTGAAGGTCGCCTTGTTCTTGCCGCGGAGGATCGCTGCGGCGTGGCTGGCCAGACGGCCGAGAACCACGTCGGTGGCGTCGATGACGACCCAGCCGCGCTGGACCTCGCTGGCCTTGGGAGTGTAAGTACGCGTCACAGTAGTGCTGCTTTCTTGTTCGAGTGAGGAGTTCGTGAATCCCGCTCCGGTGGGTCTTGCGAACTGGATCAGTCGCAAGGCAGCCGATGGAGGGCTCAACTACGGGCGAACGGCACGAGGCACGGACACCAAAGATCAAGGATAGGCGATACCACCCGAGCGGTCAAATGAGCTCGCGACGCGCCCTGGTCTGGAGCGCCCGCGTCTGCAGCTCGTCGTCGGCCGGATACCCCACCTCGGTGAGTACCAGGCCCTTCGCGGGCATCACCAGGAACTCCCCCGTGCGCATCCGTTCGTCGCGCAACCGCACCAGGTCGGCGCCCGACAACGAGCCGTCGCCCACCGACACCGTGCCACCCACCAGCGAGCGCACCATGCTGTGACAGAAGGCGTCGGCTTGCAGCGAGGCCACGAGCACCCCGTCGTCGTCCCGCCGCCAGTCGAACGACTGGAGGGTGCGCACCGTGGTCGAGAAGGCCCGTGGCTTGCAGAACGTGGCGTAGTCGTGCAGCCCGAGCAGCGCCTGGGCCGCCGCATCCATCGCGTCGAGATCGAGAACGGCCGGATGCCGCACGGTCGTTCGCCGCAACAGCGGGTCGCGGGCCCCCGTCGGGTCGCTGACCCGGTAGCGGTAGCGCCGCCAGACGGCCGAGAAACGGGCGTCGAAACCGGGCGGGGCGATGCTGGAGGCCTGCACGAGCACGTCGGAGTCGGCGCCGAGGATGCCGTTGACCCGCTGGCCGAGCAGTCGCGCGAGGGCGTCGGGCGCCATGGTCGTGGCGTCGTCGCCACGCCGGCGGAGGCTGCGCAGCTGCGCGTCGTGGAGGTCGAGGTGCGCGACCTGCCCGGTGGCGTGCACCCCCGCATCCGTGCGGCCGGCCACGAAGAGCTGCGGTGCCGGCGGATAGCGACGGAACAGCGTCGCCAGCACCTCCTCGAGCACGCCCTGCACCGTACGCAGGCCCGGCTGCTTCGCCCAGCCCACGAAATCGGTGCCGTCGTACGCGATGTCGAGGCGGAGCCGCCACTGCCCCGTTCCGTTCTCGACCACGTGAGGTATTTTACGCGGCTGGACGTCGCGGCCGACTACCATGCTCACATGACGATTCCTCAGCAGCTCGGTGTCTGGGATGGGCCGGTTTATCGCATCCACGCGGCGGGACTGGACTTCGCAGTCATCGCGGGAGCCGATACGGATCTCACGACCCTCGACAACGTCGACATCGAGGTGCGTCTGCCCGATGACACCGTGTGGACGGCCACCATGTTCACGTACGACGAAGTCGGGCGGCTGATGCAGCTCTGGGCCGAGTCCGGCGACGCGAACGACGGCGGGTACTTCGCCTGCGCGGACTCCGTGATCGTCCGGTCTGCGGGATTGCACGGGATGATTCGGGCGCTCGCGGATCTGTTCGCCCGGGGTGAGCTGACCAGCATCCTGGGTCGAGGCGATCCGGACTAGACGACGAAGGCCCCGCCACCCTTGCGGGTGCGGGGCCTTCGTACGGCAGCCGGAGGACTACTTGGCGTCGGACTCCGACGCGGTCTTCTCGGCGGGAGCCTCGGCGTCGGCAGCCTCGGCGGTCTCCTCCGCCTCGGGCGCCTCGGCGGTCTCGTCGGCCGGAGCCTCCTCGACGACCTCGGCCTCGGGCTCGGCCGCCACGGGGGCCGCAGCGGCAGCCGGCTTGGCCGACTTGCGCTTCGGGGTCACCGGCTCGAGCACGAGCTCGATCTGCACCATCGAGGCGTTGTCGCCCTTGCGGAAGCCGAGCTTCGTGATGCGGGTGTAGCCGCCGTCACGCTCCGCGACGAGCGGAGCGATCTCGGTGAAGAGCTCGTGGACGACCGACTTGTCGCCGATGACGCCGAGCACGCGACGACGGGCGTGGAGGTCTCCACGCTTCGCGAAGGTGATCAGGCGCTCAGCGACCGGACGCAGGCGCTTGGCCTTGGTCTCGGTGGTCTTGATGCTCTTGTGTGTGAACAGGGCGGCAGCCAGGTTGGCGAGGAGCAGGCGCTCGTGTGCCGGTCCGCCGCCGAGACGGGGTCCCTTGGTTGGCTTGGGCATTTCTTATCTCCAGAAGTGAGTCAGTTGATCAGGTGAGTCGGGGCAGGCGGGAGAACGTCTCAGACGTTCTCTTCGTCGTAGCCGCCGTAGAAGTGGGCGCCGTCGAAACCGGGAACGGTGTCCTTCAGTGACAGGCCGAGCTCGACGAGCTTGTCCTTCACCTCATCGACCGACTTCTGGCCGAAGTTGCGGATGTTCATGAGCTGCGTCTCCGAGAGGGCGACGAGCTCCGACACCGTGTTGATGCCTTCGCGCTTCAGGCAGTTGTACGAACGCACCGACAGGTCGAGGTCCTCGATCGGAACCGAGAGCTCCGAGGAGAGAACGGCGTCGACCGGCGCGGGGCCGATCTCGATGCCCTCGGCCTGGGTGTTCAGCTCGCGGGCGAGGCCGAACAGCTCGGTCAGCGTGCGGCCGGCCGAAGCGATCGCGTCGCGCGGCGAGATGGCCGGCTTGGTCTCGACGTCGACCACGAGGCGGTCGAAGTCGGTGCGCTCGCCGGCACGGGTGGCCTCGACGCGGTAGGTGACCTTGAGCACGGGCGAGTAGATCGAGTCGATCGGGATCTGACCGGCCTCGGAGAACTCGCTGCGGTTCTGGGTCGCCGAGACGTAGCCGCGGCCGCGCTCGATGATGAGCTCCAGCTCGAACTTCGCCTTGTCGTTCAGGGTCGCGATGACGAGGTCGGGGTTGTGGATCTCGACACCGGCCGGAGCCGAGATGTCGGCCGCGGTGACCTCACCGGAGGCGTGCTTGCGCAGGTACGCGGTGATCGGCTCGTCGTGCTCGCTCGAGACGACGAGGCCCTTCACGTTCAGGATGATCTCGGTGACGTCTTCCTTCACACCGGGGATGGTGCTGAACTCGTGCAGCACGCCGTCCAGGCGGATGCTCGTGACAGCAGCGCCGGGGATGGAGGACAGCAGGGTGCGGCGGAGCGAGTTGCCGAGGGTGTAGCCGAAGCCGGGCTCGAGCGGCTCGATGATGAACCGCGAGCGGAACTCCGAGATGTTCTCTTCGGTGAGAGTTGGGCGCTGTGCAATGAGCACTGTTATTCCTTTCGGCTGAGCGTCCGCTATATGACGCTCATGTGCAGAGGTATTGAGTTGTGGAGAACGACCTCACCGACGGGGCGCCCTGGGGCACCCCGTCGGTGGTTCAGTGCGAAAGGATCACACGCGGCGGCGCTTGGGCGGACGGCATCCGTTGTGCGCCTGGGGGGTGACGTCGTTGATCGAACCGACCTCGAGGCCGGCGGCCTGGAGCGAACGGATCGCGGTCTCGCGACCGGAACCCGGGCCCTTGACGAAGACGTCGACCTTCTTCATGCCGTGCTCCTGAGCCTGGCGGGCGGCCGACTCGGCAGCGAGCTGCGCGGCGAACGGGGTCGACTTGCGCGAGCCCTTGAAGCCGACGCCACCCGAGGAAGCCCAGCTGATGACGGCACCGGTGGTGTCGGTGATCGACACGATGGTGTTGTTGAAGGTCGACTTGATGTGGGCCTGGCCCACGGCGACGTTCTTCTTCTCTTTCTTGCGCGGCTTGCGAACGGCCGACTTGGGGGTTGCCATGTATATCTCCTGGAATCCTGGTCAGTCGGCGCGCTTAGCGGCCGGCCTTCTTCTTGCCGGCGACGGTGCGCTTCGGGCCCTTACGGGTGCGAGCGTTGGTCTTGGTGCGCTGTCCGCGCACGGGGAGTCCCTTGCGGTGGCGAACACCCTCGTAGGAGCCGATCTCGACCTTGCGGCGGATGTCGGCGGCGACCTCGCGGCGGAGGTCACCCTCCACCTTGTAGTTGCCCTCGATGTAGTCGCGGAGAGCGACCAGCTGGTCGTCGGAGAGATCCTTGACGCGGATGTCGCCCGAGATCTCGGTGTCGGCGAGGGTCTTCAGCGCGCGCGTGCGGCCGACCCCGTAGATGTACGTGAGGGCAACTTCCACGCGCTTGTCGCGGGGAATGTCAACTCCTGCTAGACGTGCCATTGTGGCTATCTCCTGTTGATGAGTGGAGGTCTGTGACAGTGAATGTGCTCCGGCCTCCGACCGAAGGTGTCCGCCGCCCGGTTCTCACCGGGCGGCATCTGACACTGCCATTAGTTGTCGCCGTCACGGATGACGGCGGGGTGTTCAGCCCTGGCGCTGCTTGTGGCGCGGGTTGCTCTTGCAGATGTTCATCACTCGGCCGTTACGGCGGATGATGCGGCAGTGCTCGCAGATGGGCTTGACGCTGGGGTTGACCTTCATTGTGATTTCTTTCTTCGCTGTCCTCGTACCCGTCGGAGTGCCGTCGGGCCGTTACTTTCCAGCCGCCACCGAAGTGGGCATTACTTGTAGCGGTAGACGATCCGGCCACGGGTGAGGTCGTAAGGGCTCAACTCCACGATCACGCGGTCCTCAGGAAGGATGCGGATGTAGTGCTGACGCATCTTGCCCGAGATATGGGCAAGCACCTTGTGGCCGTTCGTCAATTCCACCCGGAACATTGCGTTCGGGAGAGCCTCGACGACTGCGCCCTCGATCTCGATAACACCGTCTTTTTTGGCCATAGCCTCACTGTCACTAAAAATAGATTCTGCTGGTCGTGCGGAGGTTCAGCCCACTGAAAATGGGCCGAAAACACCAAAGATCGAGCTTACACTACGAATCGCCGTCGATCAATCAACGAAATGCGTCGACCGATCGGATAGTACCGACGAGGTCGGCGAAGAGCGGATGCGCGGGTGTGATCCCGCAGGCCCGCTCGGCGAACTCCTCCGGAGTCGACGACGCCAGCAGCTCGGCGAGCTCAGCCACCTGAGGGTCGCTCGGAGCGTCGAAGCGCAGGGCGGCGCGCACCGCACGCAGCAGGGCCACGTACGGCAGGCCCCGCTCGGCGAGCTCGGCCGCGGGCCCGATGAAGCGCTCGTGCCGGCTGATCTTGCGCAGCGGCTGGCGCCCCACCCGCTCCGGGGTGTCGGTGAGCGCCGGGTTGGCGAAGCGCACCAGGTTCTTCTCCAGGTACGCCTCCTGGGTCGCCGGGTCGAACTCGTGCTTGGCCACGAGGAGCGTCTTGGTCTCCTCCAGCACGGCCTTCACCTCGGTGAACACCGCGGGGATCGCGAGGGCGTCGGCCAGCGTCGTGGCCCCCTCCACCCAGCCGTGGTAGGCCGTCGTGGCGTGGCCCGTGTTGACGGTGAACAGTTTCCGCTCGATGTAGGGGGCCAGATCGGCGACGAAGTGCGCATCCGGGATCGTCGGCAGACGGTCGCCGAACGGGCCGGACTCGATGGCCCACTCGAAGAAGTCCTCCACGGTCACGTCGAGGCCGTGGCCTGGCTCCTGGTTGGGCACGATGCGGTCGACGGCGGTGTTGGCGAACACGGCGCGCGCGAAGGCGTCCGACGCCTCTCCCCCGTCGAGCCGGCCCACGATCTCGCCCTTCAGCACGTCGGTGGCGTTGATGGCGTTCTCGCACGCCATCACGGTCAGCGGCGCGAGCGCGTCGTCGCGGGCCTGGAGAGCCTTGGCGATCACGGGAGCCACGAACCTCAGGATGTTCGGGCCCACCGCGGTGGTCACCACGTCGGCGGTCGCGATCTCCGCGACCACCGCATCCTCGTCGGCGGCGCTGTTCAGCGCACGGTAGTCGGTCACCGTCTTGACGGACGAGTTCTCGCCCACCGCGTGCACGTCGTAGCTCGTCGAGGCGGCGAGAGCGTCGATCAGCTCGGCGTTCACGTCGGCGAAGACGAGCTCGTAGCCCGCGTCGTGGAGGATCAGCCCCACGAATCCGCGGCCGATGTTTCCTGCGCCGAAGTGAACGGCCTTCATCTGGTGCTCCTAGGTCTGTTAGTCGTTCACGTCGCCGAGGATCTGGAGGACCTCATCGGCGCTGGAGGCGGCGAGCAGTTTCGCCACCTCGTCCTCGTCGCTGAACACGATGGCGATCTTGGTGAGGATGTCCATGTGCCCGCCGTCCTTGCCGGCGATGCCCACGACGAACCGCACCTGCTCGCCACCCCAGTCCAACGGCTCGTCGTACCGTACGAACGAGAGCGCGGAGTCGAGGATCGTGTCCTTCCCCTCGTTCGTGCCGTGCGGGATGGCGAGGAAGTTGCCCATGTACGTCGAGACCGTCGCCTCACGCTGGAGCATGTAGTCCAGGTAGCCGGCCTCCACCGCACCGGCGGCCACCAGGATGTCGGCGGCCTCTCGGATGGCCTCTTCCTTGGTGCGCGCGGTGCCGTCGAGACGGATCTGCGAGGCTTCGATGACGGACATGGGCTCCTCCTTCGTCGTGCGCGTCGCCTAGTTGGCGGCGTGCTGGTTCTTCAGCTTCTCGATGACCTCGTCGTAACGAGGGCTGTTCATG
Organism: Herbiconiux liangxiaofengii; assembly: GCF_041927335.1. NCBI lineage: Bacteria > Bacillati > Actinomycetota > Actinomycetes > Micrococcales > Microbacteriaceae > Herbiconiux > Herbiconiux liangxiaofengii. Next base: position 184,615 of record NZ_JBHFHD010000005.1, on the reverse strand, counting down.
AAGTTGTCGACCGACACGTGCTCCGCACTCGGGGTGCGCTGCTGGGCGCGCGGCGTGAGCTCGCGCTGCGTGATCACGAGATCGACGTCGTCCTCGAGGTTCGCGATGGCCTTGTTGACCACGGTCACGCCCTCGATGCCGGCCTTCTTGATCTTATTCCGGAGAACGGATGCGCCCATGGCGCTCGATCCCATGCCCGCGTCGCAGGCGAACACGATGTTCGAGATCGGACGGGCGTCGGTGAGCAGCGAGGTCTCCTCGGCCACCGCCTCGGCGTCGCGGGCCGGAACACCCTCGGCGCCCAGGGTTCCGAGCACCGAGCTCTCCTTGCCCTTGTTGGCCTGGGTCTTGGCGACCGCGGCCGACAGGTCGCCGGCGTTCTCGCTCTCGAGGTCGCGCTTGCGGCTGGCCCGCAGGATGACCGCGGTCACCAGGAACGACACCGCCGCCGCGGCGATCACCGAGAGGATGACGCCGATGTAGCTGTCCGGCGCCGTCTGCAGCAGCACCGCGAAGATGCTGCCGGGCGATGCCGGCGCACGCAGACCGGTCTGGAAGAGCACGTTCACGGCCACGCCGGTGGCGCCACCGGCGATGGCGCCCAGGATGACCATGGGCTTCGACAGCACGTACGGGAAGTAGATCTCGTGGATGCCGCCGAAGAACTGGATGATGATCGCACCGGGGGCGCTCGCCTTGGCGAGACCGATGCCGAAGATGGAGAAGGCGAGCAGGATGCCGAGGCCGGGGCCGGGGTTCGCCTCGATCAGGAACAGCACCGACTTGCCCTGCTCCGCCACCTGCTGCACGCCCAGCGGGGTGAAGACGCCGTGGTTGATGGCGTTGTTCAGGAACAGCACCTTGCCCGGCTCGACCAGGATCGAGGCCAGCGGCAGCAGACCGGCGGAGATGAGCCAGTCCACACCGGTCTCGAGGGCCTTCGACAGGCCCTGGATGACCGGGGCGATGCCGAAGAAGCCCGCGACGGCGAGGAGGGCGCCGAGGATGCCCGAGGAGAAGTTGTCGACCAGCATCTCGAAGCCGGCCTTGATCTTGCCGGCCCAGATCTTGTCGATCTGCTTGATCAGGTACGCGCCGAGCGGCCCCATGATCATCGCGCCGATGAACATCGGGATGTCGGCACCGACGATCACACCCATCGTGGCGATGGTGCCCACCACGCCGCCGCGCGCGCCGTAGACCATGCGGCCACCGGTGTTGGCGATCAGCAGCGGCAGCAGGTACGTGATCATCGGGCTGACGAGCCCGACGTACTGCGGGAAGGTCGTACCGTCGTCCGCCTGGGCGAGCGCGGTGGCCGCTCCCGACCAGCCGATCACGTCGGCATTGCCGAATCCGCCGAGGATGCCGTTCGGCAGCCAGCCGGTGGCGATGAACAGGGCGGTGATGAGACCCCAGGCGATGAACGCCGGGATGTTGGGCATGACCATGCCCGAGAGGAAGGTGCCGAAGCGCTGCACGCGAACGCGCGCTCCCCCTCCGGTCTTTGCTTCTGACGTCGTTGTCATGACGACTGCTCCATTCGTGTGGGTGTAGGGAGGGTGTTACTTGGTTGCTGCTGCGGTGGTGACCGCTCCACGGGCCTCGACGGCGCTGTTCGCCGAGAGGGCCAGCTCGGCGAAGTGCTGGGCTTCGGCGAGCGTGAAGCGGGCGAGCTCCGCGCGCACGTCAGCGAGGGCCGACGGCGACATGGAGAGCGTGGTGGCGCCGAGGCCCACGAGCACCACGGCGAGAAGAGGATCGGCGGCGGCCTCACCGCAGATGCCCACGGGCTTCCCGGTGATCCGCCCGGCCTTGCCGACCTCGCCGACGAGCTTGAGCACCGCCGGATGCCACGGGTCCTGGAACGAGGCGACCGAGCCGAGCAGCCGGTCGGCCGCGAGGGTGTACTGGGTGAGGTCGTTCGTGCCGATCGAGGCGAAGTCAGCATCGGTCAGGATGCGGTCGGCGAGCAGCGCCGACGACGGCACCTCCACCATCACGCCGGCCGTCTTCAGCCCGGCCTCGCGGGCGAGGGCGGTGAAGTAGCGGGTCTCCTCGACCGTCGACACCATCGGGGCCATCACCCAGACGTCGGCGTCGGTCGCCGCGTCGGCGGCGGCGAGGGCCGCGAGCTGGTCGCGCAGGATGGGCTCGTTGGCCCGAAGGGCACGCAGGCCTCTGAGGCCCAGCGCGGGGTTCTCCTCGGGTGCGTCGTTCAAGAAGCTGAGGGGCTTGTCGGCCCCCGCATCCAGAGCACGCACGACCACCTTCTTGCCGGCGAAGGCCTCGAGCAGGCGGGTGTACTGCGCCGTCTGGTCCTCGACGGTGGGCGCGCTGGCCGAGTCGAGGAAGAGGAACTCGGTGCGGAACAGGCCGACACCCTCGGCACCCTTCTCCAGGGCGTCGGCGGCACCGTCGGCCGAACCGAGGTTGGCCAGGAGGGGCACGGGGGTGCCGTCGGCGAGGGCGCCGGGGCCGGTGGCCGCATTGCGGGCCGCCTTCAGCTCCGCCGCCTTCGCGAGAGCAGCAGACCGCTCCTCGGCACTCGGCTCGACCGACACGGCGCCGGTCGAGGCATCGACCACGATCTCGGTGCCGTCGGCCAGCGACAGCGCGTCGGCCACGCCCACCACGGCGACGATCGACTTCTCGCGGGCCAGGATGGCGGTGTGCGAGGTGGGTCCGCCGTCGCTCGTCACGAGCGCGAGCACCTTCGAGAGGTCCAGCAGCGCGGTGTCGGCCGGAGCCAGGTCGCGGGCGACCAGCACGAAGGGATAGTCGGGATCGGGCACGCCGGGAGCGGAGACACCGCGGAGGTGGGCCACCACGCGCTGCGACACGTCGTCGAGGTCGGTGGCGCGCTCCCCCATGTAGCCGCCCATGCTCACGAGCAGGTCGCGGAACGAGGCGAACGCTTCGAACACGGCGCGCTCGGCCGTCTTGCCCGAGTCGAGCCGCACGCCGATGTCGTCGATGAGCGTCGGGTCCTCGGCCATGAAGGCCTGCGCTTCGAGCACGTCCTTGGCCGAACCGCCGGCGCGTTCCCCGCGGTGGCGGATGATGGCGGCGGTGGCCGCGAGCGAGGCGCGGGCGCGCTCCTTCTCGGCGTCGGGGGTCAGCGCCGAGGGCGTCTCGTCGGGCTCGGGCAGCGGGTCGGGCATCCGGAGCACGGGGCCCACAGCGATGCCGCGGCCGATACCGGTGCCGGTGAGCGTCGAGGCGGCCATCACTCGGCGTCCAGGTCGGTGCCCAGCAGCGTCGCCAGCTCGTCGAGCAGGGCGTCGGACTCGGGGGCTTCGGAGACCAGGGTCACGGTGTCGCCGTGCTCGATGCCGAGCGAGATGACGCCCAGGATGCTCGCGGCGTTCACGGCCTTGCCGTTCTTCGCGATCTGCACGGGCAGGCCCGACTTCGCGACGGTCTGCGTGAAGATGGTGGCCGGCCGGGCGTGCAGCCCGTGCTTGGATGCCAGTTCGACGGTTCGTTCAGCCATGGTGGTTCTCCTGTGTCTGCTCGGCCGCGAGCGGCACGATCGGGGTGGGCGGGGCTGCGAGCAGCCCGGTCACGATGTCGGCGGCGATCTCGGCGCCATCCGCCCCGAACACGCTGTCGGGAAGGAGTGCGGCGACCGCTCCCGCCTCGGCGGCACGCTCGTGCACGTCGTCGAAACGAGCGCTGAGGTGGGGGCCGACCAGCAGGATGCGCGTCGCCGGGAGCTGGGCGTCCAGATCGAGCACCGTGCCCGCTTCGACGACCAGATCGAGGCCACGGGCGCGCACGGCACGGCGCAGCCGGACCGCCAGAAAAGTGCTCGATGCTCCTGCACCGCAGACGATCAGCACCCTGTCCACGCACGCCTCCTCGCGTCCTGCTTCGATCTCCGGCAAGTCTGCGCCACCGCCGTCGCGGTATCCAGCAGCTTTCCTTCCTGCCCCTAGGAAGACCCCGCCCGGTGCGGAACGCCTAGGGTGATTGGTGATGACTGCGAAGTACGAGCGACTGCTGGAGCACCTCGCCGAAGCCGGTGACTGGGTCACCGCCGGCGAGCTCGCCGACCGTCTCGGGGTGACCACCCGCAGCGTGCGCAGCTACGTCACGAGCGTGAAGAACGCTGCCCGGCCGCTCGAGGTCATCGCGTCGTCGACGAGCGGCTATCGATTGAATCGGGATGCCTACGCCGCGTTCGTCACCGATCTGCGGTCACGAGATGCCGAGCCGGGCAGCCCCCGCGAGCGGGTGCACGCCATCATCCGCGGTCTCGGCGACGCCCCCGACGGCCTCGACGTCTATGACCTCGCCGCCCGCATGTTCGTGTCGGAGTCGACCGTCGAGGCCGATCTCCGCAAGGCCAAGCTGCTCGTCGAGGAGGCCGGACTCCGGCTCGGCCGGCGGGGCAGCGTTGCGACGCTCGTCGGTTCCGAGCTGAACCGACGCCGACTGCTCAGCCGCATCTTCCGCGACGAGAGCGCCCAGGGCTTCCTCGACCTGCAGAACATCCAGCGCGAATTCCTGTCGGGCGACCTCTCGGCGTTCAAGGCCGATCTCGTGCGGATGCTCGACGGCAACGGCTTCTTCGTCAACGAGTACTCCATCAACAACGTGCTGCTGCACATCGCGATCGCGGTCGACCGGGTGGCGAAGAAGCAGTCGATCGGCCCGGCCGAGGAGGAGGCGGAACGAGGGGTCACCGATGCCATCCGCGAGATCGCCGCGCAGCTCGACGGCCTCGTGCGCGCCCACTTCGACGCGGAGCTGAGCGTGCGTGAGCTCGCCTATCTCTCGGTGCTCCTGACCACCCGGGTGCTCACGCCGGGGCACGACGAGCCCACCGCATCCGTCGCCGACAACTACCTCGAACCCGACGACCTCACCGCCATGCGCGAGATCGTGCGCCTGGCCAGCCAGGAGTACCTCGTCGACCTCGACGACGACGACTTCATCGTGCGGTTGAGCCTGCACATCCGCAACCTGGTGGCCCGGGCGCAGGGCAACTCGTTCTCACGCAACCCGATGACGCGGTCGATCAAGAGCACGTTCCCGATGATCTATGAGCTCGCGGTGTTCATCGCCAGCCAGATCCAGCGCCGGGAGGGCATCGTCATCAACGACGACGAGATCGCCTACATCGCGTTGCACGTCGGCTCGCACCTCGAGCGCCAGAACCTGCGCGAGGAGCGGGTGACCTGCGCCATCGTGTGCCCGAACTACTACGACATGCACCTCATCCTGCGCCAGCGGCTCGAGGCCGAGCTCGGGTCGGAACTGCAGGTCGACGTCGTCATCACCCGGTCCGACGTCGACTGGGCCGCCCTGTCCTCCGACATCGTGGTGACCACCATCACGGTGCCGGCGCCGCGCGACAACGTCGTGGTCATCCAGCCGTTCATCACCGACGCCGACTTCGAGGCGGTGCGCCGCGCCATCACCACCGTGCGCCGGCACCGTCGCCGCATGCAGCTGAAGGACGAGCTGCTGCAGTACTTCGACGAGCGGCTCTTCCACCGCAACCTGCACGCCGGCGACGAGGCCGCCATGATCCGCACGCTCGGGGCCTCGATGGTGTCGCTCGGCATCATCGACGAGTCATACGTGGATGGCGCGATCGAGCGCGAGCGCATGTCGTCGACGGCCTTCACCGACACCATCGCCGTGCCGCACGCCATGGCGATGAGCGCGAGCCGCACGGCGATCGCCATCGTGGTCAACGAGACACCGATGACCTGGGGCGAGAACCGGGTGAACGTGATCGCCCTCTTCGCGTTCAGCGCGAGCGGCCGCAAGGCCTTCCAGACCGTGTTCGATCAGCTCGTCGAGGTGTTCTCCGAACGCGACGACGTGCAGCGCATCGTGCGACGCGCCACCGACTTCGCCTCGTTCATCGACGAGCTCGTGCACGTCATGGACACCTGACCCGCCTCGAAACAGCCAGTGTCAGGGAATCGGCACGGGCGTGACGCCCAACGGCGCGAGGGCCGCCGCGCCGCCGTCTTCGGCGGTCAGCACCCAGATGCCGCCCGCGTGCACCGCCACCGAGTGCTCCCAGTGGCTCGCCATGCTGCCGTCGGCCGAAGCCACCGTCCACTCGTCGTCGCGCACGTAGGTCTCGGTGGTGCCGGCGGTGATCATCGGCTCGATCGCCACCACGAGCCCTGGTTTCACCTCGGGCCCGCGCTGACGCACGCGGTAGTTGAACACCGGCGGCGCCTCGTGCATGCTGCGGCCGATGCCGTGCCCGATGTAGTCGGTGAGGATGCCGTAGACGGCCCCGTCGGCCGTCGACGGATGCTCCTCGACGAACTCTTCGATGGCCTCGCCCACCTCGTTCAGGTGGCGGGCGGTGGCCAGCCGCGCGATGCCGTGCCAGAGCGACTGCTCGGTGACGTCGGAGAGCAGCCGCCGGGCCGCCACCACGTCGGGGCGGGCGGGATCGTCGAGAACCACGGTGATGGCGGAGTCGCCGTTCCAGCCGCCCACGTCGGCGCCGGAGTCGATCGAGACGATGTCGCCCGGCTGCAGGATGCGACCGCCCGGGATGCCGTGCACGATGTCGTCGTTCACCGAGGTGCACACGGTGTGGCGGTACCCGGGCACCATCTGGAAGTTGGACACTCCCCCGAGCGAGCGGATGGTGCGATCGGCGATGGCGTCGAGCTCGAGCGTCGAGACACCCGGGCGGATGGCCTCGCGCACCGCGCGAAGAGACGCCGCCGTCACCAGCCCCGGCTCCACCATGAGGCGCAGTTCAGCCGGGGTCTTGTAGATGCCCTTGTTGCGTCCGATCATCGATCGACCGCTCAGCGGTCGGCGAGGGCGGCGATGATGCGGCCGGTGACCTCGTCGATCTCGCCGAGGCCGTCGACCGTCACCACGAGGTCGCGCGAGCTGTATACCTCGACGAGCGGAGCCGTCTGCTCGGTGTAGACGTCGAGCCGCTTGCGGATGACCTCTTCGGTGTCGTCGCTACGCCCCTGCTCCGCGGAGCGCTTGAGCAGACGACGCACCACCTCGTCGTTGTCGGCGGTCAACACCACCACCGCGTCGAGCGAGGCTCCCGAGACGCCGAGGATGTCGTCGAGCTCTTCCACCTGCTGCAGGGTTCGCGGGTATCCGTCGAGCAGGAATCCGTCGACCGTGTCTGGCTGCTGGAGCCGGTCGCGCACCAGGTCGTTGGTGAGCGCATCCGGCACGTACTGACCGGCATCCATGTAGGTCTTCGCCTTCACACCCAGCTCGGTGCCGTTCTTCACGTTCTCACGGAAGATGTCACCCGTCGAGATGGCCGGGATGGCGTAGGCCGCCGACAGACGGGCTGCCTGGGTGCCCTTGCCGGCCCCGGGTGGACCGATCAGCAGCAGCCGCAGCGAACCGGTCTCGCTACTCGCGCCATCCGTCATCGCAGCAGGCCCTCGTAGTGGCGCTGCTGCAGCTGCGAGTCGATCTGCTTCACGGTCTCGAGGCCGACACCCACGATGATGAGGATGGAGGCGCCACCGAACGGGAAGTTCTGGTTGGCCCCCACCGCCACCAGCGCTATCAGCGGTAGGAGAGCGATCAAACCGAGGTAGATCGAGCCCGGCAGCGTGATGCGGGTGAGCACGTAGTCGAGGTACTCGGCCGTGGGGCGACCGGCACGGATGCCGGGGATGAATCCACCGAACTTCTTCATGTTGTCGGCGACCTCTTCGGGGTTGAAGGTGATCGCGACGTAGAAGTAGGTGAAGCCCACGATGAGCAGGAAGTACAGCAGCATGTACAGCGGGTGATCGCCGCGCACCAGGTAGTTGTTGATCCAGGTCACCCAGCCGGCCGGGGCCTGCCCGGCTGCGGGCTGGTTGAACTGCGCGATCAGCGCGGGCAGGTAGAGCAGCGATGACGCGAAGATCACCGGCACCACGCCCGCCATGTTCACCTTGATCGGGATGTAGGTGTTGTTGCCGCCGTACGTTCGCCTGCCGACGACCCGCTTGGCGTACTGCACCGGGATCCGCCGTTGCGAGAGCTCGACGAACACCACGAGGCCCACGACCACGAGCCCGACCACCAGCACGAGAAGGAAGGTCTCGAAGCCCTTGGTCTGCGCGATGAGCCAGAGCGACTCGGGGAAGCGGGCGGCGATCGAGGTGAAGATCAGCAGCGACATGCCGTTGCCGATGCCGCGCTCGGTGACGAGCTCGCCCATCCACATGATCACGCCGGTACCGGCCGTCATGGTGATGACCATGAGCAGGATGGCGTACCAGGCGTCGTTGGTGATGAGCTGGCCGCACTCCGCGACCGTGGAGGTGCCGAAGAGGGCACCCGACCGGGCGACGGTGATGAGCGTGGTGGACTGCAGCACGCCGAGCGCGATGGTGAGGTAGCGCGTGTACTGCGTCAGGCGGCTCTGGCCGGCCTGGCCCTCCTTGTAGAGGGTCTCGAAGTGAGGGATGACCACGCGCAGCAGCTGCACGATGATCGAGGCCGTGATGTACGGCATGATCCCCAGCGCGAAGATCGACAGCTGGAGGAGCGCGCCACCCGAGAAGAGGTTGACGAGCTCGTAGAGGCCCGAGGTGCCCTGGTTCGCGGCCAAACAAGTCTGGACGTTCCCGAAGTCCACGAAGGGGGCGGGGATGAACGATCCGAGACGGAACAGCGCGACGATGCCGAGCGTGAAGCCAATCTTTCTGCGGAGATCCGGCGTACGGAAGATCCTCGCGACGGCTTTGAACAAAAAGGGCCTCCTGCGTTCGTGTGGCTCAATGCCAAGAAAGCCGGTGACCCGATTCGTGGCCTCGACAGGCTACCTCATTCTGAAGTCGCATCTGTGTCGGGGCCGTGAATCGGGTCACCGGTCGGTGGTTCTCGTTACTTGACGGACCCACCCGCGGCGACGATCTTCTGCTCAGCGGAGCCGGAGACCTTGTCGACCGCGACGGTCAGCTTCACAGCGATGTCGCCATCGCCCAGAACCTTGACCTTCTCGTTCTTGCGAACCGCGCCCTTGGCGACCAGGTCGGAGATGGTGACATCTCCACCGGCCGGGTAGAGCTCCGCGAGCTTGTCCAGGTTCACGACCTGGTACTCGACGCGGAACGGGTTCTTGAAGCCGCGCAGCTTCGGGGTGCGCATGTGCAGCGGCATCTGGCCACCCTCGAAGCCGATCCGCACCGTGTAGCGGGCCTTGGTGCCCTTGGTGCCACGGCCGGCCGTCTTACCCTTCGAGCCCTCACCGCGGCCGACGCGGGTACGCGCCTTCTTGGAGCCGGGAGCGGGACGGAGGTGGTGCACCTTGAGCACGTGCTCACGGGCGGCGGCGGTCTCGTCGGCCTTGGGGGCCGCCTTCGCCGCGGGAGCCTTGGCGGCGGCCGGAGCCGTCGTCTCGGCGGCGCCGGCCTTGGGAGCTGCGGCCTTCTTGGGGGCAGCAGCCTTGGCGGGAGCCTTCTCAGCCTTCTCGGCCTTCTCCGTCGACGCGGCGGCCTTGGGGGCAGCAGCCTTCTTGGGAGCGGCGGCCTTGGGGGCCGCAGCCTTCTTCGGAGCCGCCTTGGCGGTCTCCTTGGCTTCTTCTTCAGCCATTAGTCAATCTCCTCGACCTTCACCAGGTGTGCGACGGTACGCACGTATCCACGGTTCTGGGCGTTGTCTTCGCGCACGACGACGTCATTTATGCGCTTCAGTCCGAGGCTGCGCAGCGTGTCCCGCTGGTTCTGCTTCTCGCTGATCTTGGACTTGATCTGGGTCACCTTCAGGCGCGAGGCCATCATGCACCTGCCTTCGCTGCTAGTGCGTCCTGCTCGGCGCGCACGAGGCGGGCCGGAGCGACCTCGTCGAAGGCGAGGCCACGACGGGCGGCGACGGCGCGCGGCTCTTCGAGCTGCTGCAGTGCCTCGACGGTGGCGTGCACGATGTTGATCGTGTTCGACGAGCCGAGCGACTTCGACAGGATGTCGTGGATGCCGGCGCACTCGAGGACGGCGCGCACCGGGCCACCGGCGATAACACCGGTACCGGCGGCAGCCGGACGAAGGAGGACCACACCGGCGGCCGCCTCACCCTGCACGGGGTGCGGGATGGTGTTGCCGACACGAGGAACGCGGAAGAAGTTCTTCTTCGCCTCCTCGACGCCCTTCGAGATGGCGGTGGGGACCTCGCGGGCCTTGCCGTAGCCGACGCCCACCAGCCCGTTGCCGTCTCCGACGACCACGAGGGCGGTGAAGCTGAAGCGACGACCACCCTTCACGACCTTGGAGACGCGGTTGATGGTGACGACGCGCTCGAGGAAGTTGCTCTTGTCGGAGTCACGTCCTCCACGGTCGCCACGGCTCGGGCTGCGCTCGCGACCGCCACGACGAGCCTCGCGAGGCTCGCTCTGGTTCGACCCCGAAGACGCGGCGGTCTCCACGGGGGCTTCGGCAACTGCTGCCACGTCCTGCTCCTTGTTGGTTTCGGTGCTCACAGGCTCAGACCACCCTCTCGTGCTCCATCGGCGACGGCCGCGACACGACCCGCGTAGCGGTTGCCACCGCGGTCGAACACGACGGCTTCGACACCGGCGAGCTTCGCGCGCTCGGCGACGAGCTCGCCGACCTTGCGGGCCTTGGCGGTCTTGTCGCCGTCGAACGAACGCAGGTCGGTCTCGAGAGTCGAGGCCGATGCGAGGGTGTGACCCTGGCTGTCGTCGACAACCTGCACGAAGACGTGACGGGCCGAACGGGTGACGACCAGGCGGGGACGCGCGAGCGTACCCTCCACCTTCTTGCGAAGGCGGGTGTGACGACGTGCGCGTGCTGCGGACTTCGACTTTCCTCTGATGACAGTAGCCATGGTCTACTTACCACTCTTTCCGGCCTTGCGGCGAACGACCTCGCCGGCGTAACGCACACCCTTGCCCTTGTAGGGCTCGGGCTTGCGCAGCTTGCGAATGTTGGCGGCGACCTCACCGACGGCCTGCTTGTCGATGCCGTTCACCGTGAGCTTGTTGTTGCCCTCGACCGTGAACGTGATGCCCGCGGGCGGCTCGACGGCGATGGGGTGCGAGTACCCGAGGGCGAACTCGACGCCGCTGCCCTTGGCGGCGACGCGGTAACCGGTTCCGACGACCTCGAGGCTCTTGGTGTAGCCCGTGGTGACGCCGATGATCTGGTTCGCGATGAGGGTACGGGTGAGGCCGTGGAGCGAGCGCGACTCGCGCTCGTCATCCGGACGGGTGACGAGAACCTGGTTCTCCTCGACCGTGGCCGCGATGGGGGCCTTGATGGTGAGCGCGAGCTCACCCTTGGGGCCCTTGACTGCAACCTGCTGGCCGTCGATGGAGACGGTGACGCCGGCGGGGATGTCGATGGGAAGACGTCCGATACGAGACATTGTCGGTTACCACACGTAGGCGAGGACTTCCCCACCCACGCCCTTCTTGCTCGCCTGGCGGTCCGTGAGGAGTCCCGAGGAGGTGGACAGGATGGCGACGCCGAGGCCACCGAGGACGGTGGGGATCTCGGTCGACTTCGCGTAGACACGGAGGCCGGGCTTCGACACGCGCTTGATGCCCGCGATGGAGCGCTCGCGGTTGGGGCCGAACTTCAGACCCAGGGTGAGCGTCTGGCCCACCTTGGCGTCCGAGACGTCCCAGCTCGCGATGTAACCCTCGGACTTGAGGATCTCGGCGATGTGCGACTTGAGCTTCGAATGCGGCATCGACACGGTGTCGTGGTGTGCCGAGTTCGCGTTGCGCAGTCTGGTCAGCATGTCTGCGACCGGATCTGTCATTGTCATTATGTGTTGCCTTTCGCGCCTGGTTTCGACACCCTTTACGAGGATGCCGACCTGGGTCGTCGTGGGTTGATGGTGCTTAGTTGGAGGCCGAGTCGTTCGACTTGAACGGGAACCCGAGCGCCTTGAGCAGCGCGCGACCCTCGTCGTCGGTCTTCGCGGTCGTGACGACGGTGATGTCGAAGCCACGCACGCGATCGATCTTGTCCTGGTCGATCTCGTGGAACATCGACTGCTCCTCGAGACCGAAGGTGTAGTTCCCACGGCCGTCGAACTGCTTGTCCGACAGGCCGCGGAAGTCGCGGATACGGGGAAGCGCGAGCGAGAGCAGGCGGTCCAGGAACTCCCAGGCGCGGTCACCACGGAGGGTGACGTGGGCGCCGATGGGCTGGCCCTCACGCAGCTTGAACTGCGCGATCGACTTGCGAGCCTTCGTGACCTGCGGCTTCTGACCGGTGATCGCGGTGAGGTCCTTCACGGCGCCGTCGATGACCTTGCCGTCACGGGCGGCCTCGCCGACACCGGTGTTCACGACGATCTTCACCAGGCCGGGGACCTGGTGGACATTCGTGAAACCGAAGTCCTTGGTGAGCTGATCGACGATCTCGCTCTTGTACTTCTGCTTCAGGCGCGGCTGGATTTTGCCAGCGGGCGCGGCAGTCTCGGTGCTCATCAGAGGTCTTTTCCTGACTTCTTCGCGTAACGAACGCGGACCGTCTTGGTGACGCCGTCCTTCGTGACTTCTTCGTTGCGGTGGCCGACGCGGGTCGGCTTCTTGGTCTCGGGGTCGACCAGGGCGACGTTCGACACGTGGATCGGCGCCTCCATGGTCTCGATGCCACCGGTCTTCGTGCCCCGCTGCGTCTGACCGACGCGAACGTGCTTGGTGACCAGGTTCACACCCTCGACGACGACGCGGTTGCGCTCGACGAACACCTCGATGACACGCCCCTGCTTGCCGCGGTCTCCGCCGCGGGCCTGAGTTGCGCCTGAGATGACCTGAACCAGGTCACCCTTCTTGATCTTTGCCATGACTAAATGACCTCCGGGGCCAGCGAGATGATCTTCATGAACTTCTTGTCACGAAGCTCACGGCCGACCGGTCCGAAGATGCGGGTACCACGGGGGTCTCCGTCGTTCTTCAGGATGACGGCGGCGTTCTCGTCGAACTTGATGTAGGAGCCGTCGGGACGACGGGTCGACTTGACGGTGCGCACGATGACGGCCTTGACCACATCGCCCTTCTTGACGTTGCCGCCGGGGATGGCGTCCTTGACGGTCGCGACGATGACATCGCCGAGACCGGCGTAGCGACGGCCGGATCCACCGAGCACACGAATCGTCAGGAGCTCCTTGGCGCCGGTGTTGTCGGCGACCTTGACTCGTGATTCTTGCTGCAGCATGTTACTTCGCCTTCTCCAGGATCTCGACCAGACGCCAGCGCTTGGTGGCGCTCAGCGGACGGGTCTCGTTGATGAGCACGAGGTCGCCGATGCCGGCGCTGTTCGTCTCGTCGTGCGCCTTCACCTTGGAGGTGCGGCGGATGACCTTGCCGTACAGGGGGTGCTTCACGCGGTCCTCGACCTCGACGACGATGGTCTTGTCCATCTTGTCGCTGACGACGTAGCCGCGACGAGCCTTGCGATAACCCCGGGCCGCCTCGTCCTTGACATCGTGCGAGGACGACTCGTGGCCGGCCGCGACGACCTTCTCTTCGGTCTTAGCCATTACTTCGCCTCCTCAGCGTCTGCAACGGGGGCCTCGGCCTCGGCTGCCTTCTTGGACTTCTTGGTCGTCTTGGCCGGAGCCTCGACGGGGGCGGGAGTGGCACGGATGCCCAGCTCCCGCTCGCGGATGACCGTGTAGATGCGCGAGATGTCGCGCTTCACGGCACGCAGGCGGCCGTGGCTTTCGAGCTGCCCGGTCGCGGACTGGAAGCGCAGGTTGAACAGCTCTTCCTTGGCCTTGCGAAGCTCCTCGAGAAGTCGAGAATCTTCGAATGTGTCGAGCTCCGCCGGGGCGAGCTCCTTGGAACCGATCGCCATTACGCGTCGCCCTCCTCGCGCTTGATGATGCGTGCCTTGAGAGGCAGCTTGTGGATTGCACGGGTGAGTGCCTCGCGAGCGACGGTCTCGGGGACCCCGCTCAGCTCGAACAGCACGCGACCCGGCTTGACGTTCGCGACCCACCACTCGGGCGAGCCCTTACCGGAACCCATGCGGGTTTCAGCCGGCTTCTTGGTGAGCGGGCGGTCGGGGTAGATGTTGATCCACACCTTTCCACCACGCTTGATGTGACGGGTCATCGCGATACGAGCGGACTCGATCTGACGGTTGGTCACGTACGCGGGGGTGATGGCCTGGATGCCGTACTCACCGAAGCTCACCTTGGTGCCACCGGTGGCGTGGCCACTGCGACCCGGGTGGTGCTGCTTGCGGTGCTTGACTCGACGGGGGATAAGCATTGTTACGCCTCAACTCCTGCTGCGACCGGAGCGTCCGCCTTGGGGGCGGAGTTACGGCGCGGACGGTCACGGTCGCCACGCTCGGGGCGCGACGACTTCTGGTTGGCCTGCTCGCGGGCGAGCTCCTTGTTGGTGATGTCGCCCTTGTAGATCCAGACCTTCACGCCGATGCGGCCGAACGTCGTCTTGGCCTCGTAGAAGCCGTAGTCGATGTTGGCGCGGAGGGTGTGCAGCGGCACGCGGCCCTCGCGGTAGAACTCGGAACGGCTCATCTCGGCGCCGCCCAGACGGCCCGACACCTGGATGCGGACACCCTTGGCGCCGGCGCGCTGAGCGCCCTGCAGACCCTTGCGCATCGCACGGCGGAACGCCACACGAGCAGTGAGCTGCTCGGCGATGCCCTGCGCGACGAGCTGAGCCTCGGCCTCGGGGTTCTTGACCTCGAGGATGTTCAGCTGGATCTGCTTGCCGGTGAGCTTCTCGAGGTCGGAGCGGATGCGCTCGGCCTCGGCGCCACGACGACCGATCACGATGCCCGGACGGGCGGTGTGGATGTCGACGCGGACTCGGTCACGGGTGCGCTCGATCTCGATGCGGGCGACGCCCGCACGGTCGAGGCTGGTCTTCAGCAGGTTGCGGATCTTCACGTCTTCGGCGACATAGTCGCTGTAACGCTGACCCTTCTTCGTGCTGTCCGAGAACCAGCGCGACACGTGGTCGGTGGTGATTCCGAGGCGGAAGCCGTACGGATTGACTTTCTGGCCCATTACTTGCTCGCCTTCTTGCTCGCGCCCTCGATCGAAGCGACCTCGTCAGGGGTCGCCAGCACGATCGTGATGTGGCTCGTGCGCTTGTTGATGCGGAACGCGCGTCCCTGAGCACGGGGCTGGAAGCGCTTGAGCGTGGTGCCCTCGTCGACGAAAGCCTTCGCCACGACGAGGTCCTGCTCGTCCAGGTAGCTGTTCGCGGCGTCTGCCTTGACCCGGGCGTTCGCGATCGCCGAGGCGACCAGCTTGTACACCGGCTCCGAAGCGCCCTGGGGGGCGAACTTCAGGATGGCCAGGGCCTCGACGGCCTGACGACCGCGAATCAGGTTGACGACACGACGGGCCTTCATGGGGGTGACGCGGATGTGACGCACGCGTGCGATCGACTCCACCATTTCTCTTCCTCCTTCACGTCGCCGCGGTTAGCGGCGACGGCCCTTCTTGTCGTCCTTCACGTGGCCACGGAAGGTGCGGGTCGGGGCGAACTCGCCCAGCTTGTGACCCACCATGGTCTCGGTGATGAACACCGGGATGTGCTTGCGACCGTCGTGGACGGCGATCGTGTGACCGAGGAACGCGGGGATGATCATGGATCGGCGCGACCAGGTCTTGATGACGTTCTTGGAACCGGCTTCATTCGCCGTGACGACCTTGCGGTACAGGTGGTCGTCGACGAAGGGGCCCTTTTTGAGACTGCGTGGCATTTTCTAAGACTCCTACTTACGCTTCTTGCCGACGGTCCGGCGACGCACGATGAGCTTGTCGCTTTCCTTGTTGGGGTGACGGGTGCGGCCCTCTGCCTGACCCCAGGGGCTGACCGGGTGACGTCCACCGGAGGTCTTGCCCTCACCACCACCGTGCGGGTGGTCGACCGGGTTCATGGCGACACCACGCACGGTCGGGCGGATGCCCTTCCAGCGGTTACGGCCGGCCTTGCCCCAGTTGATGTTCGACTGCTCGGCGTTGCCGACCTCGCCGATCGTGGCGCGGCAGCGCGCATCCACGTTGCGGATCTCGCCCGAGGGCAGACGCAGCTGGGCGTAGGGGCCGTCCTTCGCCACGAGACGAACGGAGGCTCCGGCGGAGCGGGCCATCTTGGCGCCGCCGCCCGGCTTCAGCTCGATGGCGTGGATGACGGTACCGGTGGGTATGTTGCGCAGCGGCAGGTTGTTGCCGGGCTTGATGTCGGCGCCGGCGCCGGACTCGACGATGTCGCCCTGGGCGAGCTTGTTCGGAGCCAGGATGTAGCGCTTCGTGCCGTCGACGAAGTGCAGCAGCGCGATGCGAGCCGTGCGGTTGGGGTCGTACTCGATGTGAGCGACCTTGGCGTTCACGCCGTCTTTGTCATTGCGACGGAAGTCGATGACGCGGTACTGGCGCTTGTGGCCACCACCGATGTGACGGGTCGTGATGCGGCCCTGGTTGTTGCGGCCACCGGTCTTGGACAGCGGGCGGAGCAGCGACTTCTCAGGCGTCGAGCGGGTGATCTCTGCGAAGTCCGCGACGGACGAACCGCGGCGGCCCGGAGTCGTGGGCTTGTACTTGCGAATAGCCATGTGTCTTTTCCTCTAGCTTCCCGGGCCTAGCCGACGACCGTGAAGATGTCGATGGAGCCGGACTTCAGCGTGACGATGGCGCGCTTGGTGTCCTTGCGCTTGCCCTGGCCGAACTTGGTGCGACGCGTCTTGCCGGTGCGGTTCAAGGTGTTGATCGAAGCGACCTCCACGTTGAAGATCTTCTCGATGGCGAGCTTGATCTCGGTCTTGTTCGAGCGGGGATCGACCACGAAGGTGTACTTGCCCTGGTCGATCAGGCCGTAGCTCTTCTCGGAGACGACCGGCGAGATGATGATGTCGCGCGGGTCTTTGTTGAACGCGGCGTTGCTCATGCGGAAACCTCTTCCTGCTTGGTCTTCGCGGCGACGAAGCCGTCGAAGGCGCCCTTCGTGAAGACGATGTCGTCGGAGACGAGAACGTCGTAGGCGTTCAGCTGGTCTGCAGGCAGCACGTGAACGGTCGGGATGTTGCGGACGCTGCGGAGGCTCAGCACGTCGTCGCGCTCGAGCACGATGAGGACGTGCTTGGAGGTGGCGACGGTTGCGAGGAACTCGTTGACGGCCTTGGTCGAGGGGGTCTCGCCCTGGGCGAGCGACTCGACGACGTGCAGACGGCCACCGCGTGCGCGGTCGGAGAGAGCGCCGAGCAGAGCAGCGGCGATCATCTTCTTGGGGGTGCGCTGCGAGTAGTTGCGGGGCACCGGTCCGTGGACGATGCCACCGCCGGTCATCTGGGGAGCACGGATCGAGCCCTGACGAGCGCGACCGGTTCCCTTCTGCTTGAACGGCTTGCGACCGGCACCGGAGACCTCGCCACGACCCTTGGTCTTGTGCGTGCCCTGGCGTGCGGCGGCGAGCTGCGCGACGACGACCTGGTGGATGAGCGGGATGTTGGTCTGCACGTCGAAGATCTCGGCGGGCAGCTCGACGGAACCGGACTTCTTGCCGGCGACGTCGAGGACATCGAGCGTGTTAGTTGCGGTAGCCATGAACTACGCCCCCTTCACTGCGTTGCGAACGAAAACGAGACGGCCCTTGGCACCGGGAACGGCGCCCTTGACCAGCAGCAGGCCCTTCTCGGCGTCGACCGAGTGCACGACGAGGTTGAGCACGGTGACGCGCTCGCCACCCATGCGGCCGGCCATGCGCATGCCCTTGAAGACTCGGCTGGGCGTCGACGACGCACCGATCGAGCCGGGCTTGCGGTGGTTGCGGTGCGAACCGTGCGAAGCGGAGACACCCTTGAAGTTGTGGCGCTTCATGACACCGGCGAAGCCCTTGCCCTTGGAGGTGCCCACGACGTCGACCTTCTGGCCGGCTTCGAAGGTGCCCTCTGCGGTGAGCTCCTGGCCGATGGTGTACTCAGCGGCATCCGCGGTGCGGACCTCGGTGAGGTGGCGGCGCGGCGTGACGCCGGCTGCCTCGAAGTGACCGGCCGAAGGCTTGTTGACCTTGCGGGGGTCGATCTGACCGGCGGCGATCTGGACGGCCGAGTAGCCGTCCTTCTCGGGGGTGCGGATCTGGGTGACGACGTTCGGCGAGATCTCGACGACGGTCACGGGCACGAGACGGTTGTTCTCGTCCCAGACCTGGGTCATGCCGAGCTTCTTGCCGAGGAGGCCCTTGGACGTCTTAGCGGTGGTTGCCATGATGAGTTACTGGTCCTTCCCGCTCAGAGCTTGATCTCGATGTTGACGTCGGCGGGGAGGTCGAGACGCATGAGCGAGTCGACGGCCTTCGGCGTCGGGTCGATGATGTCGATGAGGCGCTTGTGGGTGCGCATCTCGAAGTGCTCGCGGCTGTCCTTGTACTTGTGGGGCGAGCGGATGACCGCCACCACGTTCTTCTCGGTGGGCAGCGGCACGGGGCCGACGACGGTGGCTCCTGCGCGCGTGACCGTGTCGACGATCTTGCGCGCCGAGGTGTCGATGACCTCGTGGTCATACGACTTAAGTCGAATGCGGATCTTCTGTCCCGCCATGTGTGACTCTCTCTCTGTCTCGCGTCGTACAGCCTCGACTGCATTGGACGCCCTCTGTTTTGCTATCAAGCACCGCGCGCACACACAGCTCACCTGAGCGAGGAGATGGGGTTGCGGTTAAGCTTCGTTCTGCTGCCTGCGGCCTAACCTCGAGGGCTATGCACTGCCAAAACAGTGATCAAGACCGCGCATGGCGGCCCGAAATGTTGAACTAGACGAGTTTGCCACATCCGGAGCCTGTATGCAACCCGGGCGTGTCGCGCATGATCACGCGGTTCCGGCCCCCAGCTGCAGCACGGCGCCACAGGCCCGCTCGAGCTCGTCTCCGTACGAGGGTCCGTGCCCCACCGCGTGCACCGCGAGAGGGTAGAGCTGGTGCAGCGCGAGCCGCCGCCTCCACCCGTCGGCCAGTGGAGAGACCTCCTGGTAGCCCCAGACGATGTCGTCGAGGAACGGGGCGCCGAACAGATGCAGCATCGCCAGGTCGGTCTCACGGTGGCCGCCGTGGGCGGCCGGGTCGATCAGCACGACGCCGGTCGGCGTCCACATCACGTTGCCCGACCAGAGGTCGCCGTGGAGCCTCGAGGGTGGCGTGCCGTCGTCGAAGATCCCGGTGGTGATCAGCTCGCAGACACGCTTGACCAGTTGGAAGCCGTCGGCGGAGAGATTGCCGCGCGCGACCGCCTGCTCCGCATAGGGCAGCACCCGCTCAGCGGGGTAGAACGCACTCCAGGAGTCGTACTCGCGCACCGACATGGTCCGGCGGCCGATGAAGCACGGCCCTGGCCAGCCGTCGGGCGGCGACCCGAAGGCGCGTGCACCGGCGTGGTGGGTGCGGGCGAGCTGCTCCCCGAACCGCGCCGCCGCCTCACGGCTCGGCCGCGTCTCACGCAACTCCTCCAGCGAGATCCGCCCCGGCTCCACCGATCGCACCTGCACGCAGGGCACTCCGCCGGCCTCCGCCAACCAGGCCAGGCCCGCTGCCTCAGCCTCGAAGAAGCCGTCGGCCGCGAGAGGATCGGACTTGGTGAACACCCTTCCACGCTACGTCGCGATCGTTTCGGGCGCATGTCGCCCGGGAGACGTTCTCATGGGAGAGCCCGGGGCCCAGACGTATCACTACGCTGGCCACTCCCGGCCGAGCTCTGTTCGCACCGTCTGGCGGCGGGCCTCCCATGAGAACGAGTGCCCCCATTCTGCGCCTCTCCCCCACGAACACAAGTCTTGACTTACGGCCGCGGCGGTGGGTGGGTCACTCGAACAGCAGGGTTCGCAGCTGGGTCTCGGCCGATGACAGCCGAGCCGGGTCGATGGTGGTTCCCTCGGTGTAGAGATCGACCACACGGGGGTCGACGTAGCTCTTCTTCGCGATCGACGGGGTGTTGCCGAGAACGACGGATGCGTCGCGCATCGCCCGCACGAGCGCCTTCGACCGCGCGGTCTTGGTGGGCTGGGGGCCCGAGCGCGCAAGGCTCACCGCGGCCGCGGCGGTGCCGTGCAGGGTGCGGAAGTCCTTCGCAGTGAAGTCGCCCCCGGTGCGCTCCCGCACGTAGGCGTTGATCTCCTCGGCGGTGACGGGATGCCACCGGCGATGATCGTCCTTCCAGGCCAGCAGTCGGGCGTTCGGGCCGCGTCGCTTCAGCAGGCGCACCAGGGCGGCGAGGTCGGCGTCGCTGATGTCGGAATCCCACTCCTGATGGCTCTTGCCCGGGAATGAGAGATGCACCGTGTCACCGCGGGTGCTGGCGTGCGCGCAGAGCAGGGTCGTGAGTCCGTGGCTGCCGTGCTTCTGGGCGTACCGTTCGCTGCCCACTCGCAGCGAACCGGTGTCGAGCATCCGGAAACCGGCCGCGAGGATGCGGTTCTTGCCGAAACCCTCTGAGCGGAGGTCGATCGTCACCATCCGGCGGGCCGCGGGCAGCGATTCGGCCAGAGCGAGCGACCGGTCGTACTTGATGCGGTCTTTCTGCTCACGCCAGGTGGGGTGGTAGATGTACTGGCGGCGCCCGGCGCCGTCGACTCCGGTGGCCTGGATGTGGCCGTTGTCGTACGGTGCGATCCAGACGTCCGTCCACGCGGGCGGAATGGCGAGGTGCTCGATCCGCGCTCTGAGCTCGGGATCGGTGACGGTCTCACCGCGGTGATCACGGTAGGTGAACCCGCGCCCGGCTTTCACGCGACGGATGCCGCGGCCCGACGAGTCGGACCGGCGAAGCCGTGACATGGTTGCGCCGACGTTCAGCGGTCGCCGACGGACCCGTCGGCCTTGTTGCGCGCCTCGTCGATCTTGGCGTCGTGCTTGCCACCGGTGATCTTCTTGGCGGTGCCTGCGATCCCGTCGAGGAGCTTGTCGCTGACCTCCTCGGCCTTCTCGCTCTTGAGAGCCTGCTTGACCTTCTCGTCGTCGAGAAGAGCCTTCGCCTTGCGCGTGATGTCATCGAACCCAGCCATACGTTCACTTTGGCCCGGCGTACCCTCCGTGACAACGGTTGTGCTGCGTCTTTGTCGAGGGCTCGTTCACTCCGCGGCGTCGCGCTCCCCCGGGGAGTCCCGCGGAGGCATCGACGCGAGCACGAATCTGACGAACATGGGGTGATCGCGCACCTTCTCGAGGATCGCCTCATATTCGCGACGCTCGCCGGAGTAAGGCCCGCGAACTCCCTTGAGGCGAGCGGCGAAATAGCCGTTCAGGCCGGAGCGGTAGACATCACCCGCTGACTCGAAGGCTGCCGATGCCTGAGTGGCGAAGTCGGTCGCCGACGTGAAGAGCCCCATCGACCAGAAGACCTGGGAGTACTGCTCCAGCACGCAGGCGAGCAACCAGCCGTCGTCGATCTGCCTGACCACGTCCAGGGCCTCCTCCAGATCGACGAGGCACCGCCGTGAGTTCTGTTCGGCGAAGTACTGACCCCTGATGACGAGGGCGTCGATGAGCAGCCGCGGATCTGCGCCGGACGCCCGCAACCCCACGATCACCCCGTCGAGATGCACGCACGGGTCTCCCGAGTAGTCGTCGGTCAGCTTTGCGGCAACCGCCACCGCAGCCCGCATCGCTGACAGATCAACAGAGGAATTCACATTCTGAGCTTAGCTCATGTGGATTCTGGGGGTGCGCGGGGCCTGCGTCGGTGAACGCAGAAGGGCCGCGCCCTGAGGCGCGGCCCTTCTGGTGAAACGGGGTGTTACTTGTTGATCTTGGTGACGGTACCGGCACCGACGGTGCGGCCACCCTCACGGATCGCGAAGCCGAGGCCCTCTTCCATCGCGATCGGCTGGATCAGCGCGACCGTGATGTCGGTGGTGTCGCCGGGCATGACCATCTCGGTGCCCTCGGGCAGCGTGATGACGCCGGTGACGTCGGTGGTGCGGAAGTAGAACTGCGGGCGGTAGTTCGTGTAGAAGGGGTTGTGACGCCCACCCTCATCCTTCGACAGGATGTACGCGGTGCCCTCGAAGTCGGTGTGCGGCGTGACCGAACCCGGCTTGACGACGACCTGACCGCGCTCGACGTCCTCGCGCTTGGTACCGCGGAGCAGCAGACCACAGTTCTCGCCGGCCCAGGCCTCGTCGAGCTGCTTGTGGAACATCTCGATACCGGTGACCGTGGTCTTCTGCGTCGGGCGGATGCCGACGATCTCGACCTCGGAGTTGATCGCGAGGGTGCCACGCTCGGCGCGGCCCGTGACGACGGTTCCACGACCGGTGATCGTGAAGACGTCCTCGATCGGCATCAGGAACGGCTTGTCCTTGTCGCGGATGGGGTCGGGGATCGACTCGTCCACGGCATCCATGAGGTCGAGGATGGACTGGGTCCACTTCTCGTCACCCTCGAGGGCCTTCAGGCCGGAGACGCGCACGACAGGAGCGTCCTCGTCGAAGTTCTGGCCGGCGAGCAGCTCGCGCACCTCGAGCTCGACGAGCTCCAGGATCTCCTCGTCGTCGACCATGTCGGCCTTGTTGAGGGCGACCAGCAGGTACGGCACGCCGACCTGCTTCGCGAGCAGCACGTGCTCGCGGGTCTGAGCCATGGGGCCGTCGGTGGCGGCGACCACGAGGATCGCGCCGTCCATCTGAGCCGCACCGGTGATCATGTTCTTGATGTAGTCAGCGTGACCGGGAGCATCGACGTGAGCGTAGTGACGCTTGGGCGTCTCGTACTCGACGTGGGAGATGTTGATCGTGATGCCGCGCTGGCGCTCCTCAGGAGCGGAGTCGATCGACGCGAAGTCGCGCTGAACGTTGGTCGCCGACGGGAACTTGTCCGCCAGGACCTTCGAGATGGCCGCGGTAAGGGTGGTCTTACCGTGGTCAACGTGACCGATCGTTCCGATGTTGACGTGCGGCTTGGTCCGCTCGAACTTGGCCTTAGCCACTAGGTCCTCCTCAGGACTCTCATGCCCGACTCACGGATGCTGGATTGCAGCCGGAGCAGGGCGGGGGTGTGTTGATATTTTACGCGAACCTACGAGGCCCGCAGAACGAGGGTGCTATTCGCCCTTGTTCTTCTGGATGATCTCGTCGGCCACAGCCTTCGGGACCTCGGCGTAGCTCTCGAACGTCATCGAGTACACGGCACGGCCCGAGGTCTTCGACCTCAGGTCACCGATGTAGCCGAACATCTCCGACAGCGGCACGTGTGCACGGACGACCTTGACGCCCTGGGCGTCCTCCATCGACTGGATCTGGCCACGACGCGAGTTCAGGTCGCCGATGACGTCACCCATGTATTCCTCAGGGGTGCGCACCTCCACGGCCATCAGCGGCTCGAGCAGCACGGGGCTGGCCTTGCGGGCCGCTTCCTTGAAGGCCATCGAGCCGGCGATCTTGAACGCCATCTCCGAGGAGTCGACGTCGTGCGATGCACCGTCGAGCAGCAGCGCCTTCACGCCGACCATCGGGTAGCCGGCGAGCACGCCGACCTGGAGGGCATCCTGGATTCCGGCGTCGACCGACGGGATGTACTCACGCGGGATGCGGCCACCGGTGACCTTGTTCACGAACTCGTACACCGTGTCGGCCGTGACCTCGAGGGGCTCGATCGCGATCTGGATCTTCGCGAACTGACCCGAACCACCGGTCTGCTTCTTGTGCGTGTAGTCGTAGCGCTCGACCGTCTTGCGGATGGTCTCGCGGTAGGCCACCTGGGGCTTGCCCACGTTGGCCTCGACGTTGAACTCGCGCTTCATGCGGTCGACCAGGATGTCGAGGTGGAGCTCGCCCATTCCCTTGATGACCGTCTGACCGGTCTCCTGGTTCTGCTCCGTGCGGAAGGTCGGGTCTTCTTCAGCGAGCTTCTGGATGGCGACACCCAGCTTCTCCTGGTCGGCCTTCGTCTTCGGCTCGATCGCGACCTCGATCACGGGCTCCGGGAAGGTCATCGACTCGAGCACGATCTGGTTCGACGGGTCGGACAGGGTGTCACCGGTGGTGGTGTCCTTCAGGCCGATGACCGCGTAGATGTGACCGGCGGTGACCGAGTCGACGGGGTTCTCCTTGTTGGAGTGCATCTGGAAGATCTTGCCGATGCGCTCCTTCTTGCCCTTGGTCGAGTTCATGACCTGGCCGCCGGAATCGAGGTGACCCGAGTACACGCGGATGTAGGTCAGACGACCGAAGAAGGGGTGAACCGCGACCTTGAACGCGAGAGCCGCGAACGGGTCCTTCGGGTCGGGGTGACGCTCGACGACGATCTCCTCGTCGCGGATGTCGTGACCTTCGGTCGCGGGAACATCCAGCGGGGAGGGCAGGTAGTCGACCACGGCGTCGAGCATGGGCTGCACGCCGCGGTTCTTGAACGCCGAGCCGCAGAGCACCGGGTAGATCTCGCTGTTGACGGTGAGCTTGCGGATCGCGCCCTTGATCTCGGCGACGGTCAGCTCCTCGCCACCGAAGAACTTCTCCAGCAGAGCGTCGTCGGTCTCGGCGACGGTCTCGAGGAGCACCTGACGGTACTCGTCGGCCTTCTCCTTGAGGTCGGCCGGGATCTCCTCGATCTCGTACTTGGCGCCCATCTGGACGTCACCCTTGGAGTCACCGCGCCAGGTGAGCGCACGCATCTCGACCAGGTCGACGACGCCCTCGAACGAGGACTCCGCACCGATCGGGAGCTGGAGCACCAGCGGCTTGGCGCCGAGGCGGTTGATGATGGTGTCGACCGTGAAGTAGAAGTCGGCGCCCAGCTTGTCCATCTTGTTGACGAAGCAGATGCGGGGCACGTCGTACTTGTCGGCCTGACGCCACACGGTCTCCGACTGGGGCTCCACGCCCTCCTTGCCGTCGAACACCGCGACGGCACCGTCGAGCACTCGGAGCGAACGCTCCACCTCGACGGTGAAGTCGACGTGACCGGGGGTGTCGATGATGTTGATCTGGTTCTTGTTCCAGAAGCAGGTCGTCGCGGCCGACGTGATCGTGATGCCGCGCTCCTGCTCCTGAGCCATCCAGTCCATCGTGGCGGCGCCGTCGTGCACCTCACCGATCTTGTGGGTGATGCCCGTGTAGAACAGGATGCGCTCGGTGGTGGTGGTCTTGCCGGCATCGATGTGAGCCATGATGCCGATGTTGCGGACCTTGTTCAGGTCGGTGAGCACGTCCTGTGCCACAGATTGCCTCCGGTTGGTTGGAGTGGAAAAGAGGGGGCGAACGGTTACCAGCGGTAGTGCGCGAAGGCCTTGTTCGACTCGGCCATCTTGTGGGTGTCTTCGCGGCGCTTGACCGCGGCGCCCAGACCGTTCGACGCGTCGAGGATCTCGTTGGTGAGACGCTCGGTCATCGTCTTCTCGCGACGGCCCTTGGCGTAGGTGGTGAGCCAGCGCAGCGCCAGCGTGTTGGCGCGGTGAGGCTTGACCTCGATGGGCACCTGGTAGGTGGAGCCACCGACGCGGCGGCTGCGGACCTCGAGCGTGGGGCGCACGTTGTCGAGGGCCTTCTTCAAGGTGACCACGGCGTCCTGGCTGTTCTTGGCGGAGACGCCGGCGAGGGCGTCGTACACGATGCGCTCAGCGGTGGCCTTCTTGCCATCGAGGAGGATCTTGTTGACCAGCTGGCTGACGATCTGCGCGCCGTAGACCGGATCGGCGACAACGGGACGCTTCGGGGCGGGACCCTTGCGAGGCATTACTTCTTCTCCATCTTCGCGCCGTAACGGCTGCGAGCCTGCTTGCGGTTCTTCACGGCCTGCGTGTCGAGCGCGCCGCGGATGATCTTGTAGCGAACACCGGGGAGGTCTTTCACACGACCGCCGCGCACGAGCACCATCGAGTGCTCCTGCAGGTTGTGGCCCTCGCCGGGGATGTACGCGGTGACCTCGGTGCCGTTCGACAGCTTGACGCGGGCGACCTTGCGAAGCGCGGAGTTCGGCTTCTTGGGGGTGGTGGTGTACACACGGGTGCACACGCCGCGCTGCTGGGGGTTGGCCTTGAGGGCGGGCGCCTTGGTCTTGGTGACCTTCGGGGTGCGACCCTTGCGGACCAACTGCTGAATGGTTGGCACTACTTGCTCCTTGTATTCGTAACGCTCAGTGTCTGCCGGGCACGGACATCCGCACCCGTTCGTTCACGATCCGCACCCGCCAGGACTGGCGTGTCGGAGTCGTCTGGATCCACCGGCGGTACAAAATGGCTCTGATATCGCTGGTTGGAAGAGCAGTGGGGGCCTTGCGGCCCTGCTTCGCTCGAAAATCTGGGCATGCAAGTATGCACACACCCGGAAAATTCTAGCCTCTTGACCCCTGTGGGTCAAATGCCCCCGAGCATCTGCTCGACGACCGGCAACGCGGACCTGGAGATACTACCAGTTCGTGATGGGAGCCGAAGGCTCACCGCGGGACGACTCCCCCTCGACCGCTCCGCGCTGCTCCTGCTCGCGTGCTCGGTCGAACTCCGCGCGGGCCGCCGCGTTACGTGCCTTCACGCGGCGCCCGCGCACGGCGATCCACGCGCCCGTCCAGATCGAGGCCTCGCGGGCCACGATGGCGCCGGCCAGCGTCAGCGGATCCATGGTCAGCGAGCGCACGAAGTCATACTGCTCCTGCGGCTGCCAGTTCCAGGCCTGCACGTGGATGAGTGCACCCGCGATGCCGGCGAAGTACACCAGCACGGCGACGACGAAACCACCCAGGACGTACGCCCACCACCCGGCCCGGTTGACGATGAGCACGATCAGGACGAGCGCGAGCGCGAAGACGACGACCGGCACGATGAACGCGGCAGTGGCCAGGAACTGCAGGAACGCGGAGACCGCGGCCTCGCCCGTGAGGTTGGCGCCGATCACGAAGAACGACACGACGGCGTAGACCGCGGCGAACACGATGGTGCCGAGCACGGCGATCAGCGAACCGAAGCCGCGGTTGCCCTTCGGCTGGGGCGGCAGGGGTGCCGAGATCGGCTGCGGCACGGGCTGGTAGGGCGGGTAGTCGTCGCTCACCGAGGCGGGAGCAGGGGTCGATCCCGCCGACGGCGAGGCGGGCTGACCCGCAGCGGAGGCCGGCCCCGACGATGCGGCGGCCGGTACGAAGGCGGCGGCGGGGTACGGGGTGCGGCCTGCGTCGTCGGCCGATCGTCCGGCCGCCGGCGTTGCCGGGTCGGTGACCACGTAAGGTCCGCCGATGGCGTCGCGCCCGGCGCCGGTGTCGGCCGTGGGCCGCGCATCCGAGCGGACGGGCTGGTCGGTGTGAGAGACGCGCTCGGCGGCCGGCATCTGGATGGGCTCGGGGATCTCGACCCGGGGCTCTGGCCGCTCGGAGGGGTCTACCCGGGGCTGGACGGGCTCGTGAGCGGGCGCGCCGGTCTTTGCCGCATCCGTGTCGCCCGCCGGAGCCTGCCAGCCCGGGAACTCGGGCAGAGGCGGTGCAGCCTCTGCCCCCTGGCCGGCGCCCTGGGCGTCGTCGCGCGCGGGGAACTCCGGCTTGCCGTCTTCACGATCGTCGGTGCTCATAGCGCAACTCCTCCCGGCCCTGCGGCCACCGCGCAGCACAGAGAATGCAGCGCAGGCGCCACACTACCAACGCGGCTGCGTCGCACCCCGGAAGGGGTCAGGCGCGCCCGCCGATCGATTCCGGATGCGTCGGCGTGGCCGCCGGAAACGGCGAAGGGCCCCCCACCGGTGACGGTGGGAGGCCCTTCGGCGTGATCGGGGACCTTAGTTGTAGGTGCCCGGGGTGTAGTCGTCGCTGGAGAAGCTGTCGAAGTCGACGAACGAGAGGTCGGCCTCCGAGAACACCGAGTCATCCGTGAAGATGCGGTTCGGGTAGCGCTCGGCCTTGGCCTCTTCGGTCGCCTCGACGGTGACGTTGCGGTACTTCTGGAGACCGGTACCGGCCGGGATCAGCTTTCCGATGATCACGTTCTCCTTCAGGCCCACCAGCGGGTCGGACTTGCCCTCCATGGCGGCCTGCGTGAGGACACGCGTGGTCTCCTGGAACGACGCGGCCGACAGCCACGACTCGGTCGCGAGGGACGCCTTGGTGATACCCATGACCTCCTGGCGAGCCGATGCCGGCTTCTTGCCCTCGGCGACCGCAGCACGGTTCACCTCGGTGTAGCGCAGCCGGTCGACCAGCTCACCCGGGAGCAGGTCGGTGTCGCTGTGCTCCACCACGGTGACCTTGCGCAGCATCTGGCGCACGATGACCTCGATGTGCTTGTCGTGGATCGGCACACCCTGCGAGCGGTAGACGCCCTGCACACCGCCCACGAGGTGCTTCTGCACCTCGCGCACGCCCTTGACCCGGAGGACTTCCTTCGGGTCGACGGCGCCCACGATGAGCTGCTGACCGAGCTCCACGTGCTGCCCGTCCTCGATGAGGAGGGTGGCACGCTTCAGCACCGGGTAGGCGATCGGCTCGTCGCCGTTGTCGGGCGTGAGGATCACCTTGCGGCTGCGGTCGGTGTCTTCGATCGTGACGCGGCCGGCGGCCTCGACGATCGGCGACGCACCCTTGGGGGTACGGGCCTCGAAGAGCTCCTGCACGCGGGGCAGACCCTGGGTGATGTCGTCAGCGGATGCGGAACCACCGGTGTGGAAGGTACGCATCGTCAGCTGCGTGCCGGGCTCACCGATCGACTGGGCCGCGATGATGCCGACGGCCTCTCCGATGTCGACGAGCTTGCCGGTGGCGAGCGAGCGGCCGTAGCAGGCAGCACACACACCGACGGCCGACTCGCAGGTCAGCACCGAGCGCACCTTGATGTTGCGCACGCCGGCAGCGACCAGCTTGTCGATCAGCACGTCTCCGACGTCGTCTCCGGCCTCGGCCACGACCTCGCCCTGCTCGTTCACCGCGTCGGCGGCGAGCGAACGGGCGTAGACCGAGTTCTCGACGTTGTCGTCGCGGGTCCAGACGCCGTCGGCGCCCTCGTTCGCGATCGGCAGGTCGAGACCGCGCGAGGTGCCGCAGTCGGGCTCGCGGATGATGACGTCCTGCGACACGTCGACGAGTCGACGGGTCAGGTAGCCCGAGTCGGCAGTACGGAGCGCCGTGTCGGCCAGACCCTTACGGGCACCGTGCGTCGCGATGAAGTACTCCGCCACCGACAATCCCTCGCGGTACGAGGAGATGATCGGACGAGGGATGATCTCACCCTTCGGGTTGTTCACCAGGCCTCGCATACCCGCGATGTTACGGATCTGCAGCCAGTTACCACGGGCACCGGAGGACACCATGCGGTTGATGGTGTTGTCCGACGGGAAGTTGGCACGCATCGCCTGCGCAACCTCCTCCGTGGCCTTCGTCCAGATCTGGATGAGCTCCTGGCGACGCTCGAGGTCGGTGGTCAGACCCTTCTCGAACTGGCCCTGCACCTTGGCGGCCTGCTTCTCGTAGCCCGCCACGATCTCCCGCTTGTTCGGCGGGGTCAGGATGTCGGAGAGAGCGACCGTGACACCCGAGCGGGTGGCCCAGTAGAACCCGGCGTCCTTGATGCGGTCCAGCGACGCGGCGACCTCCACCTTGGGGTAGCGCTCCGCGAGGTCGTTGACGATCCCGGAGAGCATCCCCTTGTCGGCGACGGCCCGCGTGAGCGGGTAGTCGGCCGGGAGGGCCTCATTGAACAGGGCGCGACCGAGTGAGATGTCGACCAGCACGGGGCCGTCGACGTAGCCCTCGGGGGCCTCGTTCTCGTGGAAGTACACGTCGTTGAGACGGATCTTCACGTTGGCGTTCAGGTCGAGCGACTTCTGGTCGAACGCGAGGATCGCCTCGGCGATCGACGAGAACGCGCGGCCCTCGCCGACGGCGCCTTCCTTGATCGTGGTCAGGTGGTGCAGACCGATGATCATGTCCTGGGTCGGCAGGGTGACCGGGCGGCCATCCGACGGCTTCAGGATGTTGTTCGACGCGAGCATCAGGATGCGGGCCTCGGCCTGGGCCTCGACCGACAGCGGCAGGTGGACGGCCATCTGGTCACCGTCGAAGTCCGCGTTGAACGCGGCGCAGACGAGCGGGTGCAGCTGGATCGCCTTGCCCTCGACCAGCTGGGGCTCGAAGGCCTGGATGCCGAGTCGGTGCAGCGTTGGTGCGCGGTTGAGCAGCACGGGGCGCTCGCGGATGATCTCCTCCAGCACGTCCCACACCTGGGGACGGCTGCGCTCGACCATGCGCTTCGCAGCCTTGATGTTCTGAGCGTGGCTCAGGTCGATCAGGCGCTTGATCACGAACGGCTTGAACAGCTCCAGCGCCATCTGCTTGGGCAGACCGCACTGGTGCAGCTTCAGCTGCGGACCGACGATGATGACCGAACGGCCCGAGTAGTCCACGCGCTTGCCGAGCAGGTTCTGGCGGAAACGACCCTGCTTTCCCTTGAGCATGTCGCTCAGGGACTTCAGGGCGCGGTTGCCGGTACCCGTGACCGGACGACCACGGCGACCGTTGTCGAACAGTGCGTCGACGGCCTCCTGCAGCATCCGCTTCTCGTTGTTGACGATGATCTCGGGGGCACCGAGATCGAGCAGACGACGGAGACGGTTGTTGCGGTTGATCACACGACGGTAGAGGTCGTTCAGGTCGCTGGTGGCGAAGCGGCCACCGTCGAGCTGCACCATCGGGCGCAGCTCCGGCGGGATGACCGGCACCACGTCGAGCACCATGGCGGCCGGCGAGTTGCCGGTGGCCAGGAAGGAGCTCACGACGCGCAGGCGCTTGATGGCGCGGATCTTCTTCTGACCCTTGCCCTCGGCGATCTGCAGGCGCAGGTTCTCGCCCTCGGTCTCGAGGTCGAACGCCTCGAGCCGCTTCTTGATGGCCTCGGCGCCCATGTAGGCCTCGAAGTACATGCCGTAGCGGTCCTGGAGCTCGTGGAAGATCGCGTCTTCGGGCTTGAGCTCGCCGACCTTGAGGTTGCGGAAGTCTTCCCACACGCGCTCGAGCTGGGCGATCTGGTCGTCGTAGGCCTTGCGGGCCTGCGACATCTCCTTCTCGGCGCCATCCTTCGTGCGGCGCTTCTGATCGGCCTTGGCGCCCTCGTTCTCGAGCTCGGCGAGGTCGGTCTCGAGACGCTGCAGGCGCTCGGCGATGCGGGCGTCGCGCTGGTCGGACAGGGTCTTGATCTCGAGCCGGAGCTCGTTCTCGAGGCCCGGCATGTCGGCGTGACGGCCGTCTTCGTCGACCGAGATGATCATGTACGCAGCGAAGTAGATGACCTTCTCGAGGTCTTTCGGCGCCATGTCGAGCAGGTAGCCCAAGCGCGAGGGAACGCCCTTGAAGTACCAGATGTGCGTGACCGGGGCGGCGAGCTCGATGTGGCCCATGCGCTCACGACGCACGGAGGACTTGGTGACCTCCACGCCGCAGCGCTCGCAGACGATGCCCTTGAACCGGACTCGCTTGTACTTGCCGCAGGAACACTCCCAGTCACGGCTCGGCCCGAAGATCTGCTCTCCGAAGAGGCCGTCCTTCTCGGGCTTCAGCGTGCGGTAGTTGATGGTCTCGGGCTTCTTGACCTCACCGTGCGACCACTTGCGGATGTCGTCGGCCGTTGCGAGGCCGATCCGCAGCTCATCAAAAGTTGTTACGTCGAGCAATTTTCCTTCTCTCCTGGAAAAAGTCTTCTAGTGGTTGCCGGCTCAGATGTCGTCGATGGACGACGACTCGAAGCGGCTGGAGATGTTGATGCCGAGCTCTTCTGCAGCACGGAAGACCTCGTCGTCCGTGTCGCGGAGGCTGACCGCGGTGCCGTCTGCCGAGAGCACCTCGACGTTCAGGCACAGCGACTGCATCTCCTTGATGAGCACCTTGAAGCTCTCGGGAATGCCCGGCTCCTGGATGTTCTCGCCCTTGACGATGGCCTCGTACACCTTCACGCGGCCGAGGATGTCGTCGGACTTGATGGTCAGGAGCTCCTGCAGCGCGTACGCGGCACCGTAGGCCTCGAGAGCCCACACCTCCATCTCACCGAAGCGCTGTCCACCGAACTGCGCCTTACCACCCAGCGGCTGCTGCGTGATCATGGAGTACGGACCGGTCGAACGGGCGTGGATCTTGTCGTCGACGAGGTGGTGCAGCTTCAGGATGTACATGTAGCCGACCGAGACGGGCTCCGGGTACGGCTCGCCGGAGCGGCCGTCGAAGAGCTGCGTCTTACCCGAGGAGCCGATCAGACGCTCTCCGTCGCGGGTGAGGGTGGTCGAGTCGAGCAGACCTGCGATCTCCTCCTCCGACGCACCGTCGAACACCGGGGTGGCGACCTTGGTGCCGGGAGCAGCCGAACGGGCCTGCTCCGGAAGGCTCGCGGCCCACTTCGGCTTGCCGTCGACCTGCCAGCCCTGCTTCGCGATCCAGCCGAGGTGCGTCTCGAGCACCTGGCCGAAGTTCATGCGACCGGGGATGCCCATCGGGTTCAGGACGATGTCGACCGGAGTTCCGTCAGCGAGGAAGGGCATGTCCTCGACCGGGAGGATCTTCGAGATGACGCCCTTGTTGCCGTGACGGCCGGCGAGCTTGTCGCCCGCGGTGATCTTGCGCTTCTGGGCGATGTAGACCACGACGCGCTGGTTGACGCCCGAGCCGAGCTCGTCGTCGTTCTCGGCCGAGAACTCCTTGACCGCGATGATCGTGCCCTCTTCACCGTGAGGCACCTTGAGGCTCGTGTCGCGCACCTCGCGGCTCTTCTCGTTGAAGATCGCGCGCAGCAGGCGCTCCTCGGCGCTGAGCTCGGTCTCGCCCTTCGGCGTGACCTTGCCCACCAGGATGTCGCCAGGACGGACCTCGGCACCGATGCGGATGATGCCGCGCTCGTCGAGGTCGGCCAGCAGCTCCGGGCTCACGTTGGGGAGGTCACGGGTGATCTCCTCCTTGCCGAGCTTGGTGTCGCGGGCGTCGACCTCGTACTCCTCGATGTGGATCGAGGAGAGCACGTCGTCCTTCACCAGGTTCTGGCTGAGGATGATCGCGTCTTCGAAGTTGTGACCCTCCCACGGCATGAACGCCACGAGGAGGTTCTTGCCCAGTGCCAGCTCGCCGTTCTCGGTGGCCGGGCCATCCGCGATGACCTGACCGGCCTCGATGCGCTCACCCTCGGAGACGATGACGCGGTTGTTGTACGACGTGCCCTGGTTCGAGCGGTCGAACTTGCGCAGGTAGTACGTGTCGGCGCCGCCCTCGTCGAGCTGCACGGTCACGGCGTCGGCCGAGACCTCCTGCACGACACCGGCACGGCCGGCGGTGACGACGTCTCCGGCATCGATGGCCGCGAAGCCCTCCATACCGGTACCCACCAGCGGCGACTCGCTGCGCAGCAGCGGGACGGCCTGACGCTGCATGTTCGCGCCCATGAGCGCGCGGTTCGCGTCGTCGTGCTCGAGGAACGGGATGAGCGACGTGGCGACCGACACCATCTGGCGGGGCGAGACATCCATGTAGCCGATGTCTTCGGCGGGGAACAGGTCGACCTCGCCGCCCTTCTTACGGGCGAGCACGCGGTTCTCGGCGAACGTGGCGTCGGCCGTGAGGGGCGCGTTGGCCTGGGCGACGATGTACTCGTCCTCCTCAGAAGCCGTGAGGTAGTCGATGTTCGCCGTGACCACACCGTCGACGACGCGACGGTACGGGGTCTCGATGAAACCGAAGGAGTTGATGCGGGCGAACGACGCCAGCGAGCCGATCAGGCCGATGTTCGGGCCTTCCGGGGTCTCGATGGGGCACATGCGACCGTAGTGCGAGGGGTGCACGTCTCGCACCTCGACGCCGGCACGCTCACGGCTCAGACCACCCGGGCCCAGCGCGGAGAGTCGACGCTTGTGCGTCAGGCCCGCGAGGGGGTTGTTCTGGTCCATGAACTGGCTGAGCTGCGAGGTTCCGAAGAACTCCTTGATCGCGGCGACGACGGGGCGCACGTTGATCAGGGTCTGCGGGGTGATGGCCTCGATGTCCTGTGTGGTCATGCGCTCGCGCACCACGCGCTCCATCCGCGACAGACCCGTGCGGACCTGGTTCTGGATGAGCTCGCCGACCGCACGGATGCGGCGGTTGCCGAAGTGGTCGATGTCATCGACGTCGAGACGGATCTCGACCGGCTTGGAATCGCGCACACCGTCGAGGGTGGTGCGGTTGTCGTGCAGGGCCACCAGGTACTTGATGGTCGCGATGATGTCCTGCGTGGTGAGCACGGAGTCGGACAGCGGCGCGTCGATGCCCAGCTTGCGGTTGATCTTGTAGCGACCGACCTTCGCCAGGTCGTAGCGCTTGGGGTTGAAGTAGAAGTTGTCCAGCAGCGCGCGGGCAGCCTCTGCGGCCACCTGCTCGCCCGGGCGGAGCTTGCGGTAGATGTCCTTCAGGGCCTCTTCCTTGGTGAGGATCGAGTCCTTCTCCAGGGTGGCCTCGATCGAGGCGTAGCCCTTGAACTCCTCGAGGATCTCCTCGGAGGTGAGGCCGAGGGCCTTGAGAAACACGGTGACCGACTGCTTGCGCTTGCGGTCGATGCGCACGCCGACCTGGTCGCGCTTGTCGATCTCGAACTCGAGCCAGGCGCCACGGCTCGGGATGACGCGAGCGGAGTAGATGTCCTTGTCGGACGTCTTCTCGGGGGTGCGCTCGAAGTACACGCCGGGGCTGCGGACGAGCTGCGACACGACGACACGCTCGGTGCCGTTGATGATGAAGGTGCCGCGCTCGGTCATCAGCGGGAAGTCGCCCATGAAGACCGTCTGGGTCTTGATCTCACCGGTCTGGTGGTTCATGAACTCGGCCTCGACGTAGAGCGGAGCGGCGTAGGTCTTGCCGCGCTCCTTGCACTCGTCGATGGTGTACTTCTCGGGCTCGAGGAACGGGCTCGTGAAGCTGAGCTGCATGGTCTCACCGAGGTCTTCGATGGGTGAGATCTCCTCGAAGATCTCCTCGAGGCCCGAGTGGCTCGGCAGGTCTTGACGACCGGCCTCTTTGGCTTCGGCGACGCGTGCCTTCCACACGTCGTTTCCGACCAGCCAGTCGAAGCTCTCGGTCTGCAGAGCGAGCAGATCGGGAACCGTCAGGGTGTCGGTGATCTTGGCGAACGAGAGCCGCGATGCGGCCCGACCGTTCTTGGGTGTAGTGGTGGTTGCGTTGCGCGCAGCAGCCAAGGAAATAACCTCCGTGGACCCCGTCGGGTCTTGCGTTACATACGGTCGATGTGGTGTCGAGAAAACTCCGCAGACATGGTCTGAACCCGCCATTTGGTTCTAGAGTGTTGCTGCATGTGGAACACGCAGCTGCCGACCACAATATGAAGGCATGGTTGTTCTGGGAGCGCAAAGATCCACTATAGGCGCTGTCGACACGCCTGTCCAGTCGAATTCTTGACCAGTTTGGGTTTCTCAGGTATAACGCGTGAAGAATCGTGAGAACCCGTCCGTGCGGCTGTCCGACGGACTGCTCGCCACCATCGAGGACGACCGGTTCCGCACCGGGTCGAAAGTGCTGATCGTCGACGGCACGCCGCAGTCGCACGTGGATCTCGACGATCCGACCTACCTCTCGTTCGAGTACGTGCGGCGGATCGGGCACGGCGTCGATCTGGTCGCGGCCCCCGGCGAACCCATCACCGCGGTGCACCTCGGCGGCGGCGCCTTCACCCTCCCCCGCTACGTGGAGGCCACTCGGCCGGGCTCGCGGCAGCAGGTGGTGGAGATCGACAGCGAGCTGGTGGCGTTCGTGCGCGAGCAGCTCCCTCTGCCCAAGGGCGCCAGCATCCGGGTGCGGCACGGCGACGCCCGCGCCGTGCTGGAGAAGCTGCCGCCGGGGCTCCGGGGCAGCACCGACCTCGTGGTGGTGGACGTGTTCGCCGGCGCCCGCACGCCGGCCCATGTGACGAGCGTCGAGTTCTACACGGCGGTCGCGTCTCTGCTCGCGCCGCGCGGCGTCGTGGCGGTGAACATCGCCGACGGCGCCGGACTCGCCTTCGCCCGCAGTCAGGCGGCGACGCTCGGGCAGGTGTTCGCCGACGTCGCGATCGTGGCCGACCCGCAGATGCTCAAGGCCCGCCGGTTCGGCAACGTGGTGGCGTTCGCGTC
Organism: Herbiconiux liangxiaofengii; assembly: GCF_041927335.1. Lineage (NCBI taxonomy): Bacteria > Bacillati > Actinomycetota > Actinomycetes > Micrococcales > Microbacteriaceae > Herbiconiux > Herbiconiux liangxiaofengii. Next base: position 148,622 of record NZ_JBHFHD010000005.1, on the reverse strand, counting down.
GAATTCCCCGCTGCCGTTCGAACGGATGCCGCGGCTCGTGGCGAGCGACCCGGTGCCCGCCAAGGTGGTCACCGGCACCGAGCTCAGGCAGTTCACGGCGGGCGCGGCCGTGACCACCGACCAGACCGCCGTGAAGTCCCCGGCGCCGGCTCGGAGCATTTTCCAGGTCGACCGGAAGAGGATGGACGACTAGGAGGTCGTCGATGACTGCTGCAGGGAACCCGGTCCGCTCGAGACGGCGGCTGAGCGCGCTGGTCGGCGCATCCGTCGCCGCGGTGGTGCTGAGCGGATGCTCGGGGGTGCCCGAGACCACGCGGGGCCCCACGTCGGCCTCGACGGCGATGCCGTCGCCGTCGCCCTCACCCTCCTCCCCTGCGACCGATTCTGCGGATGCGCCTCCGGCTACGCCGGCCCCCGTCGAGGATCTCGGGCCGCTCGTGCCGTCCGGCGATCCCGTGCCGGTGGCGACCGGGCTCCCGGCACCGTGGTCGGTCGCCACACTCGGCGACGGCTCGATCCTGGTGTCGGAGCGCAATACCGCGGCGGTGGTGGAGATCGTCGACGGCCAGGCCGTGCCCGTGACCACCGTGCCCGGAGTGTCGGCTGCGGGCGAGGGTGGACTTCTCGGCATCACGACGCGGGAGGAGACATCCGGAACCTGGCTCTACGCCATGTTCACCGGCGAGACCGACAACCGCGTGGTGCGGATGCCGCTGTCGGGCGCGGCCGGGGCCAGGACCGCGGGCGCCGTGACCGAGGTGCTCACGGGGTTGCCCAAGGCCTCGAACCACAACGGCGGGCGGATCGCGTTCGGGCCCGACGGGATGCTCTACGTGACCGCCGGCGACGCCAGCGCGAGCTCGAACGCGCAGACGCTCGACTCGCTCGGCGGCAAGATCTTGCGGGTGACGGCCGAGGGGCAGGTGCCGGCCGACAACCCGTTCCCCGGGTCACCCGTGTACTCGCTCGGGCACCGCAACCCGCAGGGCATCGCCTGGGCGGCCGACGGCACCCTGTGGGCGGCGGAGTTCGGGCAGGACACCTGGGACGAGATCAACCGCATCACCCCGGGGGCGAACTACGGCTGGCCGCTGGTGGAGGGGATGGCGGGCGCAGAGGGGCTCGTCGACCCGGTGCAGCAGTGGGCGACGGATGACGCCAGCCCGTCGGGCATCGCGGTGGTGGGCGACACCGTGTTCATGGCGGGGCTCGGCGGCGAACGGTTGTGGAGCATCCGGTTCGACGGGTCGGCCGTCTCGCACTACGACGGCCAGCTGGGGCGCATCCGCGACGTGGTGCCGGGGCCGGGCACGACGTTGTACCTGCTGACGAACAACACCGACGGGCGCGGGGAGCCCCGGGCCGGGGACGACGTGCTGTACCGGGTGGAGCTGGTGCCGGCGGTGTGAGTTCGACTCGTCTTCACCCGGTGCGGAGCGGCGGCAGAGCATGTCCCCCGTGCTGGGTACCCTTGAGGAGGGACTTCGAGCACCAGGAGCACGAACTGAGCATCATCACCGGTTACGACATGACCACCCTGCGCGAGAAGGTCGACGTGCAGGCCGCGACGGAGCGCCTGAACGAACTCGGGCTGCTGCGCAGCCTCAGCGCCCTGAACGAGAAGGTCGTGCTGCTGCGGCTGCTCGGCCGGCTCGACGAGGCCTTCACCATCGCGAACGAGGCGGTGCGCCAGGCGCGCTTCTCCGGTGACCGGGAGATGGCGCTGGGGGCACGCATCCGTCGCGCCCAGGTGCAGCAGTACCAGGGCAAGTACCCGGCCGCGCTGCAGGAGCTGGGGCTGTGCGTCGAGGAGGCGCAGACGCACGAGTGGGGGTCGCTCGAGGCCATCGCGACGCTCAGCCGGGGCAAGGTGCACTACGAGACCCAGGACTACGAGGCCGCGCTGGCCGACTTCAAGGCGGCGGTGTTCTCGATGGAGCGTCAGGGCGCCTCGATCGACCAGCTGGAGAGCGCCCTCGTGGCGGTGGCCGTGACCGAGTCGTTCCTGTCGGCCTGAGGGCGCGCGCGTGGCTGAGCTCGAGCGGGTGACGACCTGGGCGAACGCCCTCATCCGTCTGCACCTCGACGCCTCCGTGTGGTCGTTCGGGTTCGACAACGCCAAGACCCGGGCCGGCCAGTGCAACTACACGACGCACCGCATCACGGTGTCGCGATATCTCGCGGCCCGGTACGACGACGACGAGATCCACCAGATCCTGCTGCACGAGGTGGCGCACGCGATGGCGGGGTCGCGGGCCGCCCACGGGCCGAAGTGGGTGGCTGTGGCGCGATCGATCGGGTACGAGGGGTCGCGCCTGCACGACGGCACGCGCGCCGACGAGCTCGCTCCGTGGGTGGGGCGGTGCCCGGCGGGGCACGAGTTCTACCGGCACCGGAAGCCGGCGGCACGGCTGTCGTGCAGCGTGTGCGCGCGGGGGTTCTCGGCGGCGCACCTCATCGCATGGACGCGGCGCGACGTGACGGCCGCGCGGCGGGCCGCGCCGGCCGGCTCGAGCGCTCGCGACCTCGGGCCCACCCGCAACGAGCAGACCGCCCGCTCCGCCTGAGCGGCGAGCGGGCGGTGTTCCCGCGGCGTCGACGGCCGCGGGGTGGGGGTCAGTCGGTGACCTGGACCTCTTTCCAGAAGGCCACGTAGTCTGTGAAGTCCTTGCCGGTGCGCTCGAACGCCGTGGGGTACGGGTGAGGGTAGCTCCAGGCGCGGTCTTTCAGCAGCTCGTCGCCGTTCTTGACGCTGAAGTACTGGCATTCGCCCTTCCACGGGCAGGTGTACGGGGTGGGGCTCTTCTCGAGGTACTCCGACTTCACGCTCGACGGCGGGAAGTACCAGTTGCCCTCGATGGCGATCAGCTCGTCTTTCGGGGCTTCGGCGATGACGGTTCCGTTGAGCACGGCTTTCATGTGACCTCCAATGTCACCGATCACGCTACGCCTCTCCCCCGACAGGTTGGCGATGTCGGGTGCTCCGAGCACACTGGGAGCATGCGCGTGCTGCTGAAACTCGTCCTCGACTGCGATCCCGATGCTGCGTGGCGGGCCATCCGCTCCCCAGCGGTCTTCCGGGAGGTGTCGAGCCCGCTGATGCAGGTCGAGTCGCTCGCCGCCGACGGGTTCCCGACGGTGTGGGAGACCGGCCAGCATCCGGTGACGATGCGCGCGGGCGGCATCATCCCGATGGGCAAGCAGATCATCCGGCTGAACTTCGAGACACGTCAGCACGGCGACGTGCGCATCGTGCACGACTCCGGGCAGGGCGTGACCGGCGCGGTGAGCACCATCACGCTCTGGGATCACCAGATGGCGATCTCCCCCGACCCGGCGGGCACCGGCAAGACGCTGTACCGCGACCAGCTGACGATCGGCGCCGGGCTGCTCACACCCTTCGCCTGGTACAGCCTGTGGGCGTTCTGGCAGGTGCGGGGGCGCAAGCTCCAGAAGCTCGCCCCGACATGGGCGTACGACCTTCCGCGAACCGACGAGGATGCGGCCGACGCCGACGCCGCGGCTCCGGCTCCCGCTGCAAGCCAGGCGTCGGCCGGCGGGGCGGCCCAGGCGTGAACCAGCGCGCGGTGACCGCGGTCGAGACGGCCGACTGGCGGATGCGCGTGTTCGCCATCTACGACGAGGTGCGGCGCCTCACCGCCGAGGGTCGCCCGGCCGACGCGCACGCCTTCTGGCGCGACGAGCGCGACGGCCTGTTCGCCGCGCATCCCGCCACTCCCCTGCTTCCCGACGACCGAGAGGGCTTCGCCGGGCTGCCGATCGCGCCCTACGACCCCGCCTGGCGGTTCGAGGTGACGATCGACGAACCCGACGAGGACGACCCTCGGCCGCGCCGCTTCGAGTTCGCCACGGGCACCGACGGCGTGGTGCCGTTCGAGTTGCTCGGCATCGCCCGCATCGACGGCGTGGGCGAGCTCGACGTGTGGCGGCTGGCCTCGTACGGAGGCGGGCTCTTCGTGCCGGTGAAGGACGCGCTGGCCGGGAGACCCGGTGGCACCTACGGCGGCGGCCGCTACCTGATCGACACCATCAAGGGGGCGAATCTGAACGCGTCGCTTCCTCTGGACGAGCCCCGCGCATCCGTCGCCACGCTCGTGCTCGACTTCAATTTCGCCTACAACCCGTCGTGCGCGTACGACCCCGCCTGGGCGTGCCCGCTGGCGCAGCCGGGCAACCGCGTGGAGGCCCCCATTCCGGTCGGGGAGAGCTACGGCGGCGGCGTGCGCTAGACTGAAGTCACTCGAGGGCTCCAATGCGAGCCCCGTGCGTCGAAAGAACGCTCCCTCTTCTCTGAGGCCGGCATCGGATGCCGTCTCATTTGCAGATACTTCTTGCGGCGAACGGATGCACCGTCGGTGCGTTCGCCATCATTCCGGATGGGCTGCAGACAGTGGCGCGTTCGGACGAATGCCCGAAAGGCTCATTCTTGTCTCAGACTCCTTCTTCTTTCAGTGCGCTCGGCGTGCCGGCACCTCTGGTGGCCTCGCTTGCGGCGAGCGGCATCGAGGAGCCCTTCCCCATCCAGGTCGACACCCTGCCCGACACCCTGAACGGCCGCGACGTTCTCGGCCGCGGCAAGACCGGCTCGGGTAAGACCCTCGCCTTCTCCATCCCGATGGTGGCCCGTCTGGCCGGCCAGCTCTCCGGTGGCAAGCGCCGCCCCGGCCGCCCGCTCGGCCTGGTGCTCGCCCCCACCCGCGAGCTCGCCACCCAGATCGACGCCGTGCTGGCGCCGCTCGCCACGGTCTACAACATGACCACCACCACCATCTTCGGCGGCGTCTCCCAGTCGCGTCAGGTCGCCGCCCTGAAGGCCGGCGTCGACATCGTCGTGGCCTGCCCCGGCCGACTCGAAGACCTGATGAAGCAGGGCTTCGTCTCGCTCGACGCCGTGGAGGTCACCGTGCTCGACGAGGCCGACCACATGGCCGACCTGGGCTTCCTGCCCGTGGTCACGCGCATCCTGGACAAGACCCCGCAGTCGGGCCAGCGTCTGCTCTTCTCGGCCACGCTGGACAACGGCGTGGACAAGCTGGTGCGCAAGTTCCTCCACAACGAGGTGCTGCACTCGGTCGACGAGGCGAACTCGCCCGTCGCCGCGATGACCCACCACGTGTTCGAGACCGAGTCGGTCGAGTCGAAGCGGGTTCTCGTCGAGAAGCTGGCCTCGGGCAGCGGCCGTCGCATCCTGTTCATGCGCACCAAGCACCAGGCCAAGAAGCTGGCCAAGCAGCTCACCGCCTCGGGCATCCCCGCGGTCGACCTGCACGGCAACCTGTCGCAGGTGGCCCGTGACCGCAACCTCGCCGCGTTCAGCGACGGTTCGGTGCGCGTGCTGGTGGCGACGGATGTCGCGGCCCGCGGTGTTCACGTCGACGACATCGAGCTGGTCATGCACGTCGACCCGCCGGCCGAGCACAAGGCGTACCTGCACCGCTCGGGCCGCACGGCTCGTGCCGGATCGGCCGGCGACGTCGTGACGATCATGCTGCCCGCGCAGCGCAAAGACGTGAAGGACCTGCTGCGCAAGGCCTCCATCACCGTGACCCCCGAGGTGGTGCCGGCCTCGGCCGACACCGCGTCGGTGAACGCCCTCGTGGGCGAGGTCGCCGCCTACGTGAAGCCGGTGGCGAACCCGCTGCCCGCCTCCGGCCAGCGCCGCACGGGCAACGACGGCGTGTCGAACAGCCGTGGCGGCGCGTCGACCGGCGCGAACGCCCAGCGCAAGCGGGCTCGTCGCGGCGGTGCGGGCGCTGAGGGCGCCGGTGCGGGCGCCGGTTCGCGTTCGGGTGCCGGTGCATCGGCGGGCGGCAACGGCCGCGGTCGTCGCAGCGGTGCCGGTGCCGGTGCCGGTGTGGGTGGCGGAAGCCGCTCGTTCTACAGCACGTCCAGCGGGGCCTCGGGCTCCGGCAGTGCCGCGCACGGCTCGACCTCCGGTTCGGGCGAGGGCGGACGTCGTGGCGGGCAGGGTGGCGAGGGCGGCTCCGGCCGCGCACGTCAGTCGGCTGCGTCGTTCTCGGCCGGCGCTGCCGGTGGGCGACGTCGCTCGCGCTAGTCGCGCATCCGCTGGTTCGAACGGCCCGTCTCCTCGCGAGGCGGGCCGTTCGCCGTGCCGGGCTGCCGTTCGCCGACGACGGAGATCGGGGGCGGAACGCGGGTACGACGGAGTTCAGGCGGCGTGTCGGCCGCAGACTCCGTCGTCACCGCCGGGCCCCGAGGGCTACTGGGGGTGGAGGGTCTCGTGGCGGGCGAGCATCGCGACGAAGTCGGCGATGCGGCGCGTGCGCGTCTCGGCCCGCTTGAGGTTGTGCAGTCGGAACAGGATGGCGTAGCGGTTCTGGCTCGAGAGCGTGGCGAAGAACGCCTGTGCCTCGGGGTTCGCCGCCAGCGCCTCGGCGAGTTCGGGCGACACCTCGATGGTGCGCTGCGAGTCGTAGGCGGCCTCCCACCGGCCGTCGGCCTTCGCGCGCTCGACCTCGGCGAGACCGCCGGGGCGCATCCGCCCGGCTTCGATGAGGGCCTCGACGCGCAGCCGGTTCACCTTCGACCAGAGGCTTCTCGTACGTCTCGGGGTGAAGGTCTGCAGGAAGAAGTCGTCGTCGAGGGCGTTTCGGCGGCCGTCGATCCAGCCGTGGCAGAGCGCCACGTCGACCGCGTCGGAGTACGAGACCGTGGTGTGCATGCTGGTCTTCTTGGCGATGCGCAGCCGGATGCCAGGCAGCTCCGGCGAGGCCTGCTCGAGAAAGGCGGAGAAGGCCTCGGCGTCGGCGAACTGGTGGTGCGGGTGGTCGACGGCCACGGCCTCGGTCTCCTGTCTCCCTCGACGGCGAACGGATGCTGCTGAGATCAGACCAGGCGCCCCACCGAGGCCAGGGCCGAGCGGAGCAGGCCCCCGCGACCGCCCTCCATGTCTTGGGCGATGGCGTCGGAGGCCGCTTCCTGGGGGGTCATCCAGGTGAGCTCGAGCGCATCCTGCCGCGGCTCGCAGGTGCCGGTGACCGGCACCACGTAGGCCAGCGACACGGCGTGCTGGCGCTCGTCGTAGTAGGGCGAGACGCCGGGCAGCGGGAAGTACTCGGCCACCTGGAAGGGCACCGGGCTGGCCGGGAGCTGCGGGAAGGCCATCGGCCCGAGGTCTTTCTCGAGGTGGCGGAAGAGCGCGTCGCGCAACGTCTCGCCGTACATCACCCGGCCCGAGACGAGCGTGCGGGCGATGGTGCCGCTCGACCCGACCCGGAGCAGCACGCCCACCTCGACGACCTGGCCCAGGCCGTCGACCCGCACCGGCACGGCTTCGACGTAGAGCAGCGGTAGACGACGCCTGGCATCGGCGAGCTCGCTGTCGCTCAGCCAGCCGGAGTTCGGATCGGGGGTGCGCACAGTCATACCCCATTCTTACCCGATGCCGCGCTCCGCTCGTGTTCCCGACCCGTGCCGGACTTCGCCCGTGGCGAGCACTCGCCCCGATGTCGGCGGTGTGGGACAGGATGAAGGGATGAGCGACGTGCTCGACCAGTTTTCCGCGGCCACCCGCGAGTGGTTCCGTGGCGCCTTCTCGGGGCCCACCACGGCTCAGGAGGGCGCCTGGAGGGCCGTCGCCTCGGGCGATCATGCCCTGGTGGTGGCTCCGACGGGTTCGGGCAAGACGCTGGCGTCGTTCCTGTGGGCCATCGACACTCTCGCCAGCACGCTCTCCGACGAGAAACCGCGCAAGACCTCGGTGCTGTACGTGTCGCCCCTGAAGGCACTGGCCGTCGACGTGGAGCGCAACCTCCGTTCGCCGCTGGTGGGCATCACGCAGACCGCCAAGCGGCTCGGCGCGCATCCGCCCGTCATCACGGTGGGCGTGCGCTCGGGCGACACCCCGGCGGCCGACCGGCGGGGGCTGGCGAAGAATCCGCCCGACATCCTCATCACCACGCCCGAGTCGCTCTTCCTCATGCTCACCTCGGCCGCGCGGGAGTCGCTCTCGGAGGTGACCACGGTGATCGTCGACGAGGTGCACGCCGTGGCCTCCACCAAGCGCGGCGCCCACCTCGCCGTGAGTCTCGACCGGCTCGACACCCTGCTCGCCCGACCGGCCCAGCGCATCGGCCTCTCGGCCACCGTGCGCCCCCGCGAGGAGGTGGCACGCTTCCTCGCGGGCGGACGGCCGGTGACGATCGTGGCGCCGCCCTCGACCAAGAAGTTCGATCTGCGGGTCGTGGTTCCGGTGGAGGACATGTCGCAGATCCCGGCCGTCGAGAGCGGCTCGCCGTTGCTCGAGGGGTCGGCGGCGGGGGCGAACGCTCCCGAGCAGGGGTCGATCTGGCCGCACGTCGAAGAAGACATCGTCGACCGCATCCTGGAGCACCGCTCGTCGATCGTGTTCGCCAACTCGCGGCGTCTGGCCGAGCGGCTCACGGCACGGCTGAACGAGATCTACGCGGGGCGCCTCGAGACCGCGGCCGAGCTCGAACGCGGGGTCGACGCGATGCTCGAACAGGGCGTCGAGCAGATGCTGCGCGAGGTGGGGGCGGATGGCGAGGCTCCGCCGGTGGTGCCGTCGGGCGGGCGCACGTCGCCGTCTGGTGCGCACGGCACGGCGCCGGCCCAGGTGATGGGCCAGGCCGGGCAGACGGAGGGCACCGAGGTGGTGCTCGCCCGCGCGCACCATGGCTCGGTGTCGAAGGAGCAACGAGCCATCATCGAAGACGACCTGAAGTCGGGCCGGCTGCGCTGCGTGGTGGCCACTTCGAGCCTCGAGCTCGGCATCGACATGGGCGCGGTCGACCTCGTGGTGCAGGTGGAGGCCCCGCCCTCGGTGGCGAGCGGGCTGCAGCGCGTGGGGCGCGCGGGCCACCAGGTGGGCGAGGTGTCGAAAGGCCTGTTCTACCCCAAGCACCGGGCCGACCTCATCCACTCGGCCGTGGTGTCGCTGCGCATGACCGAGGGGCTCATCGAGACCCTCGCGATTCCGAAGAACCCGCTCGACATCCTCGCCCAGCAGACCGTTGCAGCCTGCGCCCTCGAGCCGATCGACGTGGAGGAGTGGTTCGAGGTGATGCGCCGGAGCGCCTCGTTCACCGCCCTCCCCCGCTCGGCCTACGAAGCGACCCTCGACCTGCTCTCCGGTCTCTATCCGTCGGACGAGTTCGCCGAACTGCGCCCGCGTCTGGTGTGGGACCGGGACGCCGGCACGCTCACAGGCCGCCCGGGAGCGCAGCGGCTGGCCGTGACGAGCGGCGGCACCATTCCCGACCGCGGGCTCTTCGGCGTGTTCATGGTGGGCGGAGAGCCGGCGGCGGCCGACCCGTCGACGGGCAAGGCGCGCTCCACACCCGGACGCCGGGTGGGCGAGCTCGACGAGGAGATGGTGTACGAGTCGCGGGTGGGCGACGTGTTCGCCCTCGGGGCGACGAGCTGGCGCATCCACGAGATCACCCACGACCGCGTGCTGGTGACTCCGGCGTTCGGGCAGCCGGGCCGGCTGCCGTTCTGGCGCGGCGAGGGCATCGGCCGCCCCGCCGAGCTCGGCCGTGCGATCGGCGAGTTCACCCGCACGGTGGCGGCCGCCGACGACGAAGGAGCGAGCGAGCTCGCCGAGCGGGCCGGGCTCGACGCCTGGGCCGCCTCGAATCTCGTGGCCTTCGTGCGCGAGCAGCGGGAGGCCACCGGGCACGTTCCGAGCGACCGCACGATGGTGGTGGAGCGGTTCCGCGACGAACTCGGCGACTGGCGGGTGGTGCTGCATTCCCCGTACGGCATGCAGGTGCACTCGCCGTGGGCGCTCGCGGTGAACGCGCGCATCCGGGAGCGCTTCGGTGTCGACGCGAACGCCGTGGCGAGCGATGACGGCATCGTGGTGCGGCTGCCGGACACCGAGAGCGAGCCGCCCTCGGCCGAGCTTTTCCTGTTCGACCCGGCAGAGCTGGAGCAGCTCGTGACCGAGGAGGTCGGCGGCTCGGCGCTGTTCGCGTCGCGGTTCCGCGAGAACGCCGCGCGGGCGCTGCTGCTGCCCCGGCAGAACCCGGGCAAGCGGTCGCCGCTCTGGCAGCAGCGGCAGCGCTCGGCGCAGCTGCTGGAGGTGGCGCGCAAGTACCCGTCGTTCCCGATCATCCTCGAGACGGTGCGCGAGTGCCTGCAGGATGTCTACGACCTGCCGTCGCTGCTGGCCATCGCCCGCGACCTGGATGCCCGGCGCATCCGCGTGGTGGAGACCGAGTCGGCCGAGCCGTCGCCGTTCGCCCGCTCGCTGCTGTTCGGGTACGTGGCCTCGTTCGTGTACGAGGGCGACAGCCCGCTCGCCGAACGCCGGGCCGCCGCGCTCGCACTCGACCCGAGCCTGCTCTCGGAGCTGCTCGGGCGGGCGGAGCTGCGCGAACTGCTCGACCCGCAGGTGATCGACGACACGCAGCGCGAGCTGCAGCGGCTGGCCCCCGAGCGACGCGCCCGCGACATCGAGGGTGTGGCAGACCTGTTGCGCATGCTCGGCCCGCTCACCACCGACGAGGTGCGCGAGCGGTCGCAGGAGTTCGACGTGGCGACGGCGCTGGAGGAACTCGTGGCCTCCAAGCGCGCGCTGCGGGTGACCTTCGCGGCGCGCGAGTGGTGGGCGAGCATCGAAGACGCGGGGCGGCTGCGCGACGCACTCGGAGTGCCTATTCCCTTCGGGGTGCCCGACGCCTTCATCGCCCCCGTGGAGCAGCCGGTGATCGACCTGGTGAGCCGGTACGCCCGCACGCACGGGCCCTTCCTGGCCCAGGAGGTGGCGGTGCGGTTCGGGCTGGGCGTGGCGGTGGTGGCGGATGCGCTGCGTCGGCTCTCGGCTGATCGGCGCGTGCTCGAGGGCGAGTTCCGGCCGACGGGGTCGGTAGAGATCGCGGGGGGCGGGGGCACTGGCGCCTCTGGATCGCTCACTTCCGGAGGAGATCCGGCGTCTCAGGCGGGGCCCGCGCTCGGCCAGGCCGGGAGCACCGAGTGGTGCGACGCCGAGGTGCTGCGGCGGCTGCGCAGCCGCTCGCTCGCCGCGCTGCGGCACGAGGTGGAGCCCGTGGGCACCCAGACCCTCGCCCGGTTCCTGCCGGCCTGGCAGCACGTGGGCGGTTCGCTGCGCGGGGTCGACGGCGTGCTCACCGTGATCGAGCAGCTGGCCGGTGTGCCCGTGCCCGCCTCGGCCTGGGAGACCCTCGTGCTGCCGGCGCGGGTGCGCGACTACAGTCCCGCCATGCTCGACGAGCTCACCGCTTCGGGCGAGGTGATCTGGTCGGGCCGCGGCAGCCTGCCGGGCAGCGACGGGTGGGTGGCCCTGCACACGCTCGACACCCTTCCGCTCTCGGCCACGCCGCCCGAACCGTTCGACGAGACGCCGGTGCACGCGGCGGTGCTGGCGGCGCTCTCGCGCGGTGGTGCGTACTTCTTTCGGGCGCTGGCCGACGAGGTGACGGCCTCGGTCGGCCGGGCGCTCGCATCCGGAGACGACGCCGGAGCCGGCGACGCCCCACAGGCCGCGCCCGTCGACCCGGTGTCGCTGCCGAGCGACCAGGCGATCGTGGACGCGATCTGGGATCTGGTGTGGGCCGGTCTCGTGACCAACGACACCGTGGCACCGCTGCGCACGCTCACCGGATCGGGGAAATCGGCCCACGCCACCAAGCGCCCGGCACCCCGATCGCGCATGTACCGGGGGCGCGGCCTGGCACGGGCGTCGATGCAGACCAGGGTGGGGCCGCCCACGGTGGGCGGGCGCTGGTCGCTGCTGCCCACACCGGTGGGCGACGCCACGCTGCGGGCGCACGCCACCGCCGAGATGCTGCTCGACCGCTACGGTCTCGTGACGCGCGGCTCGGTGATGAACGAGCGGGTGCCCGGCGGCTTCGCGCTGGTGTACCGGGTGCTCAGCCAGTTCGAGGAGTCGGGCCGATGCCGCCGCGGCTACTTCGTCGAGACGCTGGGGGCAGCGCAGTTCGCCACGGGCGGCACCATCGACCGGCTGCGGGGGTTCGCTCCGGATGCGGTGGGTCGCGACAGCGGACGCGACCGGCCCCCCGAGGCGTTCACCCTCGCCGCCACCGACCCGGCCAACCCCTACGGCGCCGCCCTGCCGTGGCCGGCCGTTGAGGGCCACAAACCGGGCCGCAAGGCCGGGGCGCTCGTGGTGCTCGTCGACGGCGAGCTGGCGCTCTACCTCGAGCGCGGCGGCAAGACCGCCCTGGCGTTCACCGAGGCGGAGGAGTCGCTGGCCGCCGCCACGCGGTCGCTCGCATTCGCCGTGACCTCGGGGCGGGTGGACAAGCTGGCCGTGGAGCGGGTGAACGGGGAGTTCGTGCTGGGCACCGCGGTGGGCGGGGCGCTCGAGACGGCCGGGTTCCTCGGCACCCCCAGGGGGCTGAGGCTGCGTGCCTGAGGGCGACACCGTCTACCGCACGGCGGTGCACCTCAACGAGGCGCTCGCCGGGCGGGTGCTGACCCGGTGCGACATCCGGGTGCCCCAGCATGCCGCGGTGGATTTCACCGGCCAGCTCGTGTCGGAGGTGGTGGCGCGCGGGAAGCACCTGCTCACCCGGGTGGGTGAGGCGAGCATCCACACCCACCTCAAGATGGAGGGCTCGTGGCACATCTATCGCCACGGCACGAAGTGGCGCCGGCCCGCGCACCAGGCGCGGATCGTGCTGGAGAACGCCGAGTGGGTGACGGTGGGGTTCGATCTCGGAACCGTGGAGATCGTTCCCCGCGACAAGGAGGGCGAGGTGGTCGGGTATCTCGGGCCCGACCTCCTGGGGCCCGACTGGGACGCCGAGGAGGCGGTGCGGAGACTCGGGGCCGACGGCGCCCGCGAGATCGACGTGGCACTGCTGGATCAGCGCAACCTGGCCGGTCTCGGCAACGTGTACGCGAACGAGCTGTGCTTCCTGCGTGGAGTGCTGCCGCAGCGGCCGGTGGCCGAGGTGCCCGACCTGCCGGCGGTGGTGGCTCTCGCGCGCAAGCTGATCACGGTGAACCGCGACCGCGTCGAGCGCACGACGACGGGCGATCTGCGGCCCGGACGACAGGTGTGGGTCTACGGACGCGAGAACAAGCCGTGCCGGAGGTGCGGCACCCGCATCCGGCACGGGCAGCTGGGGGCGACCGAACTCGCGCTGCGGGAGACGTACTGGTGCCCGCACTGCCAGACCTGACGGCGCGATAGATTCGGGGCATGACGCCTGGTGACGAGTTCCCGATCATGATCGACGACGCCGCAGCCGTGTGGTCGGTCGCCGCGGAGGAGCGCTCGGAGCGGCTCGCCGATCAGCCCCTCGTGATCGTGATGCACGGTCGCGGGTCGCACGAGAACGATCTGGCCGGTCTGTTCACCTACCTGCCGGCGGACGCGGTGTACGTCTCGCTGCGTGCACCGATCTCCGGCACCCCGTGGGGCCTCGGCGGGTGGACCTGGTTCGACCTCGACTCGACCTCGGGCCCGACCGCGGAATCGGTGCAGGCCGCGGCCGACGCGGTGCTGGCCTGGCTCGGCCGGGTGGAGGCCGAGTACGGGGCGCCGCCCGCGATCGCGACCCTGGGGTTCTCGCAGGGCGGGATGATGGCGATCCAGCTGCTGCGATCGACTCCGCATCGCTTCGCCGGGGCGGTGAACCTCTCGGGAGCGAGCGCCGTGGGCAGTGCCGCCGGAGACGGCGAGCTCGAGACCCTCCGGCCTCCGCTGTTCTGGGGGCGCGACGTGGCCGACCCCGTGATCGCCGCCTCCGCCATCGCGCGCACCGAGGAGTTCGTGGCCGGTCGGTTCACCGTCACCGCCCGGGTGTATCCCGGCGTCGGCCATTCGATCTCGGCCGACGAGCTCGAGCACGTGGGCGACTTCCTGCGGCAGACCCTCGACCTCGAGGGCGCGGCCGGCACAGCCGGCACAGCAGGCGCGGCCTCGGCGGCCGACTGACGGATGGCCGCGAAGAAGCGTGCTTCTGCGGGCGCTGGCCCCACGACCGCAGCCACGCAGGTTCTGGTTCGGGCGGGCATCCGGTTCGTGCCACACGTGTACGAGCACGATGCCTCTGCGACGGACTTCGGTGCCGAGGCCGCACGGGAGCTCGACGCGCCGGCCGAGCGGGTGTTCAAGACGCTGATGGTGGAGACCGACGCGGGGTTCGGCATCGGCATCGTGTCGGTGCAGGATCAGCTCGACCTCAAGGCGCTGGCCGGAGAGCTGGGGGCGAAGAGGGCCGTGATGGCCGACCGCGCCGCGGCCGAGCGCAAGAGCGGCTACGTGGTGGGCGGAATCTCGCCGGTGGGCCAGAAGACGGCGCTGCCGACGGTTCTCGACGACGCGGCGACGACGTTCGAGACCGTGTTCGTGTCGGGCGGGCGGCGCGGGTTCGACCTCGAGCTGACGCCGGTCGATCTGCTGGCCGTGGTGGGCGGACGGGTCGGGCGCATCCGTCGGGGCTGAGCGCCGCCGGGCGGCCACGACCCGCCGGAGCCCCCGGTCAGCCCAGGAGCTCGACGGCCCACCGGCGGAGGAACTCCGCGCCGGCGGCATCGTTCGTGGTGGCCGGGTCGTCGGCGACGAGCACCGGATAGGGCTTGTCGAGCCGGCCGTCGGCGGGGCGCACGTCGACGTGGGCGGTGTCGAAGCCGTTGGCGTGCAGCCAGTCGGCCATCGCGTAGTCGGTGCGCGAGTCGCCGACCGTGCGCCAGCGCCTGGGCACCGGGCCGCTCGCCTCGATCAGGGCGATGGCCCGTTCGGCGCCGAAGTCCTTGCCCACCACCACCGATTCGATGTCGGTGGAGATGATGGTGGGGTCGATGCGGATGGTGACCGTACCGTCGGCGGCGGGCGTGGTCTCGCCGTTCCAGGTGACCCCGAGGTCGAAGGTGCGGCAGATCTCGATCACGCCGCGGCAGAAGTCGTCGCGCTCGGCGAGGAAGACCTCCGACGCGACGTCCGTGCGCTGCTCCACCGCGAGGGAGGCGCGCTTGGTGGCGTCGAAGAACATCCACTCCGAGAAGCGGTCGGCGACCATCTGCTCCACCGCGGCCGAGAACTCGGGGGTGGGGACGAGGCTCTCGTCGATCGAGAGCTCTCCGACGCCGTCGGGCGTGATGCGGAACCACACAGCGCCCTTCTCGCACACGCCGAACACCCGGGCGTCGGCGCTCAGCCCGCCGTCGACCAGAGGGCCCACCACCTCGTTCGCGAGGAACCCGTCCGACCGCCCCGTGTTGAACGCGATCGGGATGCCGGAGTCGGCCAGCGCCACGAGGTCGCGGGTGATCGACGGGATGACGATGCTGCGGGTGAGCGGATCGGCGATCGGCCCGTCGACGTCGAGCAGCAGGCCGAGGGCAGGGAGGTCGTGGGTCACCAGCACATTATCCCGCGGCGAGTTGCGCCGAATCGCCCCTTCGCGGAGCGTGAGAGGGCGATTCGGCGCAACTCGGCGAGGGTCAGGGGAGTGCGCGGCCGAAGGTGGTGTGCAGGCCCGGGGAGAAGAGCACCGAGTCGGGCGGGCGGGCGGCGAGGGTGGGGAAGCCTGCGGCGGCGAGCAGCTCGTCGTCGAGGAAGCGCAGTTCGGCGTCGACCAGCTGCCACGCCGGATGCTCGTTCGGGATGTAGCGGGTACGCCCACCGCGAGCGATGTGCAGCCCCCACCGCGCCGTGAGGAACACGGCCAGCTCGTCGTCGGACCGGTCGATCGCGAGCGGACGGGCGTCGATCCGGGAGTGCGGACCGGGCCGGCCGCCCCGGCCGTTCGCGCCGGTCCGCTCGGAGCGGTAGCTGATGACACCCTCGGCGTCGGTGGCGATCGACATGCGCGCCCAGCGGTAGGGCAGGCCGAAGAGCGCCTGCGCGGCCGCGACCGCGGCGAGCCGGGACGACTCCAGCGACGAGAAGACCACTCCGCGCCGCCCGTCGTCGCCCACCGAGTACAGGCGCACGTTGATCTCCGGGAAGGTGCCGGCGTACGGGATGGGCCCGAGGGCGCGGAATCCCGGCGCGGTGGCGTTCGCCAGCCGGAACGGGATGAGCCCCACCCACGCCGAGCCGTCGAACACGTCGGGCCGGGTTCCGGGCGGCAGGTGCGGCGCCACCTCGGCCGGGTCGACCCGCCAGTGCAGGAAGGTCAGCGACTGCCAGTCCTGCTCGTGCAGCACGCCCGCGAGCGGAGGAGCTGTGCGGCTGAGCGGTGCGGCATCCGGGGCGGAGGTCATTCGTCGGCGTCGATGCCGATGACCGCGATGTCGACGCCGGGCGAGAGCAGGATGTCGGCGCGCTTGTACTTGCCCTCCCCCACGTTGACCTCGAGCCAGGTGGGAACGGCCGTCTCGACCGCCGAGCGGATCTCTTCTTTCAGCTCGTCGAGGTCGCGCCCGGAGACCGAGTACTGCTTGCCCGCGTAGAGGATGTTGATGCGCTTGACCACGGTGTCGATGGTACTCGCGAGGCTCCGCCCGTGTACCCCCCGGCGACGGTACCCTCGGAAGGTGACCACGATCGCGACTCCGTACGAAGACCTGCTCCGCGACACCCTCGAGAACGGCACCCCGAAATCGGATCGCACGGGTACCGGCACCCGCAGCGTGTTCGGCCGGCAGCTGCGCTTCGACCTCTCCGAGGGCTTTCCGCTCATCACCACCAAGCGCGTGCACTTCAAGTCGATCGCGTACGAGCTGCTCTGGTTCCTGCGTGGCGAGAGCAACGTGCGCTGGCTGCAGGAGAACGGCGTCTCGATCTGGGACGAGTGGGCCGATGCCGACGGCGAGCTGGGCCCGGTGTACGGGGTGCAGTGGCGCTCCTGGCCGAGCCCGACCGGCGAGCACATCGACCAGATCAGCCAGGTGATCGACACCATCCGCACGAACCCCGACTCGCGGCGCATGATCGTGTCGGCCTGGAACGTGGCCGAGATCCCCGAGATGGCACTGGCCCCCTGCCACGCGCTGTTCCAGTTCTACGTGGCCGACGGCAAGCTCTCCTGCCAGCTCTACCAGCGCAGCGCCGACCTGTTCCTCGGGGTGCCCTTCAACATCGCCAGCTACGCCCTGCTCACCCACCTGATCGCCGCCCAGACCGGCCTCGAGGTGGGCGACTTCGTGTGGACGGGTGGCGACTGCCACATCTACGACAACCACGTGGAGCAGGTGCGCGAACAGCTCACCCGCGCGCCCTTCGCGCCTCCGACGCTGCGCATCACGGCCGAGCGGTCGAGCGTGTTCGACTACGAGTACGGCGACCTCGAGATCGTGGGCTACGAGCACCACCCCGCCATCCGCGCCGCGGTGGCCGTGTGACCGTCTCGCTCATCTGGGCCGAGGCTCACGGCGGCGTGATCGGCGAGGCCGGCTCGATCCCCTGGCACCTGCCGGAAGACCTGGCGCACTTCCGCGAGCTCACCGCGGGCGCCACGGTGGTGATGGGGCGCAAGACCTGGGACTCGCTGCCCGAGCGCTTCCGCCCGCTCCCCGGGCGCCGCAACGTGGTGGTGACCAGGCAGGCCGACTGGGCCGCCGAGGGCGCCGAACGGGCGGGCTCGGTTCAGGATGCCGTCACCGCCTCAGGCGGCGACGGTCGCGACACCTGGGTGATCGGCGGCGGCGAGATCTACCGCCAGGCCCTCCCCCAGGCCGACCGGCTCGAGATCACCGAGGTCGACCTCGCCGTGGCCGGAGACACCCGGGCCCCGCTGTTCGACGGGGCCGAGTGGGTGCGGATGCCGACGCCCACCGCGGACTGGATCGAGTCGAAGACGGGCATCCGCTACCGCTTCGTGACGCTGAGCCGCCGGGCGGCGACTCAGTCGTAGATGTGCGCCACCGTCCAGTGGCTGCTGCCGTGGGCGCGCACCACGTCGAAGACGAGACTGACGTCGTGTTCGTCGGTGGCCTGGAAGCGCCACGCAGCGAACGTGGGAGCGTGGGTGCCCCAGTAGAGGCCCTCGGGCTCGGTGGGGCGGTCGGACACCCGCCAGCGCCGGCCCTGCCAGAGCATGCGCACCGGCACGGTGCCGTCGAACCAGAGCGTGGCGTGCTCGGTCAGATCGATGGTTCTCATGAGGACTCCCGCGATATTCGAAAGTGTGTTCGAATGTCACTATGCCCCGAGATGGGCCGACACGCCAAGCGGCGGCGTGCCGGCCCCGACCCGAACTCGAGTCGGCCGCGGGTCAGACCGCGGCGGTCTGCTCGCGGCGCGGCAGCTTCCAGCCCGGCCGCACGTAGTGGCAGGTGTATCCGTTGGGGTACATCTCCAGGTAGTCCTGGTGCTCGGGCTCGGCCTCCCAGAACGGCCCGGCGGCCGCGACCTCGGTGACGACCTTGCCCGGCCAGAGCCCGGAGGCGTCGACGTCGGCGATGGTGTCCTCCGCGATGCGGCGCTGCTCGTCATTGTCGTAGAAGATCGCCGAGCGGTAGCTCGTGCCCACGTCGTTGCCCTGGCGGTTCTTGGTCGACGGGTCGTGGATCTGGAAGAAGAACTCCAGCAGCTCGCGGTAGTCGGTGCGCGTCGGGTCGTAGGTGATCTCGATCGCCTCCGCGTGCGTGCCGTGCTTGCGGTAGGTGGCGTTCGGCACGTCTCCGCCGGTGTAGCCGACGCGGGTGTCGAGCACCCCGGGGCGGCGGCGGATGAGATCCTCCATGCCCCAGAAACAGCCTCCGGCCAGAACGGCGCGGGCGGTGGTGGTGTCGTTCGCGGTCATCGTGCACTCTTCTCTGTGACGGCGCCCGTGGCATCCGTCGTCGTGTCGAACAGGGTCAGGAAGTCGCCGTAGCCCTCGGCCTCGAGCTCGTCGAGAGCCACGAAGCGGAGCGCTGCGGAATTGATGCAGTAGCGCAGGCCACCGGCCTCACGGGGCCCGTCGGGGAAGACGTGCCCCAGGTGGCTGTCACCGCTGGCCGAACGCACCTCGGTGCGCGCCATGCCCCAGCTGCGATCGGTCTTGGTGACCACGTTCGCGGGATCGAGCGGAACGGTGAAGCTCGGCCAACCGGAGCCGCTGTCGTACTTGTCGGTGGAGGCGAACAGGGGCTCGCCCGTGACGACGTCGACGTAGATGCCGTCGCGGTGCTCGTCCCAGTACTGGTTGCGGAAGGCCGGCTCGGTCTGGTCGTCCTGGGTCACCCGGCGCTGCTGCCGGGTGAGACGCGCGAGCGCCTCGGGGGTTACCTGGTAGTTCTTGGTCACGTGAGCTCCTCGGTCACGCGCCGCTGGCTGCGGCGTCATAGAGAAGAACAATCGTTCTGCCCGAATAGTTCCCGCTCGCGCCGGATCGTCAGACCACGGTGACGAGCGTGCGCTGCCAGCCCGAGGTGCCGTTGGGCACGATCGGAGCCCGGTCCTCGATCTGCAGGTTGCCGGCCTTGTCGACGGCGCGCACGGCGATGTAGTGCGTGCCCGCGGTGGGGGTCCAGTCGACGTACCACTGCACCCAGGTGTCGACGTTCACGGCGGTGGAGAGCGTCGCGGGCTGCCAGTCGCCGTTGTCGATCTGCACCTCCACGCGCTCGATCCCCACGGTCTGCGCCCAGGCGACCCCGGCGATCTTCGCCGGGCCGGCGGCGACCTGCTTGTCGACGCGCGGGGTGTCGATGCGCGAGGACATCTTGATGGGAGCTTCGGCGTCGTAGCCGCGCGGGGTCCAGTAGGCCTGGTCGGCCTCGAACGTGGTGATCTTCAGCTCGGTGAGCCACTTGGTGGCCGACACGTAGCCGTACAGGCCGGGTACCACCATCCGCACCGGGAAGCCGTGTTCGAACGGCAGCGGCTGGCCGTTCATGGCGACCGCGAGGATGGCGTCGATGCCGTCGTCGGTGACGGAGGCGAGCGGGGTGCTCGCGGTGTAGCCGTCGACGCTCTGCGAGAGCAGCATGTCGGCCCCCGACTGCGGCTTCGCCAGGGCGATCACGTCGCGGAGGGGGACACCCTGCCACATCGCCGAGCCGACGAGCCCGCCGCCCACCTCGTTCGAGACGCAGGTGAGCGTGATGGAGTACTCGTCCAGGCCCATGTCGAGAAGGTCCTGGAAGCTCAGCGTGATCTCCTGGTCGACCATTCCGGTGATCTTCAGGCTCCAGGTGGCCGGATCGATCTGCGGCACCGTGAGGGCGGTGTCGACCCGGTAGAAGTCGGCATTCGAGGTGTACAGCGACGAGAGCCCGTCGATGTCGAACTCGGCACCCGCCGGCACCGTGACCGTCGAGCGCGGGGCCGGCAGGGCCAGAGAATCGCGGATGCCGGCGAGTGACGAGGTGGCCGCCGACACGAGGCGGGCCCCCGATCCGACCACGGCCGAGGCGGCGGCCACGATGGCGGTTCCGACCAGGAAGCGCCGGCGGTCGACGCCGCTGCCGCGAGGGGCGTCGGCAACGGGGTCGGATGCCGGGGCGGTCTCGTCGGGGCGGGCGTACTCACGGACATCCGGAGCCGCGGTGAGCGCGGCCGACCGCGCCCGCACCGCCTCGCGCCAGCGGGAGAGCCGCCGCACGAGGAGATGCAGGATGACGATGCCGACGACCGTGCCGACGAGGGTGGGCACCGACGCGAACGCGGTGGCGGCCGCGCGGGTGACGATGGCGGCGACGGCGAGGCCGCCCGCCAGAGCGAACAGCACCAGGCCGAGCGGACGTTTGGCGAGCTGGAGCACCCCGGCGAGCGCCGCGGCGATCACCACGGCCAGGCCGATGGAGGCGAGCAGGAAGATCTTGTCGTTGGCCCCGAACGCCGCGATGGCGAACTCCTTCGCCTCGCGGGGCACGATGTCGATCACGAACGAGCCCACGGCGAGCACGGGGCTGCCGTCGCGGGCGACCACCAGGGCGATGAGTTCGGCCACCGCCAGCAGGGCACCGGCACTGGCGACACCGGCGAAAGCCGCGTAGAGCCAGAAGCGCTTGCGGGGCGTGCGACGGGTCGTGCCGGGGCCGTCGGCTCTGGCCGGGTGGGCGGATGCTGCCCGAGGGGTGTTCGGGGCGTTGCGGTCGACGGTACCCATGGCGGCCTCCTGAGCTCGGTGTTCTGGAGGTGTTCGGAGCGCACGGGTCGAGCGCTTGGCGTGGGCGCGGTATCGGGACAGGCTGGGACGGCGAGGCGGATCGCGGTCTCCGCCCCACTCGAGCGGAGGACCCATGACGTCGCTGTCGATGCTGATCACGCGGCAGCTGCTGCGGCTTCGGCCGAGCGCCTTCGGCTCGGCGGAGCGGGTCGACGCCGCCATCCGGACGCGGAGACCGACCGCCCCCGTCACCCGTGCGCTGCGGCGGCGCTGCCGGGTGAGCGAGGAGGAGGTGCTCGGGGCCCGCGTGCTGCGATTCGAGCCGCGGAAGCCGCGGGCCGGGGCGCCCGAGCTGGTGTACCTGCACGGCGGCGCGTACGTGTTCGCGCTGCGCACACCGCACTGGTGGATCATCGACCGGGTGATCGGCCTCACCGGAGCGACCGTGACGGTTCCGCTGTACCCGCGGGCGCCCGAGCACTCGTTGAGCGAGGCGCTGCCCGTGGTCGACGCGGTGCTCACCGAGGTGCGCCGGCGGGCCGGACGGCGGCGGGTGTTCCTGGCGGGCGACTCGGCCGGCGGCGGACTCGCGCTCGCCCACACGATCGTGCGGCGTGACCGGGGCGGCGATCTGCCCGACGGACTGCTGCTGTTCTCACCCTGGCTCGACGCCACCCTGTCGAACCCCGACGTGCCCCGGCTCGAGCGACTCGACCCCGTGCTCGATGCCGCCGGCCTCGTGCACTGCGCCGAGCTCTGGGCGCGCGGCGGCGACATCTCGGGCCGGCTCGTGAGCCCGCTCGGCGATTCGCTCGAGGGGTTGCCACCGACGTTCGTGTACCAGGGAGACCACGACGTTCTGGCGGCCGACGCGACGGCGTTCGCGGCGAAAGCCGATCGGGCCGCGCGAACGGGTGCGACGCGGGTTCGGGATGCGCGTCCCGCCCGGTCTCCGGTGGAGCTGCGGGTCTACCGCGGGGCGTTCCACGTGTTCGTGGGTGCGGTGTACACGCCCGAGGCGAGGCGGGCCCTGGCGCACGCCGCGGGGGTGCTGGGGCGGCGGTAGGACGACGCGGACCGGGTTCGGGCCCGACATCCTGCCCGGCTCGAGTCAGAGGACGCGTTCGAGCAGGGTGATGACCTCGACGTGCCCGGTGTTCGGGAACATGTCGAACAGGCGTGCGCGGCGCACCGTGAAGGAGGGCATCGCGGCGAGGTCGGTGGCGAGGGTCACCGGGTTGCAGCTGGAGTAGACGACGTGGCGCACTCCCGAGCTCTCGAGCCAGCCCGCCAGAGCGGGCCCGATGCCGCGGCGGGGCGGGTTCACCAGCACGAGCTCGGGCGGTTCGGGAGCGGCGAGCGCGAAGGCCGTGGCGTCGGCGGTCTCGAAGCGCACGGTGTCGAGCCCGAGGGCGGCCGCGGTCTGGCGGGCGCTCGCGACCGCCTCGGCGCTCACCTCGATGCCCACCACGTCGCGTGGGCGGACGGTCGACGGGCCGACATCCGTCGACGTGCCGCGACCGGGCCCTGCGGCGTGCAGGGCGAACCCGCCCACGCCGCAGTACAGATCCCAGAGCGAGGCCGGGTCGACCTCGTCGATCCATTCGCGCGCCTGGGCGTAGAGCCCCACCGCGATGGCCGTGTTGGTCTGGAAGAAGCTCTGTGGCCGCAGGTCGAGCGCGACCGCCGGCAACCGCATCGACAGCGTCTCGCGATCGGTGAGCACGATCTCGCGCTCGCCCTCCACGATCGCCTTGTGCTCGGGCTGCAGGTTCACCGACACCACCACGGCGGCCGGCAGCTGCCGCTGCAGCCAGGCGAGCTCGCGCCGGATGCGGTGCACACCCTCGTCGCTGCGCAGCACGAACCGCAGCATCAGTTCACCGTCGGGCGACTCGGTGACGAGCACGTACTTCAGCTCGCCTCGGCGCTCGGGAACCGAGTACGGCTGCAGCCGCGCACGCGTGACGAAGGCGGCGAGCGCGGGCATCGCATCCCGGATGCCGTCGAGCGGCAGCGGGCAGCCCGTGAGGTCGACGCCCCGCTGCGCACCGTCGAGGATGCCGAGCGTCGGCACCTCGACGGTGCCGCCGACGACCATCTTGGCCTTGTTGCGGAACCCCGACTGGGCACTGGTGGCGGCGGGCAGCCACCGGGCATCCGGGAACGCGGCGAGGAGCTCGCGGGTGCGTGCCTCTTTGCCTGAGAGCTGCTGCTCGTAGGGCTGATCGAGCAGCGTGCAGGAACGGCACACGCCGGCGTCGAAGTAGGAGCACTGCATGGCGAGCCAGTCTAGGCGGCGGCTGGGCCGGGCCGGTCGCTCGCGGGCCCCCGGCCGGGCACCCGCTCCTCGTGTGACGTTAAGGTTCCGTTGGGCTGGGGAGCGTAGATTCGGGCGCATGGACATGTTGCAGGACAACCCGACCGTCGACACCTCCGCTCTCCCCTCGACCGCGCCCGCCGAGGGCCGGATCGACTTCGTGCACGACGACGAGCGGTTCACGCTCGAGGCGCTGCGGCCTCGCACGTGGATCCTCTCGCGCGTGACCCGTTACAGCACCACCACGCTGTTCACGGTGCACGAGCTCGACGGCACCTGGCGCGCGTACCGGCACGACGGTCGCGTGACGCGCCTCGACGCCGCGAGCCTGACGGAGCTGCTCGGGCGCGCTCTGGCCTGAGTGAGGCCCTCCGGCGCTCTGTCGCTCAGCGGGGTGGGATGCGCCGCGTGCCGCGGTTGGCCGCGCTCAGGCGGCGGGCGGTGAGCACGCACAGGGCCACGCCCACGGCGAGGGCGACCCCGCCGAGCGCGAGGGTGGTGTCGAGCACACCGCGGGTGACGTCATCGCGCGCGGTGTAGAGGAACACGAGCGAGGCGAGCACCCCGAGCGCTCCGAGCATGGCCACGATGAGCCAGGCGAGGAAGCGGTGGGTGAGACTGTTGGCGTTCGTGATGGCCTCCGGATGCGACCTGGTTGACGTGCGGCAAGTATATTCGCGGGCCGCGGTGGTCAGCGGCCTCCGAGCCGGCCCACGATCTCGGCCGCGGTGGCGACCTGCCCGAGCGCCGGGAACACCCCGCCGACGGAGGCGTCGTGGCTCGACCGCCTCGGGTCGGTCATGGCGTCGACCGCCAGCACCACGCCGTAGCCGAGGTCGTAGGCCTGCCGGGCGGTCGACTCCACCCCGAAGCTCGTGGCCAACCCGGCCAGCACCACCTGGGTGATGCCGCGCTCGCGCAGCCGGTGATCGAGGTCGGTGCCGGCGAAGGCGCTCCAGGTGCGGCGGATGACCGCGAGATCGGTGGGCCGTCGGTCGAGCTCGGGTCGGAGCGCACCGAAACCGGGCGGGAACTCCCGGCCGCCGCTGCCGTACGCGGTGCGCCCGCCCGGGGTTCCGTCGACGGCCGAGAGCACCACCGTGAGGTCGTGGCCGCGGAAGGCCTCGAGCAGCTCGACGGAGTGGGCGATCACCTCGTCGACCGGGTGGGCCGTCGGCTGCCCGGTGGTACCGGCCTGCAGGTCGACGACCACGAGGGCAACCCGGTCGTCGAGCTCGAGTCCGGACCCCGTGGCACCACCTCCGCCTGGGGCCGCCGCTGCATCACTCGCCATCGAAGGTCACCATCACCTTGTCGGCGGCACGGGGCGTGCCCGCCATCACGAGGGCCGTCTCCACGTCGTCGAAGGCGAAGCGGTCGCTGATGATGTGCTGGTAGGTCTCCCAGTTCGCCACGATGTCGTCGGTGACCTCGAAGATCTCGTGCGGGTACCCCATCGCGGTGACGATGGTGAGCTCCGCCCCGAGGATGGCACCGAAGTCGACCTCGACGGGCTTCTTGTGCACGGCCACCACGCCGAGGGTCGCGCCGTGTTTCGCGGCACCGAGCGCGGTGGCGATCACCGCCGGGGCCCCGGCGGCATCCAGATAGATGTCGGTGGCGGGCTTGGCCTCGCCGCGACGAGAGGGTGCGGCACCCTGCAGCTCGATCAGCCGGGCCACCACGTCTTCTTCGGCCAAGTCGATCACCCCGTCGGCGCCCACGAGCAGGGCCTTCTCCAGCCGCGAGGGCACGATGTCGACCACCACCACGCTCTCGACCCCGGCCGCCTTGAAGCCGATGGCCGCCCCCAGGCCGATCGGGCCGGCCCCGAAGACCACCACCCGGTCGCCGGGCTTCGGGTTCACGCGGTTCACGGCGTGCCGGGCCACCGCCATCGGCTCGTTCAGGGCGGCGACCTCGAACGGGATGTGGTCGGGCACCACGGCCAGGCTCCGGCCGACTTCGGCGTTCTCGATCAGCAGGTAGTCGGCCAGGGCCCCGGTCGATCCCCCGTTGCCGATGATTCCGGATGGGGCGGCCATCGGGTTGATCACCACGTGAGCGCCCACCGCGATCCCCGCCACCTCGGCCCCCACGGCCACCACCTCGCCGGCCGGCTCGTGGCCGAGAGGGGTGTCGCCCTGCCGCGGCGGGATGCCACCGAGGGAGATGTAGAAGGTGTCGGAGCCGCAGATGCCGCAGGCTCGCACCTTCACCAGCACATCCTGCGGACCCACCTCGGGAACACGGGTCTGCAGCACGCTCACCTCGCCGGGGGCGGTCACGGTGGCCCGTCGCATGGTGGTCGGGCGGGGGGACCCGCCGCTCGTCTCGGTCATCGCATGTCTCCTTCGAGGCCGTCTCGGGTCGGCTGTCGTTAAGCTAGCCGATCGGCTACTTTGGGTCAATCGCGGCCGCGTCGATCGCACATAGGATCTCGGGAGAGGAGGACGACGGATGGGCAGGCCCCCGGGGCGACGCGGTGAGAGCCGCCGGCGACTTCTCGACGCGGCGCTGAGCCTGTTCGCCCAGCACGGGGTGAACGGCACGTCACTGCAGATGATCGCCGACGCCCTCGGCGTCACCAAGGCGGCCGTCTACCACCAGTTCGCGTCGAAGGACGCGATCGTGCTGGCGGTGGCGACTCCGGCCCTGGACCGGATGACGTCGGCGGTCACCTACGCCGAGAGCTTGACCACCCCGGCCGGACGCTTCGACGCGATGCTCGACGGACTGGTGGAACTGGTGCTGGAGCACCGGGAGTTCGCTGCGGCGCTGCAACGGGATCCGGAGATGGCGCGCCTCCTGCGCGGCGACGCCCGCTACCTGTCGGCGACGACGCGCTTCGACCGGGTGCTGATCGGCGATCAACCGTCCCCCGAGGCGCGGGTCGCCCTCGCCGCAGCCGGAGGCGGCCTCATGGTGGCGGGCGTCGATCCGTCTCTCGCGGGAGTCGATTCCGCCACGGTCCGCCGGGTGCTCCGCGACTCGGCGGCCGCGGTATTGGCACCGTACCGGCCCTGACGTCTCGTCGGTCAGGCGCGGGACGCGGCCTCGCGGGCGAGGGTGAGGTAGACGCTGGCGGTCCAGGTGTAGGCACGGTCGCGGAGGCCCTCGCCGGTCAGCGCGTCGAAGTTCTCGGCGAACCCCGATTGCTCGCAGAGGCGGCGGAACCGTGCGCTGATCGTGTCGGCGAGTTGCACCGCGCCGGCCCGACGGAGTCCGTCTTCGACGATAGCTGTCGACGGCGCCCAGATGGGCCCCCGCCAGTAGCCGTCGTCGGCGTACTCCGGGGTGTCGACGAGCTGGGTGGCCGGCCCGAACTCGGTGAGGTGCCGTTCGATCCGGCGCGCGAGGGCCGCCGTCTGCGACTCCGGGAGGTGGCCGGCCGCCACGATCGGCAGAGAGTTGAGCAGCGAGGTCTTCTTGCTGGCGCGCCCGCTCACCGCCGCCCGCGCGATGTAGGTGTCGCCATCCCACAGCTCCCCCAGCGCCACCAGCATGGCGCTCTCCTCCCGGCGCCAGCGATCGGCCTCGCCCGCGCGGCCGAGTTCGTCGGCGAGCCCGGCGAGCACCGAGAACTGCACCACCAGGAAGGCGGCGAGGTCGGGCGCCTCGGTCAGCCGGTCGTGGTCGAAGGTGGTGGAGTTGTCCCACCCGCTGTCGTTGCCGTGCTGGTAGTGCGCGAGCGCATGGCCGGGCACGCGGCGGCGCTCCAGCCAGAACTCCGTCCAGCGCACGAGCGCGTCGTAGATCTCACCCAACGCGGCCGGATCGAGAGGCTCGGCCAGCACGGCCCGGAGCTTCTGCAGGGCCCAGCCGTGGATGGGCGGCTTGACGAAGTTGTAGAGCACCTCGGAGTGCGTCACCGAGTCGGGCAGCGCTCCGCTGTCGTCCTGGAAGTCGAACACGATCCGGAACTGGTCGAGCGCCTCGGCGGGCAGCCCCGGCGCCAGGGCGAGCGCGTTGAAGCAGTGGTCCCAGCTCCACACCTTGTCCATCCAGTGCTTCGACATGAAGACCGATTCGCGTCGCAGGAACCCTGCCGGCGCGACAGTCGCCGACCAGAGCACGTAGGCCGCGGCCACCACCGCGGGCGAGTCCTCCGTGCGCCAGCCGGCGATGCGCTCGACGTAGTCGTCGAACTCCGCCGCCGCCGAGGCGACGACGTCGTCGAAGCCGCGCGCCGCCCGGTAAGGCGCTCGTGCGGTCTCGAACTCCTCGATCGCGATCTCCCACTCCGGCCCGGCCGCCACCACTGCTCGCTCGCTCGCGCCGAGGGCTTCCGCGCCGTGCAGCTCCAGCGCGCCGGCGAGGCTCGTGATGCGGTAGCGACGGCCGGTCTCGTACGACGTGAACACCGCCGACCCGTCCACCGGATCGCGGAAGAAGTAGGTGCCCGTGAAGGGGGTGAGTTCGGGGGTCGCATCGGCGATCCGGAGTCCGAGCCCGCGACCGCGCATCCGGATGGCGCTGCCCGACTCGAACACGGCATCGACGCGCCCGCCGTCGGCCGCCACCCAGCTGAGCACCGCCGGGCCCGCGACCACCTCGACCCCGCCCGAGGCCGGACCCTCGACAACGCCCCTGACGGGGACCGGCGCGAACGCGAACACGGCGTTCATGCCGGTCTGGTGCGACACCAGGTGGAGCGCTTCGCGCGCCTCGTGCAGCCCCACGACGGGAGAGATGTCGAGCCACGACCCGCGGCGACTGAACGGGATCTGCCGCACGTCGAAGCGGAGTGCCGAGGGCGATGAGGGCGATTGCGGAGACGGGGTGGTCACGGGGTCCTTTCGGAAGACGAGCAGAGGGCGAAGCGGCACCAGGTGGGGAGCACGATGGTCAGTCCTTCACCGCTCCGGCCGTCACACCGGCGGCCACGTAGCGCTGGGCCACGATGAGCAGCACGGCGGCCGGGATCGAGGCGACCACGGCGGTGGCCATGATGGCGTTCCACTCCTGGTTGTTGTTGCCGATGTAGCGGTAGATGCCCATGGTGATCGGCTGCAGCTTGCCGCCGCCGTCGAGCGTCGAGGCGAACAGGAAGTCCGACCACGACCACAGGAAGGCGAACAGCGACACCGTCACGATGGAGTTGCGGCTCACCGGCAGCACGATCGACCGGAACGTGCGCCAGTTGCTCGCGCCGTCGATCTTCGCCGCGTTCAGCAGCTCGTTCGGGATGCCGGCCATGAACGCCGTGAAGATGAGCACCCCGAACGGCACCGCCAGCGTGGAGTCGGCCAGGATGAGGCCGGGGATGGTGTTCATGATGCCGAGGTTCAGATAGATGGCATAGAACCCCATGGCCATGATGATGCCGGGGATCATCTGCGCCACCAGCAGCACGAAGCTCAGTGCACCGCCACCCGGGATGCGGAGCTTCGCGAGCGCGAAGGCCGCCGGAGCCGAGAGCACCACGGTGAGCACCACGGTTCCGATGCCGATGATGAAGCTGGTGCCCAGGAAGGGCAGCTGCTGCGACAGCACCGCCTCGTAGCCCTCGAAGGTGGGGTCGAACGGGAACAGGCTCGGCGGGTCCTGGCGCATCGCACCCGACTTGGTGAGCGAGACGTTGATCATCCAGTAGATCGGGAAGAGCATGACGCCGGTGAGCACCAGCCCGATGGCGGTGTCGAACCAGCGGCGGCGCACGGGGGTCATGAGGGATCCAATCGACGCTGGGCTCGGATGTAGATGAAGCCGAAGATCAGGGCGATCACGATGAGCAGGTTGCCCACCGCGGCGGCCGGCGACAGGTCGGGCAGGGCCGAGCCGAAGCCCAGTCGGTACGACCAGATGGCGAACGTGGTCGACGAGGAGCCGGGGCCGCCCTTGGTCATGATCCAGATGATGTCGAACACCTTGAGCGTGTACACCAGGCCGAGCAGCACCGTGATCGCGGAGACCGGGCGCAGCAGCGGGAAGGTGATTCGCCAGAACTTCTGCCAGCCGTTGGCGCCGTCGATCGAGGCGGCCTCGTAGACCTCCTCGGGAATGCTCTGCAACCCGCTGTAGAGGATGACGAGGTTGAACGGGATGCCGATCCAGATGTTCGCGAGGATCACCGCGACGAGCGAGAACTGGGGCGAGGTGAGCCAGTTGATCTGCCCGATGCCGAATGCCTCCAGGAAGGAGTTGACCACGCCGGAGTCGCTGTTGAGCATCCACGACCAGGTCGACGCCGACACGAGCAACGGCAGCAGCCACGGCACCAGGAAGAGGGCGCGCAGGGTGCCCGACAGCGGGAACCGGCGGAAGAAGAACACCGCCAGCGCGAGCCCGAAGGAGTACTGGAAGATGATCGACACCACCGTGAAGACGGCGGTGTTCAGCAGCGCCGGCGCGAAGGTGGCGTCGGAGATCACCGAGATGTAGTTGTCGAACCCCACGAACGGCGCCGAGCCGTCGATGAACGAGCGCACCGTGTAGTCGCGGAAGCTCAGTTCGAGGTTGCGGTAGAGCGGATAGGCGTAGAAGACGAGCAGGTAGATCACGACCGGAGCCGCGAACGCCCACCCGGCCCAGTGGCCCTTCAGCCGACGGCGGCGCGGAGCGGCCCCGGCCACCGGGGTGGCGGGTTCCTCGCCCGCCACCCCGTGACCGCGACCACGCTCAGCCGACCCAGAACGCGTCTCGGTCGCTGTCATGGTTGTCTTCTCTCGTTCGATGTTCCGGTGTTACTTCACGCCCGCGGCAGCGGACTCCTGGGCGGCCTTCAGCGCGTCGGCGGGCGACTGCGATCCGGTGAGCGACGCCTGCACCGCGGTCCAGAGCTGCTCCGAGATGATCGGGTAGTTCGTTCCGAGGTTGTCGCCGGTGCGGCCCTTCGCCGCGGACACGGCCTCCACCCAGGGCTCCAGGGTGGGGTCGGCAGCCAGCTGCGCCTTCTGGGCCGCCTCGGTGGGGGCGATGTAGTTCAGCGAGTTGTCGGTGTTCACCAGGTTGTCGGTGTCGGTGAGGCAGGACACGATCTTCGCCGAGGTCGCGTAGCGAGCGGAGTCCTTCTGCACGGGGATGCTCAGGAACTCGCCTCCCGTCGGCGCCGAGGCCGCTCCGCCGTCGGCCGCCGGGATGGGGATGACGTCGTAGCCGGCCTCCTTGGCGCTGGCCTTCTGCCAGGTGCCGTTCTCGGAGAACGCGAAGTCACCGGTGAGGAACTCCTCCCAGCTGGTGGTCTGCGTGTTGTTGATCACCGAGTTGGGGGCGTAGCCCTTCTGCACCCAGTCGGTCCACAGCTGCACGGCCGACTGCGCCTCGGTGGAGTCGAGCTCGGTGAGCTCGGCTCCCGATCCCCAGAACCAGGGCAGGAACTGGAAGCTGCCCTCCTCGGTGCCGATGCCGGAGAAGGTGATGCCCTTCTTGCCCGAGGCGGTCACCTTCTCGAGCGCGGCGGTGAGCGAGGACCAGTCCTTCACCGACGAGATGTCGACGCCGGCGGCCTTCAGCACCTCGGGGTTGTAGTACAGCGCCAGGGTGTTGGCCCCGACCGGAACCCCGTAGGTGGTGCCGTCGACCTGACCCGCCGAGATGAGGTTCTCGGCGAAGCTCGACACATCGAGCCCCGTCTCGTCGGACGAGGTGAGGATGCCGGCTTCGGCCAGGGTGGAGATGACGGGGTTGTCGACGAGCAGGATGTCGGGCGAGTTGCCCTGCTGGCCGGCGAGCAGCGCCTTGCTGGTGAGGTCGCTGGTGTCGTAGGCGGTTCGGGTGATGGTGGCTCCGGCGTCGGCGGCGCAGGAGTCGATGACCTTCGCCCACTCGCTGGTCTCGTCGTACTGGGGGTACGGGTCCCAGAAGGTGAACTCCCCGCCGGTGGCGGAGTCGGTGCTGGTGGAGGCGCCGGGGGTGGAGCAGCCGGCCAGGACGACTCCGACGACAGCGGTGAGGGCCAGGGCGCCCGCGGCGCGACCCCTCTTGGATGTGATCACGATATTCCTCTCTGAATGGTCGTTTCGGGTGTTCGGGTGGTGCGGTGTTCGGGGACTGCCTCGGTAAGTCGAACCGGTTCGATGGTCGGGCAAAAAAAGGGGCCGGGTGAGCCCGTCTCTCAGGCCGTGCTCCCCCGGATCGTCAGTTCGGGTTCGATGAACTTCACGACGGGCGGAGCGTAGTCCGAGTCGATGATGCGCCGAACCAGGTGCTGCACCGCTTCGCGGGCCAGCAGATCGGGCGAGGTCTCCACCGCCGTGTACGGCAGTCGGAAGCTCCGCCCGAAATCTCGGGGGAACAGGCTCACGACCGAGAGGTCGTCGGGCACCGCCGTGCCCCGTTCCTGCAGGATGCGCGGCAGCGCCGCGATGGACGCGTCGTTGTGCACGATCAAGCCGGTGGCCGTGGGCCGGGCGTCGAAGATGGCGTTCATGCTCCGGTCGATCGCGGGTTGCTGCGACTCGCCGTAGTAGGAGTACAGCGTCATGCCGTACCGAGTCGCACGCTCCATCGCCGCGTCGCGGAATCGCCACCCGTAGGCACCCCCGCGCTCGAAGACGTGCCGCGGCGGCGAGAGCAGGATGACCTCGCGATGGCCGAGCCCGTAGAGGTGGTCGACCAGCATCCGCGCCGACTCCCCGAAGTCGAGGTCGAACACGTCGACACCCTCCGTGTCGCGCGGGAGGCCCACCAGGGCGCCCGGCTGCCGGGCGTCGCGGAGGATCGACAGTCGGGGGTCGTCGTGGGTAACGTCCAACAGCAGCACGCCGTCGACCATGTTCGACGACGTGACCCGGCGCACAGCCGCGGGCCCGTCGGAATCGGTGACCATCAGGATGTCGTAGCCGGCATCCCGAGCGGCCTCGGAGACGGAGTAGATGTACTGCAGCATGGCGGGCGCGAACTCGTCGTCGTGGAACTGGAGGAAGAGCCCGAGCACCATCGTCTCCGAGGTGGCGAGCGCACGCGCTCCGGCATTCACGGTGAAGCCGAGACGGTGGATGGCCGCCTCGATGCGCTCCTGGGTCTCGCGGGAGATGGTGCGTTTGCCCGACAGGGCGTAGGAGACGGTGCTCCGAGACACGCCTGCTTCGCGCGCTACGTCTCCGATGGTGGCCACGGTGCTCCTCGTCTGGGCCGGTCTGCTTCGAACCGGTTCGATCAAAATAGACGCACATTCCGCGTTCGCGCAAGTACGAATGTCGTCGAACGCCCCGGTATGCGCCCGCTTCGGCCTGGCCACGCCGCGAAGTCGCCCTTGCCCTGGCGAGTTTCCTGTGTTTACACTCGTCGAACCGGTTCGATGAACGGTCATCGGATCAGGTGCAACGGCGCATCCACCCTCGGTCTCCGCACGCGGAGCCCGCACCTCGGCGGCGCCGCATCCGACACCGACGAGAGGATCCCCCGTGGAACACCCCCGCTTGCCCTCAGGGCGGCCACGCCGAACACCACTGATCGCGAGCGCGGCAATCGCCGCCCTCGCCATCGGCACGCTGGCAGGCATCGCGCCCGCCGCCACCGCCGCGCCGGCCGCCCCCGCCGCCGCACCCGTGCCCGACGACGCGCTCATCCTCGACTACGACTTCGAGGCCGCGAACGTCAGCGGGTCGACCGTCGCCGACCAGTCCGGTCGGGGGCTCGACGGCTCCATCAGCAACGTGACGCCGCAGTCGCTGGTGGAGGGTCGCACACCCGGAACCACCGGCCTCGACCTCACCGGCGGCGCCGCCGGCTCCACCACCGCGCCCTTCGTCACGGTGCCCAAGGGCCTGTTCAGCGGGCTGGACGCCGTGACCATCTCGACCTGGACGAAGTGGTCGGGCACCGACGGGTTCCAGTGGCTGTACGGTCTCGGCGCGAACTCCGACAACTCGGTCTTCTTCACCCCGAAGTTCACCGACGCCGACAACAACGCCGTCGCCTCGGTGAAACAGCTCACCGGTGGGGGGCAGGCAGATGCCGCCGCCGCCGCGGCCCTGTCGTCCGGCACCTGGGTGAACGTCACCACCGTGCTCGACGGCACCACGATCGTGTCGTACCTCAACGGCCTCGAGGTGGCGCGCGCCGCCGCGCCGATCGACATCGCCGCGACGCTCGCCCCTTCGTCGGCCGCGAACAGCGGCTACATCGGCCGGCCGTTCTGGACCGTGCATCCGTTCTACGACGGCGTGGTCGACGACTTCCAAGTGTACGACCAGGCGCTCAGTGCCGAGCAGGTGCAGACCCTGGCCGGGTCGGCCGTGCCGGTGGTGACGTCGGTCACCCAGACCTCGGTCGACGCGACCACCGGCGTGGGGGTCGCCCCGGTACTGCCCGGCGTGAAGGCCGTGTACAGCGACGGCATCGAGCGCACCGCCCCCGTCACCTGGGACGACGTTCCCGCCACGGCGTACGACACCCGGGGCAAGACGTTCACCGTCGACGGGGTCGTCGACGGAACCGACACCGCCGTCACCGCGACCGTGAAGGTGGTGGAAGCGGGCGAACTCTCCATCGATCTCGGCTCCGACACCGGAGCCTTCATGGGCGGAGCCTCCGGCACCCTCTACGGCGTGTACGGACCTGGCGTCCCCTCGAACAACCTGCTCGAGGGCATGAAGCTGCGCACCGTGGCCACCAAGGCACAGGACGGGCCGCAGCATCCCGGAGCCGACGCACTCGAGATCGTGAAGCCGGTCGCCGACAGCTCGAACGGCGACGTGTACATCTACATGACCGACATCTACCGCGGCTTCCCCTACCGGGTGCCGGGCACCACCGGCGACGAGAAGATGGCCGACTTCACGGCCAAGATCGCCACCCAGGTCGACCAGGTGCTCACCCTGCCCGCCGAGTACCAGGACAACATCGTTTTCGTGCCGTTCAACGAGCCCGAGGGCAACATGTTCGGTGCCGGCGGCGAGAACTTCTACGGCGTGAGCTGGCTCGACGACCCGACACAGTTCTTCAAGGCCTGGGACGAGGTGTACGCGCTGATCAAGGGGAAGATGCCGGAGGCGCGCATCGCCGGCCCGAACACGAGCGTGCTGTTCGACCAGGTGCGCGGGTTCATGCAGCACAGCCTGGCCGCGAACACGGTTCCGGATGTCATCACCTGGCACGAGCTGAGCGACCCGGCGTCCATCCGCCGCAACGTCGACCGCTACCGCGGCTGGGAGGACGAGCTGTTCGCGGGCACCCCGCGAGCCGGCACGCACCTTCCGATCAACCTGAACGAGTACGCCTTCAACTACCACACCTCCGTTCCCGGGCAGATGATCCAGTGGGTCTCGGCGCTGGAGGACAAGAAGGTCGACGGCGACATCGCGTACTGGAACATCGACGGCAACCTCAGCGACTCGGCCGTGCAGGCCAACCGCGGCAACGGCCAGTGGTGGCTGCTGAACTCCTACGGCCAGATGACCGGCGACACGGTCACCGTGAACCCGCCGTCGCCGAACCAGAGCTACACGTTGCAGGGCGTCGCCACCCTCGACACCGCCAAGAAGCGGGCCCAGGCCCTGATCGGCGGCTCGGCCGGCGACCAGTCGGTGTACTTCGACGAGGTGCCGGCGGACGTGTTCGGTTCCAGCGTCCACGTGCAGGTGCGCGAGATCCGCTGGACCGGCCAGCTCGGCGACTCCAGCGAGCCGAAGGTGGTCAAGGAGTACGACGCGGCCGTGGACGACGGCTCGGTGCGGCTGGGCTTCGGCGACGAGCTCCCCCAGCTCGACGCCGACTCCGCCTATGAGATCGTGCTGACCCCCGGGGTCGACACCACCTCGCCGGCACAGCCCTCCGAGATCTGGCGCGCCAAGTACGAAGCTGAGAGTGCCGCGCACACGGGCTCCGGGTACTCGGTCAACGGCCCGGAAGGCACCCCCGGCAACGTGGGCGGCTTCTACACCTCCGGCAACTACGACGTGGGCGGACTGCGCACGGGATCGGATGTGAAGCTCGACTTCGCCGTCACCGCTCCCTCCGACGGCACCTACGACCTCAGCCTGTTCGCGAGCTCGCTCAACACGTACGGGCTGAACGCCGACCAGGGGCCGATCAACGTGTTCGTCACCGTCGACGGCGGCGCAGAACAGGAGGTCTACCTGCCGCTCGGGTACAAGTGGGTGGTCTGGGATCACGCCGACACCACGGTGAACCTGACCGCGGGGGCGCACACCATCTCCGTCTCGGCGAAGAGCCTCGACGGAACGAAGGGCACGAAGGGCGACGCCATCCTCGACAAGATCGAGCTGTCGCTGCCCCAGGCGAACCCGGTGTCGATCTACGAGGCCGAGAACGCCACCCTGTCGGCCGACGCCGTCACCGACTACGACCGCGCCGGAGTCTCCGGGTCGGGCACGGTCGGCCTGAAGCCGGGCGCCGACGCCACCTTCTGGGTCTACTCGAAGAACGACGCTCCTTCGGTGCTGTCGTTCGCCACGTTCGGCGGCGGGGAGGGCACCATCACGGTCAACGACACCGAGGTGGGCGCGATCTCCGACAGCGCCGACGCCACCGTGTTCCTCTCGGGCGGCGTGAACAAGATCGAGGTGACCGGCGCATCCGGCGACCTGGTGCTCGACCGGCTCGCTGTGAGCGCACCAGATGCCGGAGCCACCCCGGCTCCCACCTCGTACGAGGCCGAGGACGCGACGCTGGCCGGTTCTGCGGCCGTGCGCCCGCTCAGCCTGGCCTCGGGCGGCGAAGCGGTGGGCACCATCGGCGGAGACCCGGGCAACGACTCCGAGCTCGAGTTCAGCTCGGTGAAGGCGGATGCCGACGGCACCTACGCCCTGACCGTGCGGTACTCGAACGAGGAGCAGTCCCCCGCCACGCACTACAACCCCGACCCGCTCGCGCGGCACGCGGTGATCACGGTGAACGGCCAGAAGCAGACCGTGCTCTTCCCGCACTCCTTCCATCAGAACAACTTCTGGGATCTCACGATCCCGGTGACCCTGAAGAAGGGAGACAACACCATCACGTTCACCTCGGAGGAGCAGCCCAACTTCGACGGAGTGACGTACATCTCCGATCAGTACGAGGAGTTGCTGCGCTCGAAGTACGCGCCGAACATCGACCGCATCTCGGTGGCCCCGTTCGTCGACAGCGGCGTGAAGCCGGCCATCCAGGTCGACCGCATCGCCGGAGCCGATCGCTTCGAGGTGTCGGTGAACGCGTCGAAGGCGGGCTACCCCGACGGCGCGTCGACGGTCTACGTCGCCTCGGGCGCCGTGTTCCCCGACGCCCTGTCGGCGGGGCCGGCAGCCACGTCGGATTCGGCCCCCATCCTGCTCACCACGGCCGACACCCTGCCGGCATCGGTGAAGTCCGAGATCCAGCGGCTCTCGCCCGAGCGGATCGTGATCGTGGGCGGGCCGGCGACGGTGAGTGCCGCGGTGGCCACCCAGCTGAAGGCCCTGGCACCCACCGTCACCCGCCTCGGCGGCGCCGACCGCTTCGAGGCCTCGCGCGCCGTGGCGGACTCGGCCTTCCCCGATGGGGCCGAGCGCGTCGTGCTGGCGACGGGGCTGAACTACCCGGATGCGCTGTCGGCCGGTGCGGCGATCGACGGAGCGGGCCCGGTCATCCTGATCGACGGCGCCGCGACGAAGCTCGACGCGGCGACGAAGGCGCTGATCACGAAGCTCGGAGCCACCGAGATCGTGATCGCGGGAGGCCCGGCCTCGGTGTCGGCCGGCATCGAGAGCGACGCGAAGGCGCTCGCCTCGACGGTGCGCCTCGGCGGAGCCGACCGGTACGAGGCCTCGCGGTCGATCAACGCGTTCTTCCGACAGAGTGCGGACCACGTGTACCTGGCCACCGGTGAGAAGTTCCCCGACGCGCTCTCCGGCTCGGCCCTGGCACCGCTGACGGATGCGCCGCTGTTCGCGGTGCCCGGCACGTGCATCCCGGCGGCCACCCTCACGGCCATCGAGGAGCTGGGCGCGACGCGGGTCACCCTGCTCGGCGGCCCGGCGAGCCTGTCGACCGCGGTCGAGCAGCTCACCTCCTGCGGGCCCGTGAGCTGATCCGGCGGGCGGAGCCCCCATCCCACGGTCGCGAAGGCGGTCGGGGGTGGGGGCTCCGTCTGTGCCCCACGACTACAGCCGGACCGGCGGCAGGGCGGAGGGCCGCATCGCGTCGCGCCAGTGCTGCACGCGGCGCTGGGCGAACGTGGTGCTCAACTCGCTCCGCGCATCCGGATGCTCGTGCCAGAACCGCACGGCCGTGTAGATGAGCCAGGCCTGGCTCTGGTAGTCGCCGAGGTAGTAGTAGACGAGACCGTGCCGGCCGAGCGAGAGCCCGATCGGGCGGCGACCGAACGACGAGTGGCGCCGGCGCAGCAGAACGGCGATCGATCCGGCGAGCGCCACGACGAGGCCGCCGACGAGCAGCGGCACCGTCACGATCAGCGCCCAGGGGGCTGCACCGAGGGCGCGGACGCTCGCCCAGGCGAGCACTGCCGATGCCCCGAGACCCGTGAGGGTGAACAGTGCCGTCTGCCAGCGGCTCGGGCCCGAGCGGCGGAAGAAGTGCACCCATGAGTCCACCGGACGCACGCGCGCCTTCGACAACGCGACCGAGTTGATCATGGCGGGCAGCCCGCTCTCGTCACCCGAGCGCGCAAAGGCGACCCCCGTCACCAGGCCCACCGCGGCGAACATCACCGACCAGATGACGGCACCGGCCAGGTCACCCCGGGCGACCGCCCAGAACGAGACCGCCGCGAGGGCGAGGGTGACGGCGGCACCGAATGCGCCCTGCCACGGGCGGGCCCGCTTCGCCGCCACGATCCGCCATCGCGGAGGAAGTGGATAGGGAAGGCCCGCGGAACCGGCCGAGGGTGGCAGAGGTGGGATCCCGGGCACCGTCATGGAGAGATTATGACCGGTCGCGCAGGAGTGCGGCTGGGTACTGTGGGCGCATGACCGACCACCGATCAGACGAGCGCGCGGGTGAGCCCGACTTCGGCGACCTGACGTCGGGCGCCCCGGATGCCCTGGCACGTTTCGCACACCGCAACGGATGGGAGTTCTACGCCTACACCGACGAGGTGCGGCTTCCGGGCCTGGTCTTCCACGAGCCCGATGGCAGTGAGCGGCTGATGGGCGCGGCCGCCGACCTCGTGCGTCTGCCCGGCCCGCTGCTCACGGAGGTGGGCACCAGCGCGTACCTCTCGCAGCCCGCCGGCACCGTGGTGGGGATGCGATGGGGCTACATCGCGGTGCAGCTCGACGTTCCGGTGGCGCCGTTCGTGCTGCAGTCCCGCCGCACGGCGCGGCTTCGGCCGCTGCCCACACTGCCGGTCCTCCCGAAAGGCGTCGGGCCGAGCCTCGTGGGCGACGGCGATCGCACCTTCGAGCTCTATACGGATGCGGGGTCGCAGTCGGCGGCGCGGGCACTGCTCACCGGCCGCATCCTGTCGCTGCTGGACGACGGCGAGGTGGCGTTCGCACTCGAGGCGACGCCCGGCTGGCTGTTCGTGTACTCGCCGGAGCCGCTGTCCACGCGGGATGCGAGGGTGTGGCGCCGGGTGCTGGCGCTGATCGACGCGCTGCGGTCTCAGACCGCCTCGGTCGCGACGTCGCACGCCGGGATCGGCACGATGGTGGCATTGCCGATGCGGTCGAACGCGGGGGCGGTGGATCGGCGGCGGGTGATCGCGTACTACGCGGCGGCAGCGGCCGTGGCCGGGGTGCTCGCCGCGGTGGTCGCGGTGTTCATGCCGCGGTGAGGGCTTCAGTTCGGCGGGTTCGGCGGGTTCGAGGCTCGGCCTGTGCGGCGTCTCAGGCGGGCCCGGCCGGTTGTCGGCGGCGCGACCGGTCTCAGCGCCAGTGCTCGAGCTCGCTCCTCACGTGCGCTCGAGCCCGGGCGATGATGCCGCGCACGGTGGTGGCGGGCAGCGCGAGCCGGAGGCCGATCTCGGTGTAGCTCAGCCGGTCGAGCTGGCGCAGTTCCCAGCACCGTCGATGCGCCTCCGGCATGCGCGCGAGCACCCGGAGCACGTCGGCGGCCAGACCGCTCTTCGCGGCAGCGGCCTCCGGACCGCGGTGGTCGGGGGCCCGCAGTTCGTCGTCGAGGTCGGCGCGGGTGCGGTGGGCGGTGGACCGGAGCCGGTCGTAGCTGCGGCGGCGCACGGTGGTGACCAGCCAGCCGGCGATAGATTCGCCGTCGATCACGCTGTCGGCGTGGGTCCAGGCGGCGAGGAACGTCTCCTGAACCACGTCGTCGACGTCGGCGCTGCCGCCGAGGGTCCGCCGGGCGACGCCGCGGAGCAGCCCCTCGTAGCGCCGCACGATCAGGGCGAAGGCGCGATCGTCGCCCGCCGCGGCGCGAACGATGAGCATGCGATCGGAGTCGGGATCGAGCGCGGGAACCGGTGGGCGGCCGGTCTCGCCGACGAGGGGATGCCGGCCGAGCACGGGGGCGGTGATGGTGGGCATTCGGACTCCGGACGTCGAATCAATGTGTCCGCATGATTCGGAGGCACCCCCCCGGCCGGGCAGGCGCCGCGGCCACCCCAAAGCAGGGGCCACGGCACGCCTCGTCGATGTCAGACCGGCTTTCGGCGCCAACGATCTCCCGCGCTTCGTCATACTTGTGCGCCCGTCGTTGTGGAAACTCACGTGGTTGCGAAACAGTGTTCTCTCTGTCGTCGACGTCGTCGTCGCGTGTTACCGTTGCGGATATTCCGGCCGGGTAGTCGTAGTCGGTCACGTGGCGATCTGAAGTCACGGAGGTGAGGAGAGAGAAATGTCGAGTGCAGCAATCGGCGGCACGTACGTGCTGACTGAAGACGGCGCGCGACAGATTGCGGAGATGCTCGACAGCAACGACTCCGTCACCTTCTCCCCCGGTTTCGAATCGCGGTACGTCGATTCCAGTTCCGACCGGCTGACTGCACTTCAGGATCTCGTGCGCGCCGACCGCGGTCACTGACCACCCGCGCCGCACCGGCATCTGGCATGATCCCGTACGACGTGGTCGCGCTGGAAGAACTTCGCGACCCGAGATGGCAATCGCTTCGCGAGCGGGTCGAGGAGTGCCTCATCGCATTCTGTTGCGAGCGGTCGTCACACCTGCAGGATTTCGCACGCACGAAGGTGATGTCGTACGAACGCGACGGCCACAGTCGAACCTACGTTGTGATCACACCGACGAACGACTCGATCGACGTCGCAGGATTCTTCACCATCGGAATGACGCAGTTGGATCTGTCGAAAGCCGCCAAACAGGTGAAGAAGAAGCTCACGGGGATCTTCAGCCACACGAAGACAGGCGCGTACAGCATCGCTGAACTCGCTCGGGACGACCGCTACACCTCAGAGGACCTCCCCGGCAGCATCATCCTCGACGAGGCCTTCGCCGTGATCAAACAGGCTCGGAAGTTCATCGGAGGGCGGTTCCTCGTCGTCGACGCTCGAGACGTCGTCATGGAACGCCTGTATAAGCCCGCAGGCTTCCAGGTGGTGGGCGTCGCGACTCCTCCACGGGGAATGGAGGATGTCGAGTTCGCGACGGCGTGTTGCCAGGTGCGCGATCTCTAGATCGCCCGGTCAGCGGAAGTCGCCGAGCTGCTGGTCGACGGGCACCGTGGCCGCCACGATCACGTCGCCGGTGTGCGCGGTGGTGACCGTCTCGATGAGCACGATCTCCACCTCCTCCTCGGCCACGGGGTTGTGCTGCACACCTCGGGGCACGACGTAGAACTGCCCCGGCGTGAGCACCACCTCGACGTCGTCGGGGAGCTGGATGCGGAGCCGACCCGACACCACGAGGAACATCTCGTCCTCCGCGTCGTGTGCGTGCCAGACCAGCTCGCCGAGCAGTCTGGCGACCTTCACGTACTGGTCGTTCACTCGCGCGACGACCCGGGGCGTCCAATACGACGACACCTGCCGGAGTTCGGAGGCGACGTCGATTCCGGCGAGAACTGTCATGTGACCATCGTGGCCGACGACGACACAGAACGCACCGGTGACGATGCCGGCGCCGCGATCCCCCGGGTGGCCGGACGACCAGCCAGGTGCCGGGTACCCGGCCGGGCCGGCTCGGGCGAGGGTTTTCAGGAGCGGCTCTTCGGCCGCCCCGGTGAATGGAGGAGCACAGTGAACCGATTCGAACGCCGAACCACCCGGCCGGATGCGCCGGCCCGAAGGAGCGAGTCCGTGCGCACGGCGATCGTCGTCGTCGCGATGGGCGCGATCGTCGTCGGCACGCTCGCGGGATGCGCCGGCTCGTCGGCCGCGACGCAGGCGACGAGCGCCGCGACCACCGGCACCACCACCACGGACGCCACGGGCACCGACGCCACCAGCAGCGCCACCCCAGACCGTTCCGATTCCGCCACGGAGGAGCAGAACAAGGCCATCGTGCTGAAGCTCCTCGCCGCCGGCTTCCCCGACCCCTCAGACCCGGCAGCGGTCTCCGCCGCCGCGGAGTCCGTCTCGGCCACCGCCACCACCACGGGCTCCGACCAGACAGGCCCTGAAGCCCTGCTCCAGCGCTTCGCCGCGATCCACACCCGCGTGCCGAATGCGCAGCCCGTGGTGAAGCACAGCGGGGCAGACGGCGACCTGGTCGCCGTGCACTGGCAGGCCACCGGCGCGGCATCCGACGAGTTCAGCGGGGAGGCCGAGGTCGATCTGTTCCGCCTCGACGGCGGCCGGATCGTTCAGTTCTGGTCGTTCTCCCAGACCGTGCCGAGCACCACCGCGAGCGGCAACAGCATGTTCAGCGACCTCTTCTCCTCCCCCGCCGTGCCGAGCACGGAGGCCGAGGAGGAACAGCAGCGTCAGCTCGCCGTGGGCGGATACGACACCCTCTTCCGCGACCAGGACGCCTCCGTGCTCGACCGTCTCTGGAGCCCCGACTACCTGCAGCACAACCCGCTCGCGGGGAACGGCACGGCCGTGCTCAAGCAGTTCCTGGCCAACGCGAGTGGCTTCCCGCCCATGGAGTCGGCGGTGTCACTCGCCGACGGCGATCTGGTGTGGACCTTCGCCGGCAGCTCCGGGGAGCAGGGCGCCCTCACCGTGGCCGACATCTTCCGGGTGGCCGACGGAAAGATCGTCGAGCACTGGGATGTGGTTCCCACCGCCGGCTGACCGGTCACCAGGGCAGACGGAGCTCCACCCGGAATCCTCCGTCTGCCGTGGGCCCCGCCGAGAAGGAGCCTCCGTGAAGGGCGGCGCGTTCGGCCAGCCCGACCAGGCCGTGCCGTGCGGAGGGCAGGTCGAGTGCAGGAAGAGTCGGTTCGGAGTTCTGGATCGCCAGCACGAGGTCGCGCCGCTCGACGAAGCCTCTGACGCGGACGTCGGCCCCGGGGGCGTGCTTCCGCGCGTTCGTCAGCCCCTCCTGCACCGCGTGGTAGAGCGTGCGCTGCACGGCGAGGGGCAGATCGTCGGGCAGGCCCAGCTCCAGGTCGACGACCAGTCCGCTCTCGTCGACGAGCGCGGCGACGCTGTCCAGGGTGGGCTGCGGCGACAGCGAGACACCCCCGTCGGCCGGGCCGCGCAGCACCGACACCATCTGGCGCAGCTCCTCCAGCGTGCGCGACGCGAGCAGCCGGATCGTGGCAGCCGACCCCTTCACCTCGGGATCGGACGTCCTCACCTGCAGCGCGCCCGCCTCGACGGCGATCAGACTCACCTGGTGCGAGACGACGTCGTGCATCTCCCTGGCGAGCTGTGCCCGCTCGCCGGCCCGTACTTCGTCGGTGATGCGCTGCCGTTCTTGATCCTGCAGGGCGGTGAGCTCGGTCACCCGGTTGGCCAGTTCGTTCCGGGTTCGGGTCAGGAGGCCGAGGGCGGTCGGTCCGGCCGCCACCATCGCGCTGTAGATGATGTCGGGAACCGACTGCGCGAGCCCGAGCCACTCGAACCAGAAGCTCGTGTTGCCCACGAACACGACCACCGCGGCGAGCAGGATGCCCCACCGCGACCGCCCCCTGGTGAGCGCTGCGACCGTGTAGAGGGCGATGATGGTCGCCACGCTCGAAGCCCCGATGTACAGGCTCGGCAGCGTGAGAACGAACACCGGCACGGGCAGCCGTCGGCGAAGAAGCAGGGCGGCAGCGCCGACAACGGTGAGAACGGTGTCGATCTGGGTCGTTCGCCAGAAGTTCAAGAGGCCACCGGCGAGCGCC
Organism: Herbiconiux liangxiaofengii; assembly: GCF_041927335.1. Classification (NCBI taxonomy): domain Bacteria; kingdom Bacillati; phylum Actinomycetota; class Actinomycetes; order Micrococcales; family Microbacteriaceae; genus Herbiconiux; species Herbiconiux liangxiaofengii. The sequence continues at coordinate 105,247 of NZ_JBHFHD010000005.1, read as the reverse complement.
AGCGCGGCGAGCAGGATGTCGACGACGATCGGAGGCGTCTGAGACCCGAGCCGATGCAGCGTTCTCATCGACCCGGCCCGCCCCGCCGGAGAAGCCCCGCCCGATCGGCGATCAAGGCCGCCTGCACCCGGGTGGCCACACCGAATTTCGCCAGGATGGTGCTGACGTGGTCTTTGATCGTGCCGGCGCTCAGGTGCAGCGCGGCGCCGATCTCGGTGTTCGACGAACCTCCGGCCACCAGCACCAGAACGTCTCGTTCCCGCGCGGTGAGGCCCAGCACCTTCTGCTCGGCCAGCTCGTCGCTGACGGTGCCGAGCTGCTCGTGCAGCACGACCCGGCTGGCCTCGGCCGACATCACGACCCCGCCCGCGGCGAGACTGCGCACGAAATGCGGGAGCTGCTCGGGGTCGGTGTCCTTCACGAGGTACCCCGACGCTCCTCGGCGCAGCGCCTCGGCGATGTAGGTGTCGGTGTCGAACGTCGTCAGCATCGCCACCGCGGGGCCGCCGGGCTGCGCGGTGAGTTCGGCGAGGATCTCCAGGCCGTTCCGGCCCGGCATCCGGATGTCGAGGAGAACGACGTCGGGTTCGAGGTCTGCGATGAGGGCGGTGGCGCTGTGGCCGTCACCCACGCCGACCACGGTGATGTCGGGCGACGCGTCGAGGATGTACCGGAATCCCGAACGCACCAGAGCTTCGTCGTCGATCACGACCACCCGGATCATCGGTGCTCCCTTCCGTCGAACCCACCGTACGTCGGGGCCGGCCGCGAGAAAGCCGGGAGGAGACGAACTCCCCCACCTGCCGGCCCAGGTACCGCCACCTGGCGGGGGCGTCGAGTCGTCGCCGTGACCGGTGTGGGCTCGCACGCTAGGGTCGAAGACATGCGTCGAACTGGGGGGTTGCTCGTCATCGCGCTCGTTCTGGGCCTGACGGGCTGCAGCGCCGACGGGTCGGACGACCGCTACAGCGATGCGAAGTACGACGCGATGCTGGAGGTCGAGAAGGTGCCCGGCGTTCTCGTGGCACCGTATGAGCACTATGTACAGGTCGACCCGGCGGCATCCGAGCAGGAGATCGTGACGACGGCGCTGTCCGTGCGCGAGATCCTCGACGGGCTCGGCGACGACCGGCCCCGCGACATCGAACTCGTGGCGGTGTATCCGGGTGACAGCGAGGTGGACACCGAGTTCACGACGAGGGTCTACGACGACGACGACCGGTTCGAGCGCGACGTCCGCGTCTGGGCCGGTCTTCTCGACGACGGATTCACCGCGGTGCGGTTCAACGTGTTCGACGAGACCGGCGATGGTGTTCTCAATGTGCAGTCCGGCGAGCCGGGCGCTCCCGGGCCGAGCGTGAGCGAGTCGTTCGACGCCATGGTGGGTGCGCTGGGCGAGGATGCGGCGTCGTTCATGGGGTTGCAGACACAGGCGGTCGTCGACGGCCTGCTGGTGACGAACCGGTCCGGCCGCGCGGCTCTGCCCGATGGCTGGGGTGTGGCGCTCGATCGGATCTCGACCCTGGAGGTCGGCCCGCGGTCGTCCGTCGACTTCGATCCCGACGCCACCACACTCCGGCTGAAGGGCGCCACCGACCTCACCGCCGAGCAGGGCGCGGAGATCATGGCTATCCTCACGAGCGCAGGTGTGCTGCGGCCCGCGCTGACGGTGACGTACAACACCGTCGGCGACGACACCCTGACGACGCTGTACGGAGCGGTCGAATGAGGCGCCGGCTGGCGGCAGTCGGAGTCGTCGCCGTTCTCCTGCTCTCCGGATGCACACAGCGCTACGACACCCCCGACGATCGGTCGAACGTCTTCGGCGCCGAGGTGGACGAGAGCATCCACGATCTGGAGGTGCAGCCGTCGAACGTCCGCGTCACGGGGAGCTTCGACGGAATCAGGATGGAGGCGTACCTCGACCAGATGTCGTTCGCCGAGACCCGCGAGTTCATCGAGGCTGCGCTGCCGGTCATCCAGGACTCCCCGCTCGGCGCGATGCCGGTTCGGATCGTTCTGGGCCACAAGGCCGCGCGGTCGGATTCGGGCACGCTCGAGTGGAACGGCTACGACCCCGAGCGGGCGGAACGGTACTTCGCGGCCGTGCAGCTGTGGCTCGACGTGCTCGACGACCCCGGAGTGGAGGTCGACGAGAAGTTCGAGGTGCGGGCCGCCTACGTCTTCGCCACGGTGGTGGTGTTCGACGACCGCGACCTCGACGCCTACCGCGCCGAACTCGTCGGAGCCCTCGAGCAGGCGGGGTACGTGGATCCGTCGATCACCGTGAAGGCCGCGACCACGTAGAACGCGGGTCGCGCCCGGGGCGGCGACCCTCAGAAGTGCATCTGCTTCAGGCGGCCGTACTTGATCACGAGTTCCTCGAGCGGGCTGCGACCCGAACCCCCCGATTCGAGGCGGATGGCCTGCTTCCCGTCGTGCAGGATCAGATCCGGCCCGTTCGAAAAGGTGAGCCCTTCCCAGTCGGACTGCCACACGACCTTCTGCTCGGCGGTCATCGCGACGGCTCCCGTGGCGTCGAGCACGACGGTCGTGGTCTTCTTCTCCCCGGCCACCGCGAGGGTGACCGGGAACTCGGCCTGCTCGAACTCGCGGAAGTACGCCGTGAAGCCGATCTTGGCCTGCGGCCAACCCTCCCGGAGCGACCGCTGAGTACGCGCCACCGTGAACGAGGCGACGCTCTCCGCGCCGCTGTCGTCGACGACGGGTATCCGGATGACGGTGCCGGGAGCGTTGGCCTGCTGGAACAGTGCCCACTGCCGCCCGTCGGGCTGGTCGACATCCGACGATTCGAGAAACGGCTGCGACCCGAGCCGAGCGACCCGGGTGGTCCAACTCGGTGTGTTCGTTCGGGCCTTGCGACGCGTCGAGACGACTCCGAAGACCACGATCAGCAGCAGGATCGCCACCCCGACCGCCATGAAGATCAGAATGCCGGTGTCGTCATCCACAGGAGCGCCCTCTCGTGTCGTCGTACGATGCAGCCCCGATGGTAGCGAACTCGGGCGAACACGGGCGACCGGGGGCGACCGGCCGTCAGCCGACGGTGCGGCTGTGCACGGCGGCGTACGTCTTGCGCAGCGCCTCGATCGACTCGTCGTACGACGCCTGAGCCACCCCGGTGAACAGGCAGTCGATCACCATCAGCTGCGCGATGCGGCTGCCCAGCGCCCCCGAGCGGAAGCGCGTCTCACGCGCGGCCGTGGTGAGCACCACGTCGGCCCGGGCGGCGAGCGGCGACGAGTCGAAGTTCGTGATGGCGATGGTCTTCGCTCCGGATGCCGCGGCGAGCGCCAGGAACTCGACGGTGTCGACGGTGTCGCCCGAGTGGGAGATCGCGATGGCGGTCGCGTTCTTCCCGAGCACCGTGGCGGCCGTCCAGGCGGCGTGGGCGTCCGGCCAGGTGAGGGCGGTGCGGCCGATTCGCGAGAGCTTCTGCTGCAGGTCGAGGCCGACGACCGAGCTCGCGCCCACTCCGAAGATGTCGATCCGCCCGGCGCCGAGCACCGCCTGCACGGCGGCGCCGAGGGCGGCGATGTCGAGCGTCTTCACGGTGTCGCTGATCGACAGGGTCTCGTTCAGCGCCACCTTCGACACGATGTCCTCGAGCGTGTCGGCCCGGTCGATGTCGCCCGACACCGCCGAGAAGGAGGCGTTCTCCAGATTCTCCCGGGTGATCTCGCGCGTGAGATCCATCCGCAGGTCTTTGAAGCGCGTGTAGCCGATGCGGCGGTAGAACCGCACCACCGACGTCGTCGACACCGCGCAGGCGTCCGCGAGTTCTGCGATCGAGAGGGCGGATGCGGCGGCCGGGTCGTCGAGGAACGCCTCGGCGACGCGACGCTCCGACGGCGGCAACGAGGGGATCGCAGCACGCATCGCCACCAGGACGGTGCGCGACTCCGGCCGCGACGTGGCCTCTGCGGTCATTCCCCAACTCCTCCGACGTCGATGTCGGCCACATTACTTCACCGCCCGAAAGCGGCGAAACAAAAGTACGGAATTAAGTTACGCGCTGGAAATAATCTGTGTAAGTATGTGCCGTACGGTTGGTTTCGAAGTCGACATCCCGTGATCCTGGTCGGGTCGCCGTCGGCTCTCGCCCCAGCGCACCACCAGACATCCGATCAGGAATTCACAAGGGAGTAGTCATGTCACACGGTTCCCGGCCCGCGGGCTGGATCGCGGCGGCCAGTGCCGCGGCAGCGATCACGCTCGCGATCAGCGGCTGCACCGCCAGCAGCCCCACCAGCACCTCGCCGTCGACGACGAAAACCGACGGCGCCCTCGTGGTCGGTGTGACCAGCGACCCCGACACCCTCTTCCCCTGGAAGGCCACCCAGTTCCAGTCGGTGAACGTGCTGCAGAACATCTACGGCACGCTCACCGAGTTCGACCAGGACCTCAACGTGGTTCCGGGTCTCGCCGAGTCGTGGACGGTGTCCGACGACGGCCTGACCGTCACGTTCACCCTCCGTGACGGCGTCACCTTCGATGACGGCAGCACGTTCGACTCGGCCGACGTGAAGTCGTCGCTCGACAAGATCAAGGACGAGGCCACCGCCGCGGTCGCCGCCGCCACCCTGGCCTCGGTGACCTCGGTCGATGCTCCGGATGCGGGCACCGTGGTCCTTCACCTCGCCACACCCGATGCGGGGCTGCTCGCCGGGCTCGCCAGCGTGAACATGGCCATCCTCTCCTCCGACGACACCGAGCAGACGCTGAACACCACGCCCAACGGCACCGGCCCGTTCAAGTTCGACGACCGCACTGCCAGCCAGTCGCTCACGCTCTCGCGCTTCGACGACTACTGGGGCGACGCGGCGACCCTCGCCTCGGTGGAGTTCCGCGTCATCCCCGACGAGACCTCGATCGTCTCGGCACTGCAGTCGGGCAACGTGCAGTTCGCGGTGTTCGACGACCCGCTGGTGGCCCAGACGGCCGAGACCGGCACGGTGGGCATCACGAAGACCCCGCAGCTGAGCTATCACGCGCTCCAGCTGAACGCGAGCCGCGACGTGCTCTCCGACGTGAACGTGCGACTGGCCATCCAGTGCGCGGTCGACCGCGACGAGGTGCTGCAGACCGCTGCACTCGGCGAGGGCGAGGTGACGGGACCGATCACGTCGCCCGCGTACAAGTCCGACCCGGATGCGCGCCCCTGCCCCACGCGTGACCTCGACAAGGCGAAGGACTACCTCGACAAGGCCGGCAAGTCGGGTGGCGTCACGATCGACACGATCGTGTCGCAGGGCGAGTACGCCACCAGCGTGAACGAGGCCCAGAACCTGCAGTCGCAGCTCGCCGACGCCGGCATCACGCTCAACCTCGAGGTGCTCGAGTCGGGCGCGTACGTCGACCGCTGGGTCGCCGGCGACTTCGACGCCGCGGTCGCCCTGAACGGCGGACGACCCGACCCCGACGGGATGTACGGCCGCTACTTCACCAGCACGGGGAACCTGAACAAGGTCGCCGGGTACAGCTCGCCGGAGCTCGACCAGCTGTTCGCCGAGGGCAAGGCCACGTCCGACCCCGATGCCCGAAAGGCCGTCTACGAGAAGATCTCGGCCGACCTCGAGGACAACGCCGCGTGGATCTGGATGTTCACCAGCTACTCGTACACCGCGACCAGCTCCACCGTGCAGGGCTTCGTGCCGATGGCCAACGGATCGCTGCAGTACCTGCGCACCACCACCGTCGGTTGATACCGGCCTGATCTGATCCGGTGGGGATGCGGCACAGCCGTCGCGTCCCCACCCACGGATGGACACAGACATGCTCCTACAGAAAGTCATCCGCAACGGCGTCGTGCGTCGCGTGGTGCAGGCCCTGCTCACCCTCCTCGGAGTGGCGATCTTCGTCTTCATCATGCTCCGCGCCATCCCGGGCAACCAGATCACGGCGGGCCTCGGCACCGAGGCGGCCGCGCTCACCCCCTCCCAGCAGGCCGCGCTCGAGTCGTACTACGGAATCGACAAGCCGCTCGTCGTGCAGTTCTTCAGCTGGCTCGGCAACATCGTCACCGGGAACCTCGGGTTCTCGTCGCGGGCGCAGCAGAGCGTCGGCGACCTGATCGCCCAGGCACTCCCCGTCACCATCGAGCTCGCGATCATCTCGATCGTCCTCGCCCTGGTCATCGGCATCCCGCTCGGGATGCTCTCGGCCTCCAAGCCCGACTCGTTCCGCGACGGGGTGGGCCAGGTGGTGGGCCTCGCCGGGCTCTCCGTGCCCGCCTTCCTGCTGGGCACCACGCTCCTGAGCGTGCTGGCCTCGACCCTCATGTTCAACCCGAACGGTCAGGGGTACGCCACGCTGCTGCAGGATCCGCTGCTCAACCTGCAGCAGATGCTGCTTCCGGCGCTCGTGCTGGGCTTCGGGATCGCGGCTCCGATCATGCGCACCGCCCGCACGGCCCTGCTCGAGGTGCGCTCGCTCGACTTCGTGCGTACGGCGAAGGCCAAAGGGGTGCCGCCCCGGCGGCTCGCGGTCTCGCACGTGCTCGGCAACGCGATGGTGCCCATCGTCACCATGACGGGCCTGCAGTTCGGTTACCTGCTCGGCGGCGCGGTGGTGGTGGAGCAGATCTTCTCGCTCCCCGGCATCGGCCGCCTCGTGCTGATCGGCATCCAACAGAAGGAGTATGCCCTCGTGCAGAGCACCGTGCTCGTCATCGCCCTCGTCTTCGTGCTCGTGAACCTGCTCACCGACCTGCTCTACCGGGTCATCGATCCTCGGGTGCGTGCCGCATGAGCGGCGTCGTGCAGACCGCGGGCATCCCCGCGGCGACCGGTCTCCGGTCGAATCGCGTGCGCGCGATCCTCCGCAGTCCCAGCGCGATGATCGGCGTGATCGTCACCGCGCTGCTGATCATCGTGGCCCTGCTCGCCCTGGTCGGGCTCACGCCCTACGATCCGGCGGCTCAGGATCCGGCCGCGCGGCTGATGCCCCCGAGTGCCGCCCACTGGTTCGGCACCGACCAGTTCGGTCGCGACATGTTCTCGCGGGTGGCCGCCGGTGTGGCCAACTCCACCGTGATCGCGGTGGTGGCCGTCGCCATCTCGGCGCTGGTCGGAACCGCGGCCGGGCTCGTGGCGGGGTTCTACCGCGGCGTCTCCGACACCGTGATCGGCGGGGTCACCAACGTGCTCTTCGCGTTCCCCCCGCTGCTGCTCGCCCTGTCGCTCGCGTCGGTGTTCGAGCGCAACTGGCTCACCGTCGCCATCGCCATCGCCATCGTCTACGTGCCGATCTTCGTGCGGGTCACCCGTGGCCCCGTGCTGTCGCTGCGCGAGATCGAGTTCGTGCGGGCGGCCACGAGCACCGGGATGCGCCGCTCCCGCATCATGGTCACCCACGTGCTGCCCAACATCACGTCGATCATCATCGTGCAGGTGACGCTCTCGCTGTCCTGGGCCGTGCTCACCGAGGCGTCGCTGAGCTTCCTCGGGCTGGGCACCCCGCCGCCCGCGCCGTCGCTCGGCTCGATGATCTACGACGCCCGCACGCTGCTCTACGTCGCCCCCTGGACGATGATCGCCCCGGGCACCGTGCTCGTGCTGCTCATCGTGGGCCTGAACCTGCTCGGAGACGGACTGCGCGACACGCTCGACCCACGGAACAGAGGTACACGATGAATCCCACCGGACTCGACGGCGACCCCACGGGCCGCCTGACCACCGAGGCCGTCGACGAACGCTACTCGCAGATCGACCGCCTGCCGATCGCCGAGCTCGCGCGTCTGATGAACGAGGCCGACTCGACCGTGCCGGCCGCCATCGCGGCCGAGCTCCCCCGCATCGTGCCCGCCCTCGAAGCGGTGGCCGAGCGGATGTCCGCCACGGGCGGCCGGCTGATCTACGTCGGAGCGGGAACCCCGGGCCGCATCGGGGTGCTGGATGCCTCGGAGAGCCCGCCCACCTTCGGCACGCCGCCGGAGCAGGTCTTCGGCATCATCGCCGGCGGCCCGGAGGCCATCGTGTCGCCGATCGAGGGAGCCGAGGACGACCCCGTGGCCGGCCGCCAGGCGATCGCCGACGCGGCCGTCGGCCCGAACGACAGTGTGATCGGCATCGCCTCGAGCGGCCGCACCCCCTTCGTCGTGGCGGCGGTGCAGGAGGCCCGGCGGCGCGGTGCCGTGACCGTCGGTCTGTCGTGCAACGTCGACACCGAGCTCAGTGCGGCCGCGGAGTTCGGGCTCGAGGTCGTGGTGGGCCCCGAGTTCATCAGCGGATCGACCCGGCTGAAGGCCGGCACCGCGCAGAAGCTGGTGCTCAACATGTTCTCCACGATCGTGATGATCCGGCTCGGCAAGACCTACGGGAACCTGATGGTCGACGTGCGGGCCACCAACGCGAAGCTCCGGGCTCGGGCGGTGCGGATCGTGGCCACCATCGCCGAGGTGCCCGCCGATCAAGCCGCCGCGATGCTGGAGGACTCCGGCTTCGACCTCAAGGCCGCCGTCGTGCGGCTACGCAGCGGGCTCGCTCTCGACGAGGCCCGACAGGTGCTGGAGGCCGCCGGCGGACGGTTGCGTGAGGCGCTGGACGGCGCATCCTCGGCCCGTTCGATCACCCGATCGGCCGGGGAGGCCGGCGCATGAGGGCCCTGGGCATGATCTCGGGCACCTCCCACGACGGCATCGACGTCGCCGTGGTCGACTTCGAGCTGCTCGGCGGGGGCGCCCTCACCGGAGAACTGGTGCACTCGACCAGCGTTCCCTACCGTCCCGAACTACGGGCGCGCATCCTCGCCGCCCTTCCCCCGGCTTCGACGACGCTCGCCGAGATGGCGGAGCTCGACACCCTCATCGGCCAGGCCTTCGCCGAGGTGGCCGCGACGGTCTGCGCCGGGCTCGACGCGCCGGTCGACGTCATCACCTCGCACGGGCAGACGGTCTTCCACTGGGTTCAGGGCGGCCGTGCGCTCGGCACACTGCAGATCGGCCAGCCGGCCTGGATCGCCGAGGCCACCGGGGTGCCGGTCGTCTCCGACGTGCGCATCCGTGACATCGCGGCGGGCGGTCAGGGTGCGCCGCTGGTGTCCTTCCTCGACGAGCTGATCCTCCGGGCGGCACCCGGCCGCACCGCCGCGCTCAATCTGGGCGGAATCTCGAACGTGACCGTCGTCGAGGGTCTCGGCGACGCCGGGGGCGGATCGATCGCCTACGACATCGGGCCGGCCAACTCGCTCATCGACGCCGTCGTCGTGACCCGTGGCGCGCATCCGTCGGGCTTCGATGTCGACGGCCGCATCGCCGCCGCCGGAACCGTGGACACCGCGCTGCTCGAGCTGCTCCTCGCCGAGCCGTACTACCGGCTGCCCGCCCCCAAGAGCACCGGCAAGGAGCTGTTCAACGCCGCCTACGTCGACTCCGCGCTCGAGACGCTCGGCCACGACATCGGCACCGCCGATCTCGTGTCGACCCTCACCGAGCTCACGGCGGCGACGGTGGCCCAGGACGTGTCGGCCCACGGCGTGCAGACCCTGGTGGTCTCCGGCGGTGGATGGCGCAACCGCGAGCTCATCCGCCGTCTCGCCGCGCGGCTCCCGGCGGTGAGACTGGTCGCCTCGGACGACTTCGGCGCACCGACCGACGACAAGGAGGCCATCGCCTTCGCCCTGATCGGCTGGTGCACCCTGCACGGCGTGCCCTCGACGGTGCCGACGGCCACGGGGGCCCGCGAGGCCCGCATCCTCGGCACGATCACCCCCGGTACCGGTGCGCTGCGGCTGCCCGAGCCCGTCGTCGGCGCGCTCACCGGATTGACGCTGCGCTCCCGAACCGTCCTGACCGCGGAGGACCGGTGACCGTCCGGGTGCGCGACGCGACGGCCGGCGATCTCGACGCGATGGTCGAGGTGTTCCTGGCGTGCTGGCGGGAGAGCTATGCCGAGGTGCTCCCACCGGAGCTGACCGAGTCGATGCCCGAGGGTCGCGCGCAGGCCCTCTGGTCGGCGGCACTCGCCGCACCCGCCGGCCGCATCCTCGTGGCCGAGGACGGGGACTCTCCTGGCACCCTGCTCGGGATGACCCGCCACGCGCTCGAGCCCACGGTCGAGCACGGCGTGAGGGTGGCCGTCGTCGAATCCCTCTACGTCTCGCCCACCGCTCAGGGCCGCGGGCTCGGAAAGCTGCTCCTCGGAGCGGCCGTCGACTCCATCGCCGCGACCGCCGCGCACGAGGCCCGGCTCTGGGTCTTCGCGGCCAACCGCCCCTCGATCGACTTCTACCGCTCGCAGGGCTGGCGCGAAGACGGCGCGACCCGGGTCGAGGCCGCCTACGGCGAGCTCGAACTGCGGATGTCGCGCCCCGTCCCCTCCCGCCCGAGCACTCCCGAGGTCTTCCGGCCGTGAGCACCGCGACCGGAATCCCGACCGACGCGGCGATCGGCGCCCGGCGCGGCGTGCTGCTCGCGTTCGCCGGGCTGGGGGCGACGGCGGCGACGGTGCCGGCCGTCCTCCCGTCGATGGCGCAGGAGTTCTCGGTGTCGATCGCCGAGGTGGCTCCCGCCATCCCCGCGGTGTTCTTCGGAGTGCTGGCCGGAGTGCTCGGGGCTCCCCTGCTCCGGATGCGGTTCGCGCTGTCCCGGATCATCCTGGTCGGCGCCCTCGTGCAGGCGGTCGGGCTGCTCGGCGTCACCACCTCGCCGTCGCCCCTCTGGTTCATCGCCGCCGCGGGTCTCTCGGGGTTCGGATTCGGGGTCGTCGAGGTCGCGGGCACCGCGAGTGCGAAGGTGCTCGCCGCGGAGGGCGCTCCGGGCCTGCTCGTGCGGCTGACGCTCGCCGTCGCCCTGGTGGCCACCGTCACGCCGGTGGTCGTGCTGCTCTCGTCGTCGTTCGGCGCCGTCCGCCTGGTGGCCGCCGTCGCTGCGGTGCTGCAGCTCGTGGTCGCCCTGGTGATCAGTCGCTGCGTCGTCGAGGAGGCCCGAGCCGGCATCGACGAGCCCTCGGTGGCTCGCAGCCGGGCCCTGCCTCTCCGAACGGCGGTCGTGGCGGTCGCGGTGTTCTGCTACGTCGGGGTCGAGACCATCCTGTCGGGGTGGTCGGCCGCCACGGTCTCCGTGGAGCTCGGCACCAGCGCCGCGGTCGCCGCGCTCGGCACCTCCGCGTTCTGGTTGCTGATCAGTCTCGGGCGGTTCGCCGGCACGCTCGCCGACCGGCACTGGAGACCTCGCCCCGTGACGCTCGTCGCGACAGCGGGCCTCGCCGCAGCCCTGATCGCCGCCGCCCTCACGAGCAGCACCGCCCCGACGGTGGCGATCGTGCTGCTCGCCGCGGGGGTGTTCTTCGCCGGCCCCTGTTACGCCCTCCTGCTCGGCCTCGGCCTGGCGGGGCTCTCGGCAGCACGCTCGGTTCCGGTCGCCTCCGGTCTCGTCGCGCTCGGCGCGGCCGGCGGGGCAGCGATCCCTCTCGCCGCGACCATCGCGCCGGGCTCCGCCGGCCTGTCGCCCTTCGCCCCCGCGGCGATCGCCGCGACAGTGCTCGTGGTGGCGGTGGCCGCGGGCGCACTCCTCCGGAAGGGGTCTTCGGCGTCGTCGTCCGCCGACTCCGAGGGGAGCAGATCGTGAGCACGATCGATCGCGTCGTCGTGCACCACGTGACGGTTCCGCTCCGGCGTCCGTTCGTGACCGCGGTGCGCCGGGCGACCACACTGCACACCGTGCTGGTGCAGCTGGTCGACTCGGATGGCCGGAGCGGCTGGGGCGAGGCACCGGTCAGCTGGCGGGTGACGGGTGAGAGCCCGGCGAGCGTCGACGCGGCCGTCTCCGGCCCGGTCGGCGACGCGGTGCTCGGGCGCGACCCGGTGGATCTGGCCGAGCTCGGCGATGCGGTGGCGGCGAGCGTGGTGCACAACGCCAGCGCGCGATCGGCCGTCGACTGCGCCCTGCACGACCTCGCGGCGCAGTGCGCCGGTGTGCCCCTGTTCGAGTTCCTCGGCGGCGCGTGCGGGTCGGTGAGGTCGGACATGACCCTGTCGGCAACACCCGATCGGGAGCAGCTGGCCGACGACGCCCGGCGCCACGTCGCGGCCGGATTCCGCACCCTGAAGGTGAAGGTCGGCGCCGGCGGCGACGACGATCTGGCGGTGCGAGCCGTGCGCGACGCGATCGGCCCCGGCGTCGGGCTGAGGGTCGACGCCAATCAGGCCTGGGAAGCCGACCGGGCCATCGCCCTCATCCGGGGCTGGGAGGATGCCGGCGTGGGCCTCGAGTTCGTCGAGCAGCCGGTCGCCGCCCAGCTCCTGGACGACCTGGCCCGGGTCACCGCCCAGGTCGACACCCCCGTGCTCGCCGACGAATCGGTGTGGGACACCGCAGACCTCCGCGAGATCATCCGTCGCCGTGCGGCCGACGCCGTGAACCTGAAACTCGCCAAGAGCGGCGGTCTCAGCCGGGCGCGTGCGATGGCAGGGCTGGCCGCGTCGGCGGGTATGCCCGTGATCGTCGGCTGCATGATGGAGTCGACGGTGGGCATCGGTGCAGCCGCCGGTCTCGCGGCGGCTCTCGACGCGGCCGCCATTGCCGGCACCGACGCCTCCGGACCGCCGCACGACCTCGACGCCGGCCTCTGGCTCACCGGTTCGGCGATCGAGGGCGGAGCCGGGTACGACGGCGATGCGATCGTGCTGTCACCGTCGCCCGGCGCGGGCATCGTCTCGCTCCGAGAACCCGCCGACGCTCACGGGGCCGTGCGATGACCGCCGAATCGGTACTGCAGGCGGGAGCCCGGCACCTGGTGTCCACCGGCATCCCGGGCGTCGTCCTCGGCCTGCACACCCCGGCCGGAGACGTCTTCGGCTGTGCGGGCACCCGGATTCCGTCGACGTCGCTGCCGCCGACCCCGGAGACCGCGTTCGACATCGCCTCCGTCACCAAGGTGCTCGCCACCACCACGAGCCTGCTGCGACTCGTCTCGGCGGGTTCGGTCTCGCTCGACGACCGGGTCGAGCGCTTCGTTCCGCCGTTCTCGGGAGGCGCCAAGAGCGACGTCACCCTCCGTCACCTGCTCACCCACCGAGGAGGGCTGCAACCGTGGTGGCCGTTGTATCCGGATGCCGCGTCGCCGAGCTCAGACCGCCCCGGCGGGCTCGCGCATCCGTCGGCCGATGCCCTCGAACTCGCTGCGGCACTGCCGTTGGCGGCGGCCCCGGGAACGACGCGGCTGTACTCCGACCTCGGTTTCATGCTGCTCGGCCGCGTGATCGAGAGCGTCACCGGTGAGCGACTGGCGGATGCGGCGGCACACCTCGTGTTCGCCCCGCTCGGCCTGACCTCGACCGGGTACGCGCATCCGGTCGACGCCGAGCGCGGCGGCACCGCCGCCTCCTCGCGGGGCGACGAGATCGAACGCCGGATGGTGCGAACCGGCATCCCTTACCCGGTTCCGTTCCAGGAGACGGATTTCGGGTTCTGGCGCGACGAGCTGCTCGTGGGAGAGGTGAACGACGGCAACGCGTTCCACGCGTTCGGCGGGGTCTCCGGCCACGCCGGGCTGTTCTCGACCCCGCGGGATCTGCTCGCCTTCGCCACGGCCCTGAGCGACTACCGCGACCACGACGAACTCTGGAACCCCGCGGTGACCGAGCAGTTCTTCGCGGCCTCCGCCGACCCCGAGCAGGCGATCGGGTTCCGGCGCTCCGAGTGGGACCTCGGCGAGGGACCGGTGACCGTTCTCGGCCACCCGGGGTTCACCGGGGTCGCCGTCGGCTTCGTGCCCGGCGCATCCGTGGCCGTCGTGATCGCCACGAACCGGCTGCTCGCACCCGGCGAACCGGTGCCGAACGCCGACCTCTGGGAGAGGGCGACCCGCGTGTGGGGCGACGCCCGGTCGGAGGCCGTTGCTCCGCGAGCACGGCGCGCGGAGGCCGACGCCCACCCCGCTCCCCCGCATCCCACCCCCGATCAGCCCGCAGACGAGTCGCCCGCAGCCGCGGGTTGACAACGAGATGAGAATAGAGAGCACCATGACCTCCTCCGCCCCTCTGCTGTCGCTCCGCGACCTGTCCGTCAGCTTCCGCACGAGTGCGGGCGACTTCGCCGCCGTGCGCAACGTGAACCTCGAGCTCGAGAGCGGCCAGACGCTGGCGGTGGTGGGTGAATCGGGGTCGGGCAAGTCGACCACGGCCGCCGCGATCAACCGGCTGCTGCCCGGCAACGGGCGGATCACCTCGGGTCAGGTGCTCTTCGTCGGCCGCGACCTCGCCCCGCTGCGGGAGCGGGAGATGACGTCGATCCGCGGCGCGCAGATCGGGCTCGTGCCGCAGGACCCGATGTCGAACCTCAACCCGCTGCAGCGCATCGGCCACCAGATCGAGGAGGCGCTCACCGTGCACGGCAAGGTGACCGGCAAGGCGGCGAGGTCGAGGGCCATCGAGCTGCTCGAGCTGGTCGGCATCCCCGAGCCGGAGAAGCGCGCCGCTCAGTACCCGCACGAGTTCTCGGGCGGCATGCGGCAGCGGGTGCTGATCGCCATCGGGCTGGCGTGCCGGCCGCGCCTGCTGATCGCCGACGAGCCCACTTCGGCGCTCGACGTGACCGTGCAGCGCCGCATCCTCGACCAGCTCGCCCAGCTCACCGAGGAGATGGGAACCGCGGTGTTCCTCATCACCCACGACCTCGGCCTCGCCGCCGAACGGGCCGACCGGGTCGTGGTGATGCGGCGCGGTGAGATCGTGGAGGCGGGCGACTCGTCGAGCATCCTGTCGAACCCCGAGCACGAGTACACGAAGCAGCTGATCGCCTCGGTGCCGAGCCTCGCCGCCGAACGGATGCCGCCGCGGGAGCGGGTGCTCATCTCGGAGCGCGCGACCGGCGAGCCGGGCGCCGTCTCCGACCACCCCTTGGTGGAGGTGGAGGACCTCACCAAGGTCTTCGCCCTCCGCGGGCGCGGGGCGGCGAACGACTTCACGGCCGTCGACTCGGTGGGGTTCACCATCCCGCGCGGTCAGACGGTGGCGATCGTCGGCGAGTCGGGGTCGGGCAAGTCGACGACGGCGAACCTCCTGCTGGCACTCGAGGCGCCCACGTCCGGCCGCATCCTGTTCGAGGGCACCGACGTCGTGTCGCTGGACCGCAGGGGGCTGTTCGAGTTCCGGCGGCGGGTGCAGCCCGTGTTCCAGAACCCCTACGCCTCGCTCGACCCCCGGTTCACCGTGGAGCGGTCGATCGCCGAGCCGCTCGCCGTGCACCGCATCGGTGACGCCGGAACCCGCAAGGCCCGGGTGGCCGAGCTGCTCGACCAGGTCAGTCTCGCGCCGGCTCTCGCCGATCGTCTGCCGCACGAGCTCTCGGGCGGCCAGCGCCAACGCGTCGCCATCGCCCGCGCCCTGGCGCTCGCGCCCAAGCTCGTGGTGCTCGACGAGGCGGTCTCGGCCCTCGACGTGGTGGTGCAGGCGCAGGTGCTCGACCTGCTCGCCGAACTGCAGCGCGAACTCGACCTGAGCTACCTCTTCATCAGCCACGACCTCGCGGTGGTGCGCATGGTCTCCGACGTCGTGCACGTCATGCAGCGCGGCCGGTTCGTGGAGAGCGGCACCCCGGAGCAGATCTTCGGGGCACCGCAGGAGGCGTACACGCAGGAGCTGCTGGCCGCGATCCCGCACGCGCGCCGGGCGGCCTGAGCGGGTCGGGCGTCCCTGGGCGGACCGGGCGGCCGGGCGGATCGGCCATGCCGCCCGGCTCGGGCCATCCGCTCTACGGCTTCGCCGCGTAGACCTCGCGGTAGTAGTCGGCGAGGGTCAGATCGGCCGCGGCCGCCGCGTCGACGATCACGGTCGCGTGGGGGTGCAGCTGCAGGGCCGACCCGGGCACGAACGAGGTGAGCGGTCCCTCGACCGCGGCCGCCACGGCCTTGGCCTTCTGCGTGCCGCTCGCCACGAGCACGAGCCGGCGCGCCTCGAGGATGGTGCCGATGCCCTGGGTGAGGCAGTGCCGAGGAACCTCGTCGATCGAGTCGAAGAACCGCGCGTTGTCGGCGCGGGTCTGGGCCGTGAGGGTCTTGATGCGCGTGCGCGACGACAGCGACGACGTGGGTTCGTTGAACCCGATGTGCCCGTCGGTGCCGATGCCGAGGATCTGAACCGCCACTCCGCCGGCGGCACGGATGTCGCGTTCGAAGTCGGCGCACTCCGCATCCACATCGGCGGCCAGCCCGTCGAGAACGCGCACGCGGGCCTGATCCATCCCCAGCGGCACGACGACCTCGCGACGGATCACCTCGTGATAGCTCGCCGGATGACCGGCCGGGATGCCGACGTATTCGTCGAGGGCGAACCCGCGGGCTCGGGAGAGGTCGAGCCCCTCGGCGACCCTCCGGGAGAGCGCACGGTACAGCGGCTCGGGGCTCGACCCGGTCGCGAGGCCGAGCACGATCTCGGGATCGGCGCGGGCGAGATCGGCGATCAGGCCCGCCGCCAGTTCGCCGGCCTCATCCGCCGTCTCGACGATGATCACTTCCACGGTCAGCCCTCCATCACGTAAATTATCTACGCACCTGAAGATGCGCCCGTGATTAGTTTACGCAGCGCGCCCATCGCGAGGAAGGTCGAGTCCCGGATCAAAGGTCACGGCATCACCCACCGACGCAGGAGCACCTCGAACTTCCGCCGGTCGACGCTCGGTGGCGTGGCCCGGCCCGCACGCACCTTCAACGCCAGGTCGGCGAGGATCACCGACGCGTCACCACGCGACCCCGTGATACCGGACTCGTTGAGTCGCCACCCGCCGACCGTCTCGGCACCATGGGCGTCGATGATCTGCAGCAGATTCGACAGATCGATGATGTCTTTGGGCGTCTGCATGCCGCGGCCGCGCCAGGCGTACGCCTTCAGAACCACTGCCGCCTCCACCGTGGGCAAGGGCACGTCGCACACGAGCTCGCTGCCGTCGAGGAGGGTCAGGTGGGCCTCGACGGTGATGGAGGTCGACATCGCCAGAGACAAACCGGGCATGGCGTCGAAACGTCGACCACCGCGATCGTCGGTGGTGAACCGGCCTCCGGCCGCCGGCACCAGGAGATCGATGACCCTTTGCTCCGGCGGCTCGCCGAACACATAGCGGTTGCCGCTCTCGGCTTCATAGTCGGCGTCCAGCAGCGCCTGATGCATCGTTCCGCCGGCGGCGACCTCGAGCGAGATACCGGCATCGGCATCGCCGGTTCGGCGGTCGATGAGACCCGGGCTCGGGAACGCGGCCGCGAGCATCCCAACCATGTGCCCTCCGATGATGCGGGCGTCCTCGTCGCCAGCGATCATCTGCGCGAGGTCGTAGAGGGCCCGAAATGCAGCATCGTCTTCCGAACCCGAAGCGATCGTGTGAGCGACGCGTCTCATCGGCCGGCCGCCATCGTGGACCCTGCTCGTCGAACGACCTGGTCGCGGATGCGGGCGGCGGCCTCGTTCTCGTCGCCCGACGTCCCGGTCGCGCCGACGTCGTACGCAGCGATTGCCGAATCCACATATCCCGGTGCGGGTGCGAACGCCCGCGCCGTGGCGAAGATCGTCTTGTCGGCAGGCATCGTGAGGGAGAGCGTGTAATCGTCGGCGGTGCCGAGCGCGAAACCCAGCGTGCTCGGGTCGAATCCCTCAGCGAGATACAGCGTGACGTGCTCCGGTTGACGCCACGGAGCGATGGCCCTGGCCGCCAGGTCGCCCGACACCAACACCTCCGCCTTCTCGCGCACTCGGCGTGCTTGCTCCTCGAGCGGCGCGTCATGCCACCAGTAGGTGGTGATGCCGCCGGGTCCCGGGTACTCGGCCAGGAAGTCGTCCCAGAACGCGCTCCACTCCGCGACATCCATACCCCCCGCGAAGTCGCTCATCGCTGGATTGAGGCTTCGCAAGCTCTGCGA
Source organism: Herbiconiux liangxiaofengii (assembly GCF_041927335.1). NCBI lineage: Bacteria > Bacillati > Actinomycetota > Actinomycetes > Micrococcales > Microbacteriaceae > Herbiconiux > Herbiconiux liangxiaofengii. The sequence goes on along the minus strand of NZ_JBHFHD010000005.1, from coordinate 87,380 downwards.
CACGGCGGATTGGGGCGCACCGATCTCCTTGGCGAGGTCGATCTGTCGACGGCTTCGCCTGTCCAACAGCAGCGCCCGCTCGAGGGCGAAACGGTTGTAGGGCTTCTTGCCCTTCGTGGGCCTCGGCGCCGGCTTGTCGTCGGGGCGATGCTCGACCCTGTCGAGCCAGAGCGACTTCGAATCCCTCACGAAGACGATGAGGCGGTCGTTCCGCCTCACCTCATCCCAGAGCCCCGGTGTCAACCTCGGCACGGAGTAGAGCATGCAGGCGTCGCCGACCTTCTTGAGATCGCTCGCTATGTCGGCGGGTGTCGGCGTCCTCGACCGGGAGCTGACGAAGATCCGTCGGCCGTCGTCGGTCGAGAACGAGTCGCTGCTCTCGGGCCGCGCATTGACCCCAGCGGATGCGAGCTCGCCGAGCACGGCACTGGTGTCCATGCCTCACCTTTCGGCCCAATATCAGAACAAACACATTGTATGTCTTGTCTGATATTACTCGCTGTCAGGTGGCGAGCCAGGCTCGTGCCGCCGTGACGAGGGCGTCGACGCCGCGCGTGAGGGTCGGTTCGATCACCGGGGCGAAGTGCGGCGAGTGATTCGACGGCACATCCCGGTCCAGGGTGCCGGCCGCTGCGGCCGCCAGATACGACGCGGCGTCGACCCCGCCGAGGATCCAGTAGACCAGCGGCGCTCCCGCGGCAGTGGCGAGCACACCGACATCCTCACTGCCGCTCACCTGGCCCGGATCGAGCACGCTCGCGTCACCGAACGCAGCACGGAAGGCGGCGTCGACGCGGTCCGCCGCTACGGCATCGTTGACCAGAACGGGGAACGACTGCGCGTAGTGGATGAGCGGTTCCGGGGCACCCGATGCGGCGGCCTCGGCCCGAACGATGCGCTCGATCGCGTCGATGATGCGGAGGCGGACCGGCTCGGTGAACGCGCGCACCGTGAGACCGAGCTGCGCCGTGTCGGGGATGATGTTGTTCTTCGTGCCGGCGGAGAGGCGCCCGACCGTGACGACGGCCGTCTCCTGCGGCGCCACCTCGCGGGCCACGATGGTCTGCAACCGGAGCACGATCGCCGCCGCCAGCACGATCGGATCGATGGTGGTCTCCGGGCGCGAGCCGTGCCCGCCCCGGCCGTGGATCGTGATGTCGATGCTGTTCGCACCCGCGAACGCCGGGCCCGGATGCACGCCCACCGCTCCGGCAGGCGCGGGCCCGACATGCTGACCCAGCACCACATCCGGCATCGGAACCCGCTCGAAGAGGCCGTCGTCGATCATCGCCTGGGCGCCGTCGCCGTTCTCCTCGGCCGGCTGGAACAGCGCGATCACGGTTCCTGCCCACTCGTCGCGGCTCTGAGCGAGTCGGTCGGCCGCCCCGATCAGACTCGCCACGTGCACGTCATGGCCGCAGGCGTGCATGACCCCGTCGACCGTGCTGGCGTAGTCCAGATCCGTGTCCTCGTCGACCGGCAGCGCATCCATGTCTGCGCGCAGCAGCACGGTCGGGCCGTCGCCGTTCCGGAGCACGCCCACGACGCCCGTGCGGCCGATGCCCTCGATCACGTCGAAACCGACGGCCCTCAGCCGGGCGGCCGCGACGCCGGCCGTCCGGGTCTCCTCGAAGGCCAGTTCCGGGTGGCGATGCAGGTCGCGGTAGAGCTCGGCAAGGGGATGCGCGGGTTGCGCGACGTCGGTCATAATCCCATCCTGCCGGTGAAACGATCGACCGTGTGGTCCACCTTTCCTCTGACTGAGAGAACCCCCGATGGGGCTGGCGGCCGATTGGCGGGTCGATGGCGTGGTCGTGTCGTGTGGCTTTTTTTAGGCTTGTCGACATGAACGAAACCCGGATCGGGGAGCTGCGGCGTTCCCGAGGCTGGACGCAAGAACGGCTCTCCAGCGAGAGTGGCGTCGCCGTGCGAACGATCCAGCGGATCGAAGCCGGCAAAGACGCGAGCATGGAGACGCTCGCCCTCGTGGCCGAAGCGCTGGGCGTCGCCGTCGCCGACCTGTACGTGCACATCGACACGGAGCGATTCGACACCGCCGTCACTGCGTTGCAGCTGAGGCGGGAGCAGCAGCGCTCCCGGGACCGTGTGGTCCATTCCATCAGCCTCGTGTTCCGCGGTGTGGGCCTCGTCGTCACACTGGCGACGATCGCGTTCACGGTCACCGGAACGTGGAGCTGGTGGGCCTGGTTCACGATCCCGATCTACTGGGCGGGCGGACAGCTCGTGCTCGAGGGGCTGCACCGTTTCATCCTCGAACCACGGCTGGATGCGAAGTACCCGCTGTCGGTCGCCTCACCGCTCAGGCCGGGTCGGTCTGAACCCGGCTCGGAGGATCGCTGATGTACATCGGCCACTACGCGGCAGCCGCGGTGCTGGTGTCGGTGGTGCCGGAGGCCTCCGTTGCCCCGGCCGCAATCGGCGTGGCCTGGCCCGACCTGCTGTGGTCGGCACTCGTGCTGCTCTCCCAGGAGAAAGTCACACCCAGTCGAGACAGTCCGTTGCAGCGGACGGTTCGATTCGACTTCTACCCGTTCTCGCACTCCCTCCTTCTCAGCAACCTGCTCGCGGTGGTGCCCGCCGTGATCATCGCGTTCTGCCTGCAGAACCCGATGGCCGGCGTCGTCTTCTGGCTCGGTTCGGTCTCGCACTGGATCCTCGACCTGATCGTCCACGAACCCGACCTGCCCGTCACGGGCTTCAGTGCGCAGGGCATGAAGATGGGCTTCGGGCTGTGGCGGCTTCCGAAGACCGCCTACGTCGCCGAGTACGCGTTCTTCGCGGTGTTCATTCTGATCACGGCCCAGCCGTCGATGTTCGCCGGGCTCCTCGGAGGTGGTCTGCTCCTCCACCTCCTGAACGCGAACTCAGCCTTCGCGTTCACCACACGCAACCCGGTCGGAACGCCGCGACGCTTCGCTGTGGTCGCCCTCGTCGGATTCGTCGGCGCCATCGCGTGGTTCTGCGCGGCGTGGCAGTAGGAGGTGTCGACCGTGATGGTCGGTCGCCCACGAAGAAGCCCCCTAGATCCCGAATGATCTCAGGGAAGCCGATGAGGATCGATGGGGTGGGCTGCGAGGTGGCTTGCACGACGACGATGACGACGCCGGCACCGGCCACCATCGAATTCACGACGGCGATCACGGTCGAGGTCGTGAAGAACACCCCCACCCACGACGCCCGGCGACCGATCGGCAGCATCTCGTTCGGGCCGTGCGGCCCCGGTCGGGATGACGACCATGAGGAACCCCAGCGCGTAGTCGGTCTGAGCGAGGAAGCCGAACGCGACGAGACTGCTGGAGAGCGTCGTGAGGTACAGGGCCGCGCGACTGCTGGCCTCGCTCACGGTGATGCCCCGGGCGGATTCGAGGACGAAGTGCTCGTTCATCAGGGCGCTGTAGAAGGCTCCGGCACGATCGGACAGCGCCTCGATCGCCTGGTCGGCGGTCGGCAGCTCGCCGGGGATGGACGGCTGAGGTCGTGCGCGGGCCTCCTCGTCAGTCACTGGCCGGCGCCTCGCGAACGGAGAAGAGGTTTCCGAACGGGTCGAGGAGCTGGCACAGCCGCTCGCCCGTGAAGACGGTCTTGGGCCCTCGGTGCGCCACAGCGCCGTGGCTGGTCCATTCCTCGACGAAGACATCGACGTCGGGCACGGTCCAATAGGGGCTCGTGCCGGCCGGACCTGGGGAGTTGAATTCATCCTTCTGGTGCAGCGTCAATCGCGTCCCGTCGAGGTCGAAGGCCACGAGCGCTCCTCCTCTCACCACGGGCTGGCGGTCGAGCCGGGCCGCGTACCACTGGACCGCGGCATCCAGGTCGTCGACGAAGTAGAAGACGTTCCCGACGCCCGCGAAGACCGCGCCGGTCACGCCGGAACCGCCGAGAAGACGTCGTGAAGGAATGCCAAAGACGGGCCGATGGCCGCCTCCGTGTAGCCCTCGGCATGGTGGGTGCCGGGGATCAGCTGGAGGGTGCTCGCCACCCCGGCATCCGCCAGCGCCGACTGCATCGCCCGAGCGTCGCTGACCGGCACGAATTCACCCAACGAGTTCGCCAGGAACACCGGGCCGCCCTTCGGCGAGGCATGGCGCGCGGTCGACGCCTCCGTCAGCAGGCCGCGGTCGCCGCCGACCTCGTTCAGGATCGTCCACCGCAGGAACGCGTCGTTCCGGCCCGTCTGATTGATGTCGGCGCTCTTCATCGCATCGAGGTCTTGCGTGGTCGGTGTGGCCGGCAGCGCATCCGTCTCCTCCACGATCGCGAGGAGATCGAACATCCCCGACCAGCTGACCGCCGGACGGCCGGTGGCGATGCTCGCCTCGACCACGAGGTTGCCGCCGGCCGACCCGCCGAAGAAGGCGAGCTTGCGGCGATCGAAGGCCCAGTCCGACGCGAGGGCCCACTGCGCCGCAGTGAGCACGTCATCCTTGCTGGCGGGGAAGGTGGCTTCCGGCGCCTCCCGGTAGTTCGGCGCGAACACGATGTAACCGGCGTCGACGAGCTTCGTCGCGAGAGACGTCTCCTTGCTCTTGTCTCCTCGGAACCAGCCACCGCCGTGAACCAGGATGATGGCTGCCCGAGCCGCGTCCGCTTCGGTCGACACCTCCCGGCTGTAGACATCGAGGAGCAGGGAGACCGACTCGGCCACTCCGTACTCGACATCGAGAACCACTGACTGCTCGTCCGACACCGGAACCCCTTCCCGACGCGCGGCGACCGCCACGCCCGAGGCCGAGCCTAGGTGCCCGAATCGCCCCGGGGATGACCCTGCGGGGGCCACCAAGGAGGAGCCCGGACACGTGCGCTGGGCGCCGCCTGGATGGTGCGCCGAATGCAGCTCTCGCGCATCGTGGCTGGCCCTTTCCGGTGACCCCGGCGCGATACGACGTTTGTCGAGAATGCGGGCGCATGTGCCTCTTCTGAGGGACACCGCTGCCCATCGGGGGCTACCGTGTGGCTCGTGATGATGATGCGAGGCTTCGCCCGGTTCGACAGATCGACCTGGTGGGGCAGGAAACTGGCCGGTCTGACCGTAGCTGCGCTGGTGGGCCTGACCTCGATGGTGACCGCAGGCGCGACGGCAACCCCGGCAGCAGCGGCCCCCTCGGCCACGATCATCGGCGCCGCGTCGAACCGCTGTCTCGACGTCATCGGCAACGTGGACACCCCCGGCACCGGCATCAACATCTACGACTGCGTGGGCCAGCCGAACCAGTCGTGGTCGCTCACGGCCGCCGGTGAACTCACCACGTTCGGCGGCACCCGCTGCCTCGACGTCGACAAGCAGTCGACCGTGTCACCCGCCCGCCTGCAGATCTACGCCTGCAACGGCGGTGCCAACCAGAAGTTCACCATCAACGCCGACGGCACCATCCGCGGCGTGCAGTCGACGCTCTGCCTCGATGTGAAGGGCGCGAGCACCGCCAACAGCGCGCTCGCCCAGCTCTACACCTGCACGGGCGGCGCGAACCAGAAGTGGAAGACCTCGCTCGGCGGCCCGGCCGACACCCAGGCCCCGAGCATCCCCGGCAACCCGCGGGTGAGCGACCTCACCTGCGACACCGTCACCTTCGCGTGGAACGCCGCCACCGACGACGTGGGCGTGGCGTTCTACGACGTCTACCACGACGGCCAGCTGATGAAGTCTGTCAGCGGCTCGACCCTCAGCACGCAGCTGCCCGTGGTGGGCGGGGTGAAGTGGGGGCTCTACGTGAACGCCCGCGACGCATCCGGGAACGTCTCGCAGGCGAGCACCACCGTTCCGATCGCGCCCCCGAACTGCCAGCCCGATACCGTGGCGCCGAGCGCCCCGTCGGGGCTCAAGGCCGCTGTCTCGGGCACCACGATCACCCTCACCTGGACGGCCTCGACCGACGACGTGGGCGTGCGCGCCTACGACGTGTACCGCGACGGCACGAAGGCCGGCTCGATCACCGGCACGGCCACCGTGACCCCCGCCACCACCTTCGTCGACAGCGCGCTGGCGCAGACCACCCGCTACAGCTACTACGTGGTCGCCCGCGACGGGCAGGCGAACGTGTCCGCGAAGAGCGGCACGGTCACCGCCACCACGGGCACCGGATGTGCGCAGTCGGTGTGCGCCGTGACCCAGGTGGGTACCGACACCGACATCCCGTGGGGGCTCGTGACCCTGCCAGACGGCACGTTGCTCTACACGCGCCGCGACGCCCACGACATCGTGCGCCTCGACCCGGCCACCGGATCGAAGACCACGGTGGGCACCGTGCCGAACGTCGAGAGCACCGACGGCGAGGGCGGTCTCACCGGGCTCGCCATCGCCCCCGACTTCGCCTCGACGCCGTGGCTCTACATCATGCACACCTCGCCGAGCGACAACCGCATCGTGCGCATCAAGCTCGCGAACGGGGTGCTCGACCTGGCGAGCGAGCAGGTTCTCGTCAGCGGCATCCTGCGCAACAAGTTCCACGACGGCGGGCGCCTGCGCTTCGGGCCCGACGGCAAGCTGTACGCGAGCACCGGCGACGCCCAGTTCGGCGACAACGCGCAGAACCTCTCGTCGTTGAACGGCAAGATCCTTCGGCTCAACCCCGACGGCTCGGTGCCCTCCGACAACCCCTTCGGCACCTACGTCTGGAGCTACGGCCACCGCAACCCGCAGGGCCTCGCCTTCGACTCGCAGGGCCGACTCTGGGAGCAGGAGTTCGGCAACAGCGTGATGGACGAGACGAACCTCATCCAGAAGGGCGGCAACTACGGCTGGCCCGCCTGCGAGGGCACGTCCGGCACGTGCAACACCGCGGGGTTCATCGCGCCGAAGCAGACCTACCTCACCTCCGACGGATCCTGCGCCGGAATCGCCATCGTGCGCGATGTGCTCTACGTCGCGTGCGAGCGCGGCACCCGCCTCTACCGCGAGGTGATCTCGGGGTCGTCGCTGACGAACGTGCAGATCTTCTTCAACGGCACCTACGGGCGTCTGCGCACGGTGGAGCCCGCTCCGGATGGCGGGCTCTGGCTCACCACCAGCAACGAGGGCGACAAAGACAGCATCCCGAACAACAGCAACGAGAAGCTGCTGCACGTCACACTCGGACGATAGGCGTTCGGGTGCGACAGAGTTGAGGAAGAGGAATTCATGACTGAACCCCATGTCGTCCAATCGACCGCTGACACCATCAGATCCGGATATCTCGACCCTGGAGCCGCTCCCGTCGTGTCGATACGGTCGGGAGACCGCGTCTCATTTCCCGATACGTGGACCCACTGGGGCAACGAGGCAGTGTTCGGGATGACGTTTGCCGAGCGGGAACCGTTACGCCACAAGTACCCGCAGGGTCCCTACTCCATGCTCGGCCCTGTCGAGGTCGTCGGTTCCGACATCGGTGATGTCATCGAATGCAGTATCGAGACGCTGCGAACGTTGGATTGGGGCTGGAACAGCTTCCCCCTCGGCGTCGGCGCGTTGCCCAGTGATTTCACCGAGCCCTACCTGCACTACTTCCGGTTCGACGACGACCGTCGCCGCGCGGAATTCGTTTCCGGAGTCGAATTCGATCTGAACCCGTTCGTCGGAGTGATCGGCACCGAGCCGGCCGGGGATGACCCGACGAGCGCCATCCTGTCCGGGGCCTATGGCGGAAACCTCGTCCTGAATGCCTTGACGGTGGGGAGTTCCGTCTTCCTTCCCGTGTTCAAACCCGGTGGCCGGGTCTGGTTCGGCGACATCCATGCCGTTCAAGGCGACGGGGTCGTCGATCAGACAGCCATCGAGACGGCCGCCGAGGAGCTCGTGATCCGGTACGACCTTCGAAAAGGCGTTCCCCTGAACGGTCCGCTGGTCGAAACAGACACGGAGTGGATCGGGTTCGGATTCAGCGACTCTCTCGATGACGCGCTCGTGGGGTGTCTGCGAAACCTGATCGAGTGGCTTCACGCTGCAGCAGGGCTCAGCACGAGTGAGGCGTACGCCCTCTGCAGCCTCGCGGTGAGCTTCCGCGTAACCCAGTACGCGAACCAGACCGGCTCGGCCTATTCATCGGTACCCGCGAAAGCTGTCCACGGCAGGATTCCGAAGCGAGTGTTCTCGCCGGACAAGGTCGCGCAGATCAACGAGTGGCTGAGACCCACCACATGATGGCTCTCTCCGATGCCGATCAGCAACAGATACGCGCAGTGATCCGGCAAGCCGACGAGCTGGCGACCGCCCGAGACGTCGACGGCTACCTGGCCCTCACGACGCCCGACATGGTTCTCGACGGGACTCAGGGATCCGCCTCGGGGCGCGAAGCAGTCCGAGCCGCGATCGTGCGAATCTGGGCAGCCGAACCTCCCGGAACCCGTCATCTCACCGGCGACATCACTCTCGAGGCGGGCGCCGAAGGAACCGCGCGCGCCCGCTCGACCCTGTCGCTGGAGACGGGTGGGAGTGACGACGTGCTGGCCGTCGCCACGATCTCGCAGACACTCCGGAAGACGGATGGAAAATGGCTCATTGCCCGTCGATCCGTGAGCAACTCGTAGACCTGACTACGAAGCATTCGAAACCAAGAAACCCCCTGACTGATCCGTCATTGAATTTCCCCCCGGTTATGGCGATCTAAGTGGTCACACCCCGATCGAAGGCGAGACACGCAGAAAGCGTGAATCTCGACCACTACCTCGAGGTCCTCGAGAGAGTCGACGACGGGCATCGGAGACAGGTGGGTGCGGCGGAACCGGCCGCCGTCGCCCTCGACGCCTCACTACCCCACAGCAACTGCCCGCTGATAGAGGTTTTCATGCGCGAGAGACCACCCGTCACCAGGCGGAGCCTCGTTAGTCAGGACAAGCTCGCTCCCAGCGACCGTCATAGAAACAGGAAAATCCGGTGCACACGACGCGATCGGGTCTTCGTTCTCCGCAACGAGGACCAAGCACCAACTATCGTGCGAGCGAATTCGCACTGCCCCATAGACGCTCGCATCATCGACCACAATCAAGAATCGAGTGGATGTTGAATCCAAATCAGCGGGCAACCGGGAGAGCACGCCGGTAGACAGGGTGTCCTCCGTCCGCTGCACTCCACCAAAGATCCACAGCCCTTCAGGAGTGCACCCAGCTAGCGCAAGGGAAACGGATAAGAGAAGGCCCACCACAGCGAGATGTCTTTTCATCACCAACCGCAATTCCTGTAGTTTGACCTGAAAACTGGTCCTGCAGCCTCTTCTAGATAGTTATCACAGGAAGCGCCTCCCTCGCTGATCCAGCGGGTAATAAACGCACCCGAGCCGTTCTGCGCCCACTGCGTGCTGTGGTTGAGCTCATGATGGATGAACTCGGAATCGAGGTTCGCGTCGGTCCTGTTAGTCGTCACCGTATTTCCTATGGTAATTCCACCATTGACAATGGGATTTGCTCCCGTGCACATCGTCACGTGGCATCGAAGTTGACCACTTCTGGGTGGTCAGAGGGACGACGGCGCGTGATCCTCGCTAGTGTCCGTGCTCGGCTCGGGCTCCGCGGCTGGTACGTGTCTGCGGTCGCACGATCACAAGCCGCGGATGCCACTTTTCCGCGAATGACCATCCATGATCTTCGGCACACTGCAGCGAGCCTTTCGATCAGCGCTGGGGCGAACGTGAAGCCGTACAAAGGATGCTGGGTCACGCTTCGGCAGCGATGACGCTCGACACGTATGCTGACCTCTTCGATGACGATCTAGACAGCGTCGCCATCGTTCTCGATGATGCTCGTTCACGATCAGTTGTAGTCAACATGTAGTCAAAGCGGGATCTCACCACGTAGAAAAAGCCCCGCATTCCCTTGTTTCTGGGGGACTGCGGGGCTTCTGCACTGGCGGTACCGGTGGGATTTGAACCCACGGTGGAGTCTCCCCCACACAACTTTTCGAGAGTTGCACCTTCGGCCGCTCGGACACGGTACCGGGGACGAGTGTACGCGAGCGGGCCGCGTCTCGCCAATCGACGCCCGGCCGTGCCATCCTGGTGCCGCGGCGAGCGCCGGGAGCGCACCGGCCGGCCGGGAGGGGGCACCGATGGCAGCGAACGACAGCGAGAAACGGGCAGAGAACGACGCAGCGAAACGGGCGGAGCGCGACGACGACCCCCGCCGCACCCGCTGGGAGACCACCACCTCCCTCCCCCTGGTCATCCTCTCCCTCCTCTTCCTCGTCGCGTACTCGGTGCGCGTGCTCGTCACCACCCTCCCGGGCGGTGTCGTCGGCGCCCTCAACCTCCTGATCGCCGCCATCTGGGCGGTGTTCGCCGCCGACTACCTCGTGCGCTTCGCCCTCGCGGTGCACAAGGGCGCCTTCTTCCGGTCGAACCTGCCCGACCTGCTCTACGTGGTGGTGCCCGTGTTGCGCCCCCTCCTGCTGCTCCGCAAGCTCCGCGACGTGCCCTACTTCCACCGCCGCAGCGGCGGCGCCGTACGCACCGGCGTCGTCATCCACGCCGCGCTGTTCGTGGTGCTGTTCGTGTACTCCATCTCCCTAGCCGTGCTCGCGGCCGAGCGCGGCGCCCCCGGCGCGAACATCACCACGTTCGGCGACGCCGTGTGGTGGGCCTGCGTCACCGTCGCCACCGTGGGCTACGGCGACGTCTACCCGGTCACGGGCACCGGCCGGTTCCTCGCAGTCATCCTCATGTTCGGCGGCATCGGCATCGTGGGCGTGGCCACGGCGACCGTGGTGTCGTACCTGAACGAGCGCATCCTGAAGCAGCATCGCGACGGGTGAAGAGATCTCCGACTCACTGCGTGATGTTCGCATTCCGTTCAGATTCGCGTGCTTGAGTCGTCTCGAGCATCACGGACGGGCGTCATCCCGAGGCCCGCACCTCACCGAATGGAAGTCCTGTGACTATCAGAACGGCCGAGTACCCGAGGCCGAACCATTTCCTCCTGCACCTCAGCGACACGCACCTGCTGGCGGGAGGCGGCAAGCTCTACGGCCAGGTCGACAGCGAGCGTCACCTGAAGAAGGTCTTCGACGAGCTCGAGGCCTCCGGCGGTCGCCCCGAAGCCATCGTGTTCACGGGTGACCTCGCCGACAAGGGCGAACCGGATGCGTACGCCCGGCTCCGCGCGATCGTCGAGCCGGCCGCGGCCCGCCTCGGCGCCGAGGTCATCTGGGTGATGGGCAACCACGACGACCGTGCCTCCTTCCGCGAGGGCCTGTTCGGCGAGGTGCCCACCGACCGCAGCGTCGACCGCGTCTACGACGTGAACGGGCTGCGGGTCATCACCCTCGACTCCACCGTTCCCGGTCACCACCACGGCGAGGTCTCGGGCGAGCAGCTCGACTGGCTCGCCGAGGAGCTGGCGTCGCCGGCCCCGCACGGCACCATCCTCGCCCTGCACCACCCGCCGGTGCCGAGCGTGCTCGACCTCGCCGTGTCTGTCGAGCTCCGCGATCAGAAGAACCTCGCCGAGGTGCTCGAGGGCTCCGACGTGCGCTCCATCATCGCGGGCCACCTGCACTACTCCACCAACGCCACCTTCGCCGGCATCCCCGTGTCGGTGGCCTCGGCCACCTGCTACACGCAGGACCTCAACGTGGAGGTGGGCGGCACCAAGGGCCGCGAGGGCGCCCAGGCGTTCAACCTCATCCACGTGTACGAGCACACGGTGCTGCACTCGGTGGTTCCGGTGGGCAGCCACCCCACGCTCGACCACGTGTCGGCCGAGGAGTCGCGCCGGCGCCTCGCGGCCATCGGCGTGGAGATCGCCCCGGCCGTCAGCCCGCGGGTCTCTCCAGAGCCGCCGATGACGATGCCGATTTTCCTGCCGACGGGAGTGTGACGGGGGCGGCCTCGGCCGCCTCCTTCTCCCACGGCGCCGGGAACGGGAAGTAGCGCTCGAGGAACGAGATCACCGCGCTCGTGCGCGTCTCCACGTCGATCTCGGGCTTCGAGCCGTCGTTCAGGCAGAACATGTCCATCGACCGCTTCTTCAGCAGCGAGTCCATCTCCTTAAGCGCCGAGAACAGCGTGGTCTCCACGTACTGCACCTTCGCCTCCGTCTGCACCACCGCGCGGCCCGTGAGCAGCGCGTAGTAGTGGTAGAACGAGTTCGTCACCGAGATGTCGGTGGCGGAGCGGAACGGGCTCGCCGCCGTGCGGGCGAACGCGTCGCCGAACTCGTCCTCCATCTCGAACAGCACGCTCTTGCGCAGCGGCGCCGCGCAGTGCTCGAGGTGGCGCGTGGTGATGCGGCCGAAGCGCTGCTGCAGCAGCTCGCGGTTGACTCGGGCTGCATTCTCGAACCCGCTGCGGTGCACGGCGTTGCCGCCCAGCCCGATGCGGGTGTCGGCCTCGACGAACTTGGTGATGCCGCCGGGCGAGAAGAACAGGTCGGGCCGCACGGGCCGGCCGAAGAACATGTCGTCGTTGGAGTACAGGAAGTGCTCCGACAGCCCCGGGATGTGGTGCAGCTGCGCCTCGACGGCGTGCGAGTTGTGCGTGGGCAGGTTCGAGAGGTCTTTGAAGAACTTCTCGCTCGGCATGATGGTGACCCGCGGGTCATCCGCCAGCCACTCCGGCTTCGGGGAGTCGGTGGCGATGTAGATGTTGCGCACCCAGGGCGCGAACATGTGCACGCTGCGGAGCGCATACTTCAGTTCGTCGATCTGCCGGTAGCGCGCCTCGGAGTCGTCGCCGTCGCCCACCACGTAGGCGGCCATGCGCTTGGCGCGGGCCCGCTGGAACTCGATGGCCGTGCCGTCGACCCACGAGAACACCATGTCGACGTCGAAGTCGACGTCGCTCGCGAGCTCGTTGAACATGCCCTCGATGGTGCGCCAGGTGCGCCCGTAGATCTCCACCGTCGTCTCGACCATCTCGTCGATGGGAATCTCGCGGCGGGTGATCGAGTTCTCCACCGGCGCCTCGATCACGTCGCCGTTGCGACGCCAGAACTCGAGCTGAACGGCGGATGACGCCCCGTACCGCAGGCGGCCGATGGGCTCGATGCGCGGCCGGTACAAGCGCACCACGCGGGCCTTCGGGTCGCGGGCGAGCTTGCCGTCGGCCACCAGCAGAGCGGGAGCGCCCGGGGCCTTGGAGTAGAACGGCTCGCCGCTCATCCGCTCGATCAGCGCGGCCTTGGCCCGCTTGCGGTCGCCCCACAGCACCGCGAGCACGGGCCGCTCGTCGTTGCCGCGCACCAGGAGGTAAGGGACCTGGGCCGCATCGAGAGAGTCGGCCACGAAGAACAGGTCGTCGATCATCGACTCCCGCGGGGTGGCGTGCCCGTTGAGAAGGGTCAGCTGACCCTTGCGCAGCACGATGTCGCGCCGGTCGAGAGCGATCGGGTGGGATGAGGCGCGTCGCAGCACCGTCTCGAGGTGGGGGGCTCCAGATACGTCATCGGTCAACGTCGCCTCCTAGGTCGAGTGTGAGATGGGCTGGTCGTGGGGGTAGGTTCTCCTTGCCTGCATCGCCAGTACCCCCAGTTTACGCCCGGATGCCCGAGCCGGCCTGCGGCGGCCCCCAGCCGGGCCCCGGCGGGCGCGGGGAACCGGATACCCTGGCTTCCGCGTGAACCCTGCGTGTTAGCCTTGCCTAAGTTGCAGAGGCGCCAGCGCACGCCCGCGCGCTCGCCGTCAGTCCGACCGAAAGGGCCCGTTCCCGATGAGCTACATCCGATCCGCGGCGTTCGCAGAGACCGGCTACGTCGTTCTCGATCCGTACGACCAGGCGAGCGATCCGAAGGAATGGCTCGACCTCGAGTACGTCGACTGGAAGTCGTCGGGCGTCACCCGCTTCGCCCCGCTCGCGAGCGCCTTCGGCGAGATGGAGTGCAACGGCTTCTGGAACCACACCCCGCCGCGCACCGACAAGGACGGCGTGTGGGTGCCGGCCAACGTCGAGAAGGCCCCCATCCTGAAGGCCCGGGCCGAGGAGCCCGGCGCGAACATCGGGCGCTGCCGCGTGATCGAGCTGCAGCCGAACACCTACGAGACCGCGCTCTACAACCTGCACCAGGACGACAACAACCGGCTGAACCCCGACGGCACCGGCTGGATCGTGCGCGGCTTCTTCAACCTCTCCGACGACAAGGACTCGTACCTCATCCTGCGGGAAGACCGGTTCGACCCCGAGACGGAGGTGCGCATCGCGCTGCCCGCCGGCGCCCAGCTGATCGTCGACACGCAGCGCTTCTGGCACGCGGTCTGGCACCAGGGGCCTGAGCCCCGGTACTGCCTGATCACCTCGTGGGAGTCGGGCCCCGAGCTCGACGCCTACATCGACGCGCACCACGGCAACCCGCACTACGCGACGGCTCCGCTGGATGCCGCCTTCATCGAGAGGGCGCAGGCCGACGTGCGGCGTCGCCTCGCCGAGCGCGCCGCGACGCTCTCGGCACGCGGACGGGCCGCCGACGAGTCCGACGACGTCGAGGCCTGAGCCCCACGCCGCATCCGTCCACAGCCCGCATCCGTCCACAGCCTTGGGCGCGAGGGCCCGCTGTCGGCGGGCGGCTCTAGGGTGAAGTCATGGCCACCAAGTCCGCGAGCGCATACCGCTGCACCGAGTGCGGCTGGCAGACCGCGAAGTGGGTAGGCCGCTGCGGCGAGTGCCAGTCCTGGGGCACCGTGGTGTCCGCCGCCGAGAACGAGGGCATCTCGCGCGCCGTGCGCGCCACCGTGCTCGACTCGGCCCGCATAGCCCGGCCCATCACCGAGATCTCGTCCGACGTGGCGGCCCATTGGGCCACCGGAATCGGGGAGTTCGACCGCGTGCTCGGGGGCGGGCTCGTGCCCGGTGCCGCCATCCTGCTCTCGGGCGAACCGGGGGTGGGCAAGTCGACGCTGCTGCTCGAGGTGGCAGCCAAGGCCGCCGAGGAGCACCTGCGGGTGCTCTACGTGTCGGCCGAGGAGTCGGTGTCGCAGGTGAAGCTGCGCGCCGAGCGCACGCACTCCCTCTCCCCCACGCTCATGCTCGCGGCCGAGACCGACCTGGCCACCGTGCTCGGGCAGATCGATGCCGTGCAGCCCCATCTGGTGATCGTCGACTCGGTGCAGACGGTGTCGAGCTCGGCGCTCGAGAGCGCGGCGGGCAGCCCCACCCAGGTGCGGGAGGTGGCGTCGTCGCTCATCCGGGTGGCGAAGGAGCGGTCGATGCCGGTGCTGCTGGTGGGCCACGTCACCAAAGACGGGTCGATCGCGGGGCCCCGGGTGCTCGAGCACCTGGTCGACGTGGTGTGCCAGTTCGAGGGCGACCGGCAGACGTCGTTGCGCTTCGTGCGGGCTCTGAAGAACCGGTTCGGTCCCACCGACGAGGTGGGCTGCTTCGAGATGAGCGCCGACGGCATCGCCGAGGTGCCCGATCCGAGTGGGCTGTTCCTCTCACGCGGGTCGGATGCGGTGTCGGGCACGTGCGTCACGGTGGCCCTCGAGGGGCGGCGGGCCCTGCCGGTGGAGGTGCAGGCGCTCGTGGTGAACACGCCGTCGCCGAACCCGCGGCGCGTCACGAACGGGGTCGACTCGTCGCGGGTGGCCATGATCCTCGCGGTGCTCGAGCGGCGTGCGCGCATCGCCCTCAGCGACAAAGACGTCTACGTGTCGACGGTGGGCGGGGTGAAGCTCACCGAGCCCGGAGCCGACCTCGCCATCGCACTGGCGCTCGCGTCGGCCGCCAACGACAAACCGCTCGCGCACGACCTGGCGGCCTTCGGCGAGATCTCGCTGGCCGGCGAGGTGCGCCCGGTGGCGTCGAGCCGCACCCGGGCGGCGGAGGCCAAGCGCCTCGGCTTCACCACCATCATCGACGACGAGGCGCGCCAGCTCGTTCGCGCCCTGGGCCGCGCCTTCAGCCGCTGACCTCGCACCGGCTCACCGAACGACGGAGAAACAGCAGCGAACCCGGAAACGACGGATCGTGAGTCCGTCGTTCGGCTCAGACTCCGTCCTTCCCGCGGTCGCGCCGCGCGCGGCCACCTGCGGGTCACACGTGGGGAACGAAGGCCTGCCAGGCGATGCGGCGTGAGGCGCGCGGGTCGGCCTCGACCCGGTCGGTGGAGTCGATGATGAGCGTGAGCCGCCGCGACTCGTCGTAGGCCGGCCACGCGGCCTCGTCGATCGCGCCGTCGTGGGCGAACGCCAGCCAGTGCGCGCGCATCCGTCGCCCGGCCCTGATGAAGGCGCGACGCCCGCCGAGCGAGGTCATGGCACGCCCGAACCAGCCGCCCAGCCGGTCGAACACGGCGAACAGCTCGAGCCCGTGCGTGGCGTCGAACCCGGCCAGCCGCACCAACCGCGGCGCGAAGTCGAACCGGTAGAAGTGCACGGGCGCGAAGCGCGAGTGCCGCTCGGCCACCTTCACGGTGGGGTACCAGAACGCGTAGTCGCCCCCGAAGTCGGCGGCCGGGCGCTTGGCGGGCAGCCCCGGGTACTCGGCCTTGATGGCCTTGCGCGCGCTCTTCTTGGTGCGCTTGAAGATGGCGCGGATGCGCTTGGGCGTGGTGGCGAGGATGTCGAGCCGGCCGGTGAACAGCGACCCCTCGCGGTCGTTGGTGCCGATGATGAGCGGCACCGGCGCGGCCCGGCCCTCCTTGAAGGCATCGAGCGGACGTTCGGGCAGCACGTCGCCGTCGATCACGGGCGAGAGCGCGATGGTGCCCGGATGCGCGTCGGGCGTGCGCAGTGTGAGCGTCACCGCGGCGGCCACCAGTTCGTCGGCGGTGGCGTCGACGAGCACCTGGCCGGCGAGGTCGTCGCTGGCCGACTCCACGCCGTCGGTGTCGACCGACTCGATCAGCAGCTCCACGAACTCCTCGGCCCAGAGCGCCGTGGTCTCGGGCAGGTACACCGCGTTCGGCGGCGGGCTCTGCGCGATCGCCCGGGCGAACAGCCCGTGAGCGGATGGGACGGCCATCAGCGTGGTCACCGCGTTGCCGCCCGCCGACTCCCCGAACACGGTGATGTTGCCCGGGTCGCCGCCGAACGCGGCGATGTTGTCGCGCAACCACTCCAGGGCGGCGACCTGGTCGCGGAGGCCGAGGTTCGCATCCACGGGTCGTTCGGGGGTGGAGTAGCGCCGGAAGTCGAGGTAGCCGAGGGCGCCCAACCGGTAGTTGAAGCTCACGTAGACGACGCCGCCCTCGCGCACGAGCGTCTCGCCGTTGTGCGGGTGCTCGGCCGAGGAGCCGACGCTGTAGGCGCCGCCGTGGATGAACACCATCACGGGCAGACCGGTGCGGTCGTCGGCCGGGCGCAGCACGTTGATCGAGAGGCAGTCCTCCGACATCGGGGTCGATCGGGAGGCGCCGATGAAGGCGCCGTCACGCGACTGCATCGCCACCGCACCGAACTCGCGCGCGTCACGGACGCCGCGCCACGGCACCACGGGCTGCGGCGCCCGGAACCGGTACGCCCCGACGGGCGGCCCGGCGAACGGGATGCCGCGCCACCACTGCAGGCCGCGCCTCGCGGCCCCACGCACGACCCCGCCGGTGACGGCGACCTCGAGCGGATGGGACTGCCCGGCAGGTGCGCTCACCCCGGCATCGTAGCCCGCCGCCGTGAACGGCCGGCCTCACAGGCCAGACCCTCAGGCGCCGTCGCCGGCCGGCGGGCAAAGGAAAACGGTTCCCAGGTACCCGCCGGAAACCGCCTCCACTACCCTTCTACGCCCGCAACGCCCGCAACGCACGCCCATTGCGCGCCGGAACCGCGCGTGCGCGGGTCTGTCACTGCCAGCATCAACCGATAGCGATGTCGAGAATCCCGGCAGGGGCCTCAATGCTCCAGTTCTGGCTGAACACGGCGTTGGGCTGTTTGACGTATACGATTCCGTCAGTGGTCAGAATCATCTGAGACCCATTCGAGCCGACAGCGACTTTCTTGTTCTGGCCGCCCGCGGTTTGGGGAGTCCAACCGTCGATACCGACGGACGTGCGCACCCAGGCTTGGCCGCCGGCATCGATAAGGGCCTGGACGCCGCCGTTTGTCGAGATGTACTGCGTGTTCGCCCCGACAGCTGTCTCGCGAGTCCACGTGGCATTGTCGAATGTGTTCGAGGTCTTCAACCACACGGTTCCAGCAGCATCGAGCATCATCACCCAGCCGTTGGAACCAACTGATATCTGCTTCACCGACGTACTCGATGAGATCGGGCTCCAGCCTCCAAGCGCCACAGAGTTGTTCTTGCCCCAAATGATCCCCGTTGAGTCGACCATCACTTGAGTCGCGCCGCCGGTCGCTATCTGCGTGACGCCGTTATTGACCGGCGTCTCTCTAACCCATGTCATGTCCAGGGCGGCGTTCGGAGCCTTCGCCCAGACCGTTCCTCCATTGTCGAGGATCATCTGGGTGCCGTTGGAACTGACGGTGATGTTCTTGATGCCGCCGCCCTGCGTCTCCTGAGCCCAGCCACCGCTACCGAGGGTTCGTTTTGCCCAGACGTTTCCGCCGCCATCCAAGATGACGTGAACCCCGCCCCCAGTGGCCATCTTCGAGATTGCTCCAGGTGTTTGCTGGCCCCAGTTACCGTTCGAATAGTCCTTGGGAGCCTTGGCCCAGATCTGTCCACCGCCGTCGCGGATCATCTGCACAACGCCGGCATCGACCGGGGCGGCCGCCGGCAGGTTGAGGGGAGACGAGGTATTCCTGAAATCGAGGTGGTGATGATCGCATCCGGCACCTGGCACATTGAACTTATGCATGAAGGGCTTTTCAGCGTCGTCGCAGAGCGCCTCCACGTACGTTCCGTCGGCTACCTGGGGCACGACGCCCGCCAAAAACGAGAACAGTGAGTCGGCCGAACTCTGCGAGGGAGAACCGATCTGCCCGATCGCACCGAAATCGATGGCGCCGGTAGCCACATTGCCGTTGTAATCCCAGCAGTGGGCCGGGCTCTGGCTGCTCGCACAGGTGATGCCATCTGCTGGGTCCGCGCATCCCCTATTCAGATCGTTGATCGTCGCAGAACCGAAATGCTTCGCCACGATCACGATGGTCTGCAGCGCGCGAACGTCGACATCACAGCGGCTGTTCAAGGCAATGCCTCCGCTGGCGATGGGTTCCAGTTCGTTGGCGAGAATGCCCGGCTCACCATTAGCGATGAACACTTTGGGGGTTGCGGGCGTTCCAGTGCCCGGGTTGTTGATGAAGTCCAGCACTCGCTGGGCTGCATCGACCCGGGATACGGGCACGTCGGCGCATGCAGAGTCCCCGCATGCGTCCGCATTAGCCGCAAAGCTGCCCGCCCCGACCAGTCCTACTGAAAGCAGCAGTGTCGCGATCACGGCCACAAAGGCACGCCGCATTGTTCCCCCAGAGTCAATTCGAAAGCGAATCCCCTTCGCCGATCGAAGTCTGGCATATTTAGCAAACAACAAGGAAGTAGGGGGTTCCGTTGGGTCGTCGAAACATTGCAGTCACGTTCGCCGTTCTTTCGACCGTCGTCGTCCTGACGGGTTGCACTCCGCCCGCGGTACCGGCGACAACAGCGAGCACAGTGATCCCGACGAGTTCCGCGCCATCGGCGCCCGGTGCACCCGCGGCGTCCACGTCGACGACTCCTCCAGTGGCCCCGACCACCCCCGAAGGCACAGCCGCCGACGATCCGATTACCCCTCCCGGTGATGCACCTCTGGCACCCGCCCAGACTCCTGGACTGAACTCCGCAGTCTCCGCTTGCACGGCTATCAGAGACGGTTTGCTCGATGGTTCAATAGGGGTTCCAGCCGATCCTGCATCTCTGGCTCCGGCCATCGAAGCGGCATCCATGGCAGCCGCCGTTGACCCCACATGGACGTCCCTGAGCGCAGCGATTCAGAAATTCGCTACCGACGCGTCGACCAATCGTGTGCAGAATTCGGTGGTGAATCAGGAACTCGGTGCGCTTGACGACGCCTGCGCTGCAGCGAACGTGTCGATGCCCTCTGAGTGAGAGCCTCTCGCCCACCCGAACGGGTCAGTTGAGCACGAACTGCTTCGAGTCGGCCGAGGTGATGCCCGCGACCGAGACGTCGAGGTGGTACGAGGCCCCGCCCGCCGGCACCGCAGGCCGGGCGGTGGAATCGCAGGTGTCGGCGGCCGAGCGCGTGCGGTCCCAGGTGAACGGCGTCGACGACACGGCCACGCCCGGCTCGAGCAGCGCCTGAGTGTCGGAGGGGTCGGTCTGGCAGTCGGTCGACTTCCAGTAGACCTCGTCGCCGCTCGTGATCGTGTACACCTGCTGCGAGGTGCCGGCGTTCAGCGTGCACGCCTCAGATCCGGTGTTCGTGATGGTGAACGACAGCTGCGGCGAGGCGCCGGCGGGATAGGTGTCCGCGTCGGTCACCGGGGTGACCTGGATGTTGCCACCCGCGCAGGCCGCGGCGTCGGCGGCCGCACCCGACCCGGCGTCGACGGTGCCGGGCGCGGCCGACGCGGCCCCCGCATCCGGGGCCGCCGCATCGGACGAGGCGGAGGGCACGATGCCGGTCGACCCGTCGGCCGGCCCCGCTGCCGAGTCCGAACCCGACCCGGGACGCACGATGATGAGCACCACCACCGCCACGATGGCGGCCACGATGAGCAGCACGACGAGTCTCCGCCGCCAATAGACCTTCTTCGGCTGCGGACCCACGGGATGCCTGAGCGTCGACATGCCCACAATCTAGCCAGCGGATGCGCCGATCAGCGGTCGGAGGCGCCGCGAGTCACGAGACCGAGGCCTGTGAGTTCGCCGTCATCGAGCAGGCGCGAGCGGATCAGGAACCGCTTGCCCTCCGGTGCCTCTATCGAGAACCCGCTGCCCCGGCCGTCGACGAGGTCGATGGTGAGGTGCGTGTACTTCCAGTACTCGAACTGCGAGCGCGACATGTACACCTCCACCGGGTCGATGCCGGTCACGTCGAGCGTGCCGATCAGCACGTCCGACCCGCCCGTGCGGAACATGCCTACGGGGTAGCACATCGGGCTCGAGCCGTCGCAGCATCCGCCCGACTGGTGGAACATCAGGGGCCCGTGGGTGGAGGCGAGGTGCCGCAGCATGTCGGCCGCGGCATCCGTCACCTCCACCCGGGAGGGCGGTGGGCCGGCATCGGCATCCGGCCCGCCGTCCCTCCCCGTCAGTGGCGGGAGCTGCATCAGAAGAACCCCATCGGCCCGTCGGCGTACGACACGAGCAGGTTCTTCGTCTGCTGGTAGTGGTCGAGCATCATGCGGTGGTTCTCCCGCCCGATGCCCGACTGCTTGTAGCCGCCGAAGGCCGCGTGCGCCGGGTACTGGTGGTAGGTGTTCGACCAGACGCGACCGGCCTCGATGGCGCGCCCGGCCCGGTAGAGCTGCGAGCCGCTGCGCGACCAGACCCCGGCGCCGAGCCCGTAGAGGGTGTCGTTGGCGATGGAGATGGCGTCGTCGTAGTCGTCGAAGCTCGTCAACGCGAGCACCGGCCCGAAGATCTCCTCCTGGAAGATGCGCATGTCGTTTCGCCCCTCGAACACCGTGGGCTGCACGTAGAAGCCGCCGGAGAGCTCGCCGCCGAGGTCGGCCCGCTCGCCGCCGGTGAGCAGCTTGGCGCCCTCCTGCTTCCCGATGTCCATGTAGCTGAGGATCTTCTCGAGCTGGTCGTTCGAGGCCTGCGCCCCGATCATGGTGGTGGGGTCGAGCGGGTTGCCCTGCTTCACCTTCGCCACCCGGTCGAGGCCGTCGGCCACGAAGCCGTCGTAGATCGAGCGCTGCACGAGCGCCCGTGAGGGGCAGGTGCACACCTCGCCCTGGTTGAGCGCGAAGAAGGTGAAGCCCTCCAGCGCCTTGTCGTAGAACGAGTCCTTCTCGTCTGCCACGTCGGCGAAGAACACGTTGGGGCTCTTGCCACCGAGCTCGAGCGTGACCGGGATGAGGTTCTCGCTCGCGTACTGCATGATCAGCCGGCCCGTGGTGGTCTCGCCGGTGAAGGCGATCTTGCGGATGCGCGGGTGCGACGCCAGCGGCGCCCCCGCCTCGATGCCGAACCCGTTCACGATGTTCAGCACGCCCGCGGGCAGCAGGTCTTCGATCAGCCCGAGCAGCACGTGGATCGACGCCGGCGTCTGCTCGGCCGGCTTCAGCACCACGCAGTTGCCCGCGGCGAGCGCCGGTGCGAGCTTCCACACGGCCATCAGGATGGGGAAGTTCCACGGGATGATCTGCCCCACCACGCCCAGCGGCTCGTGGAAGTGGTAGGCCACGGTGTCGTGGTCGATCTCGCTGATGCCGCCCTCCTGAGCCCGGATGCAGCCCGCGAAGTAGCGGAAGTGGTCGATGGCGAGCGGGATGTCGGCCGCCAGCGTCTCACGCACCGGCTTGCCGTTCTCCCAGGTCTCGGCCACGGCGAGCAGTTCGAGGTTCGCCTCCATGCGGTCGGCGATCTTGTTCAGGATGACGGCGCGTTCGGCGACGCTGGTCTTGCCCCAGGCGCCGAACGCCTTCCAGCCGGCCTCGACCGCCGCATCGACGTCGGCGACCGTACCGCGGGCCACCTCGGTGAACGTCTGGCCGGTGATCGGGGTCGGGTTCTGGAAGTACTGGCCGGACGCCGGCGGCACGTAGCGGCCGCCGATGTAGTTGTCGTAGCGCGGCTTGTAGCTCATCACGGAGCCGGGCGAACCGGGGTTGGCGTAGACGGCGGGGCCGCTCGTGGCGGGCACCTCGGTCTCGGACTCTGGGCGATCGATGATGGTCATGAGTGCTCCTTCTCGACGACGGTGTCGGATGGCACGACCGTACGCCGAGAGAGGTTGCGAGGCGTTGCGCCTCAGTCGCCGATAAGGCGTTCCAGGTGGGCCACCACGCCCGCCCGCTTCGGCGACCGTGCCGGCAGCAGGCGCAGGGCCGCGGTCCACACCTCGGCGTCGTTCCGGCCGTCGTCGGTGGTGGCGTAGGCGAGCAGCACGTCGACCGAGGCGTCGGTGAGCATCGCCTCGCGCAACCGCAGCCGCAGCACCTCGCGGATCTCGACGACGCCGGGCGCATCCGACCCCGGCAACAGGGCACCCGGATGAGCCGCTAGGGCGACCCGGTGCGCACCGCGATCCAGCAGCGAGAGCACGCGCTGGGCGTCGAGCTCGAGGGGTGCGCTCAGCCGGTAGGGCCGCGACAGCAGGGCGACCGTCGGCGACACCCCCTCCAGCACCCGGCGCACCCGCACGACCTCGGCGCGCAACGTGACCACGGCGGTGTCGTCGCCGTAGAGCAGCAGCGCCAGCCGGGCCGCGGAGAGGCCCTCGCGGTGCCAGGCGAGCAGGGTGAGCAGCTCAGCGTGCCGCGGGCTGAGTTCGAGGGTGGACGTGCCACTGTCACCGACGCTGACGAGTTCGGCCGTGTCGCGACCGAGCCCGTGCAGCTCGGGAGACCGCGTGGCGGTGTGTCGCGCAGGCCGCTCCGAACCGGCCGTCGACGCGAAGCCGGTCACGCGCATCCGTTCGCCCCGCACCCGCCCGGAGGCGATGCCGCGATCGCGGAGTGCCCTCAGGCGCAGCACCATCAGCTCGGCCTCCGCCGCGGCGGCTGTGGCCTCGACCAGGGGCAGGGTGTGCGGATCGACCGCGCGAGCGTCGCCGGTGATGTCGATCACCCCGAGGATGCGCCGGGTCTCGGGGTCGTGCACCGGAACGGCCGTGCAGCTCCAGCCGTGCACCTGGCGGTTGAAGTGCTCGGAGTCGTGGATCTGGATGCCGTGGTCGAGTTCGAGCGCCGTGCCCGGGGCCGACGTGCCCACCCGCGTCTCGGCCCAGCCCGCACCCTCGACGAAGCGCATGTCTTCGGCCCGGCGCTTGGCGGCGGCATCGCCCTCCACCCAGAGCAGCCGGCCCATCTCGTCGCCCACCGCCACGAGCAGCCCCGACCCCTCGGCGTCGCGCACCAGCAGTTTGCGGATCACCGGCAGCACCGCACTGAGCGGATGAGCCCGCCGGAACTCCGCGAGCACGTCTTCACCCACCTCGAGGTCGGGCAGCAGATGCTCGGGGTCGAGGGCCCGGCGGCGGGCACGCTCCCAGGAGTCGCTCACCACCCGGCGCGGGCGACGACTGCCGATCCCGCCCGGAAGGGCAAGCCAGGGGCTCGTCATCGCACCGCCAATCGTCGTCGATCGCAGCCAGTATCCCTCGCGGGGGCTCCCGACGCGAGGATGCTCAGCGAACGCGCGCGTTAACACGGTTCCGGATGCAGATCAAGGTCGTGCATCGGGGCCGGGATGCGTAGCGTCGACGGTATGAGCGATGAGATCCGCGGCCCCCTCGATGACGGCACCCGCGAGTTCGGGCAGCTCTTCCAGCGGTTCCTCGAGCAGGTGGTCCACCCGTCGGGGCTGTCGGGCCGGCCCACTCTGACCCCGCTCGGCGAGCACGTCCAGGAGTTCCTCGGCGTGCCGATCGCATCCCTGCCGGTGGTGACGCACGAGATCGCCGGCCACCGGCTGGTCGACGCCGACGTGGCGCTCGCCGATCTCGCGGCCGACGGCGGGTCGACCCCGATCGGCGTCACCGGCGGGCAGATGCGGGAGCAGTCGGCGCTGCCCGAACTGCTGGCGTCGGTGCACCGCGCGCCGTTCTCCCCCGGGCCGGTCGACTACGTCGCCGTGCCCGACGGCCCGGAGTCGACCCGCCGGGTGATGTCGTTCGGGCTGCACCTGCTGACCTTCGACGGCGCTCCGCTGGTGGCGCTGCAGCGGCAGGCGCAGCCGCAGCGTGGCCGCCAGAACGCCACGCTCGAGGTGCTCGCCGCCGAGGAGAGCGTCGCGGACGCCTTCATCGAGGAGTTCACCCGGCGCATGCTCGCCCTCTCGGTGCTGCGGGGCCAGGTGCTGTCGTTCACCGCCAACGAGTACGGTCCGCGCGCGGCCGGGGCGGCGTTCCTGCCGCGTCCCGACGTGGCCGAGCACGACGTGGTGCTGCCGCCGGGCGTGCTGGAGAGCGTGGTGCGGCACGTCGTGGGGGTGGGCGAGCACCGGGAGCAGCTGCGATCCCAGGGTCAGCACCTCAAGCGCGGCGTGCTGCTCTACGGCCCTCCCGGCACCGGCAAGACCCTGACCGTGCGGCACCTGCTCACCCGCACCCCGGGAACGACCGCGGTGCTGCTCACCGGTTCGAGCATCCGTTTCATCACCGAGGCCGCGGAGCTCGCCCGGGCGATGCAGCCCGCGATCGTGGTGCTGGAGGACGTGGATCTCGTCGCCGGCGACCGCTCGATGCACCAGGGGCCGCAGCCGTTGCTGTTCGCCGTGCTCGATGCTCTCGACGGGCTCGACGGCGATGCCGACGTGGCCTTCGTGCTCACCACCAACCGGGTGGAGGTGCTCGAGCAGGCCCTCGCCGACCGGCCGGGCCGGGTCGACCTCGCCGTGGAGGTGCCGCTGCCCGACCAGTCGGCGCGACGCCGCCTGTTCGCCCGCTACGCCGACGGGCTGCCGTTCAGCGCGTCGGCCGTGGAGGAGGCCGCCGACGCCTCGGAGGGCACCACGGGGTCGTTCGCCAAGGAGCTGATGCGGCGCGCCGTGCTGGCCGCAGCCGAGGCCGGGCGCACCGTCGCCGACCCCGATCTCGAGCTGGCCCTGCAGGGGCTCCTCGACGACCGGTCGCGGCTCACACGGAGCCTGCTCGGGTCGCCCGCCCAGGCGCCGCGAGCACCCTCCGCCGGTCGCGGCCGCTGTAGGAGCCGGTCAGAGCGCCGCGAGCAGCGCGGCCGGGTCGTCGTGCGTCTCGCTCGCGCCCGCAGCGTCGAGCACGTCGCGGCCGATGCCGCCGCAGAGCACACCGATCGAACGGATGCCGCTGCGCTCCGCCGCCACCAGATCCCACTGCGAGTCGCCCACCATCACGGCGTCGTCGGCGGCCACCCCCGCGCGCTCGAGGGCCACCATCAGGATGTCGGGTTCGGGCTTGGCCGTCTCGACGTCGTCGGCGTTCGTGACGGCGTGCAGGGCGTCGTCGACGTCGAGCACCGCTCGCAGGATGTCGAGCTCGTCCTCCGGCGCCGAGGTGGCGAGCACGATCGTGTGCCCGGCCTCGCGCAGGTGCTTCAGCAGCTCGCGGGCGCCGGGCAGCGGGTTGAGGTCGCCGGCGACCTCTTTGTAGTAGTCGGCGTGCAGCTCTTTCGCGCGGTCGCCGAGCTCCTCCTTCGCGTCGCCGAGCAGTTCGTCGAGCAGGCGGCTGGAATCCATGCCCAGGCAGCGATGGATGCGCCAGGCCGGAACCGGATGCCCGACCTCGTCGAAGGCGCGCACCCAGCAGGTGACGTGCTGGTAGTTGGAGTCGACGAGCGTGCCGTCGACGTCGAAGAGCACGGCTTTCTCGGTGATGGGCATGCAGGTTCTCCTTCTGGTCGAACCTCCACCCTGCCCCGGCGACCCCGATGCCACGAGGGGGTGGACGGATGCGCCGAGCGGGTGCACGGGGCGGCGACCGCTGCCCGCCCCGTGGCGCTCAGGCCACGCGGGTGAACCGTGGGCCGCTGTAGCCGTCCCGCTCGACCTGCTCGGTGAACATGGCGGCCGGGCGCATCCAGAACGAGTAGTCGTCGTAGAGCTTGCGGTAGAACACCAGCGTCTCCTCGGTCTCGCTGTGCCGACCGACGCCGATCACCTCGTAGCGGGCGCCCTTGAAGTGCTGGTAGATGCCGGGTGCCGGCTCGCTCTCGTGCATGCCGGAATCCTATTGATCAGGTCGAGATCTGCGTAGTATACGAGCATGTCTCAGCTTCGCTGCACCGCGGCCATCCATTCACCGGCCACCTCGCGACGCCGTGGGCGGAACGCCGCGGCCGTCGTCGCCGCGGTCGTGGCGGTGTTGGCCGCCAGCGGAGTACCCGCTGCCGCCGCGGCGCCACTCCGAATCAGCGCCGAGCTGACGGGCCTTCCCGGCTCCAGCACGATGGCAGCAGTCGATACCCGCACGGGCATCCTCTACGTGCTCGACCGATCGACCGGAGACATCACGGTCATGGACGCCGGTGGTACCCGGCCGGTGTCCACGATCGCATCGCGAGGGGGCCCTGCCGTCGACGTCGCGATCGATCCGTTCCGGCGCGAGCTCTATGTGCTTCACGATGGCGCACCATCGGTGCAGGTCTACGATCTGGCCACGCATCCGGACGGGACCGATGCCACGGTCCCGGTGGCTGACATCGCCCTTCCGGCCAGCTGTGCTCCCGCAGACGTCACCATCGACTCGGTGGGCGACCACCTGTTCGTCATCGGCCCGGGATGCGGCGCGATGACGGTTGTCGACACCCCTTCCCGGACGGTCTCGTCCATGGTGCCCGGTTCGTCATCAGGCGCGATCGGGTTGGACGGCCCGCGCCGAACCGTCTGGCTGGCCGGCGCGAAGACAGCTGAGATCAGTACGTTCGACGCTGACTCTTTTGCGCTCGTGGCCTCACGGTCGGCTGCGGCAGGGATCTCGGAGATCGTTCCCGATCTCGACCATGATCGCTTGTTCGTTCTCACGGACGAACTGATCGAGTTGGACCTGCACGACTTGTCCGCCACCTGGATGACGAACACCCAGGGTCTGGTGATCGATATCGATCTCGACCCCAGCGCTCAGGTGGTCTACGCACTCACGCGCTCCGGCACCCTCATCACCGCCGACAAATCGCGTCTTTGGCCTCCGCTCGTCCGTGTCCCAGGATTGGGGTTCCCGACATCGATGGTTCGCGATCCCGTCCGCGGTCTGGTGGCTGTGCTGTCACCCAGAGAAGGTCTGGTTCGGTTGGTGCAATAGCATTCGCATGGCGCTGAACCGACGCCGACGCCCCGAAGGAGCCCGCGCATGACCCTGCTCCGCCTTCTCGGCCACTACCTGCGGCCGCACTGGCGCCCGATCGCGCTGGTGGTCGTGTTCCAGCTCGTGCAGTCGGTGGCCTCGCTCTACCTGCCCACGCTGAACGCCGACATCATCGACCAGGGCGTGGCCCGGGGCGACACCGCCTACATCCTCTCGACCGGGCTCTGGATGCTGGGCATCACCGTGGTGCAGGTGGCCGCCGCCATCACGGCCGTCTACTTCGGCGCGAAGGTGGCCATGGCCCTCGGGCGCGATCTGCGCGGCGCCATCTTCCACCGGGTGAGCTCGTTCAGCGAGCGGGAGGTGTCGCAGTTCGGCGCCCCCTCGCTCATCACCCGCTCGACGAACGACGTGCAGCAGGTGCAGATGCTCGCGCTGATGACGTTCACGCTGCTCGTGTCGGCTCCCATCCTGGCCGTCGGCGGTGTGGTGCTGGCGCTGCAGCAGGATCTCGAGCTCTCCTGGATCATCGCCGTCAGCGTGCCCGTGCTGCTCGTGGCGCTCGGCACCATCATCGTGCGGATGGTGCCGCAGTTCCGGCGCATGCAGGTGCGCATCGACACCGTCAACCGGGTGCTGCGCGAGCAGCTCACGGGCATCCGGGTGGTGCGGGCGTTCGTGCGCGAGGGCATCGAGACCGAGCGGTTCGCCGAGGCCAACCGGGCGGTCACCGATTCGGCGCTGCGAGCCGGCCGGCTGATGGCGCTGATGTTCCCGACGGTCATGCTCATCCTGAACGTGTCGAGCGTGGCCGTGATCTGGTTCGGCGCCTTCCGGATCGACGAGGGATCGATGCAGGTGGGCACGCTCATCGCGTTCCTCAGCTACCTGGTGCAGATCCTGATGGCGGTGATGATGGCCACCTTCATGGCCATGATGATCCCGCGCGCGTCGGTCTGCGCCGACCGCATCACCGAGGTGCTCGACACCGAGAGCTCGGTGCGGGTGCCGTCGAACCCGGTGCACGAGCTGCGGTCGCACGGCACGATCGAGCTGCGCGGAGCATCCTTCGCCTACCCCGGCGCCGAGCAGCCCGTGCTGCGCGACCTCGACCTGCTCGTCGAACCCGGCCGCACGCTCGCGGTGATCGGGTCGACCGGTGCCGGCAAGACCACGCTGGTGAACCTGCTGCCGCGCCTGTTCGACGCCACGGCCGGCGAGGTGCTGGTCGACGGCGTCGACGTGCGCGAGCTCGACCCGGATGTGCTCTGGTCGCTGATCGGCCTGGTTCCGCAGAAGCCCTACCTGTTCTCGGGCACCGTCGCCTCGAACCTGCGCTACGGCAAGCCGGACGCCACCGACGACGAACTCTGGCACGCCCTCGAGGTGGCCCAGGCCGCCGACTTCGTGCGGGCCATGGACGGACAGCTCGACGCCCCCGTGGCGCAGGGCGGCACCACGGTCTCAGGCGGCCAGCGTCAGCGGCTGGCCATCGCGCGGGCCCTGGTGAAACGGCCCGAGATCTACGTGTTCGACGACTCGTTCTCGGCCCTCGACCTGACCACGGATGCGCGGCTGAGAGCGGCGCTCAAGGCCGATGTGAGGGGCGCCACCCTGGTGATCGTGGCACAGCGGGTGTCGACCATCGTCGACGCCGACCAGATCATCGTGCTGGAGGACGGCGCCATCGTGGGCCGGGGCACCCACGAGCAGCTGCTGGAGACCTCGGAGACGTATGCCGAGATCGTGTCGTCGCAGCTCACCGCGGAGGAGGCGGCATGAGCGGCGGCAGCAAGAACGCCGGCAGCAAGAACGCCGGCACCGGTGCGGGCGGCGCTCCGCCCCGCGGCCCCGTCCGTCGCGGCGGCCCCGGCGGCGGCGGCCCCTTCGGCGGCCCCGGCCTGCCCGCCGAGAAGTCGATGACGTTCGGACCGAGCGCGAAACGCCTGATCGGCCGGCTCGCGCCGCATCGCATCCCGGTTCTGGTGGTGATCGTGCTCGGCGTCATCAGTGTGGTCGCGACCGTGCTGGGCCCGTGGTTGCTCGGGCAGGGCACCAACCTCATCTTCGCGGGGGCGTTCGGCAGCCAGCTGCCGGCCGGGTCGACGAAGGAGCAGGTGATCGAGGGGCTGCGCGCGAGCGGGCAGAACTCCCAGGCCGACCTGCTCTCGGGCATCGATCTGGTGCCCGGCCAGGGCATCGACTTCGACCGGCTCGCCATGGTGCTCGGCACCGTGCTGGTGCTCTACGTGGCCGCGTCGATCTTCTCCTGGGTGCAGGGCCGGCTGCTCAACACCATCGTGCAGCGCACCACCTACTCCCTGCGCGAGGAGGTGGAGACGAAGATCAACAAGCTCCCCCTGGGCTACTTCGACCGGATGCCGCGGGGCGAGCTGCTCAGCCGCGTCACCAACGACATGGACAACGTGGCCCAGAGCCTGCAGCAGACGCTCTCGCAGCTGCTCACGAGCATCCTGACCGTGCTGGGCATCCTCGTGATGATGTTCGTCACCTCGCCGTTGCTCGCCGTCATCTCGCTGGTCACCATCCCGCTCACCGTCGTGATCACCGCCGTGATCGCGAAGCGGTCGCAGAAGCTGTTCGTCGCCCAGTGGGCCACCACCGGCCAGCTGAACGCCCAGGTGGAGGAGAACTTCACCGGCCACGCCCTCGTGAAGGTGTTCGGCCGGCAGCGCGAGACCGAGGCGGCCTTCACCGCCAAGAACGACGAGCTCTACCGGGCCGGCTTCGGCGCGCAGTTCGTGTCGGGCATCATCATGCCCGCGATGATGTTCGTGGGAAACCTGATCTACGTGGTGATCGCGGTGGTGGGCGGGCTGCAGGTGGCGATGGGCGCGCTCAGCATCGGCTCGGTGCAGGCCTTCATCCAGTACTCGCGCCAGTTCACCCAGCCGCTCACACAGCTCGGCTCGATGGTGAACCTGCTGCAGTCGGGCGTGGCCTCGGCCGAGCGCGTGTTCGAGCTGCTCGACGCCGACGAGCAGATTCCGGATGCGGCACCCGCCGACTCCCCCGCCGAGTCACGCGGCCGGCTCGTGTTCGACGACGTCTCGTTCCGCTACCTGCCCGACAAGCCGCTGATCGAGCACCTCTCCCTCGTCGCGGAGCCCGGGCAGACGGTGGCCATCGTGGGGCCCACCGGTGCCGGGAAGACCACGCTGGTGAACCTGATCATGCGCTTCTACGAACTCGACGGCGGCCGCATCACGCTCGACGGCGTCGACATCGCGCGGATGACCCGGCACGACCTGCGCTCCCGCACCGGCATGGTGCTGCAGGACACCTGGCTCTTCGGCGGCACCATCCGCGACAACATCGCGTACGGCCGCCCGGCTGCTTCGGAGCTGGAGATCCTCGAAGCGGCCCGCGCCACCTACGTCGACCGCTTCGTGCACTCCCTGCCCGAGGGCTACGACACGGTTCTCGACGACGAGGCGTCGAACGTGAGCGCCGGCGAGAAGCAGCTGCTCACCATCGCCCGGGCCTTCCTGGCCAAGCCCAGCGTGCTCATCCTCGACGAGGCCACCTCCTCGGTCGACACCCGCACCGAGCAGCTCGTGCAGAAGGCCATGTCGGCGTTGCGGGCCGACCGCACGAGCTTCGTGATCGCGCACCGGCTGTCGACCATCCGCGACGCCGACCTCATCCTGGTGATGGAGTCGGGCTCGATCGTGGAGCAGGGCTCCCACGCCGAGCTGCTCGCCGCCGGCGGGGCGTACGCCGCGCTGTACGAGGCACAGTTCGCGGCCGCCTCGGAGTAGGCGCTCCGGAATGATTCGGCGGGGTCGGACGCCATAGTGGTCGCCGACCCGCCCGAATCATTCCGGACGCGTCACCAGTTCCCCGGGGCGTAGTCCTTCAGGAACACGCCGAACAGGTCTTCTCCAGCCTCACCGCGCACGATCGGGTCGTACACGCGGGCGGCGCCATCGACCAGGTCGAGGGGGGCGTGGAAGCCCTCCTCGGCAAGCCGCACCTTGGTGGGGTGGGGACGCTCGTCGGTGATCCATCCGGTGTCGACGCTCGTCATGAGGATGCGGTCGCTCTCGAACATCTCGCGCGAGCTCGTGCGGGTGAGCATGTTCACCGCCGCCTTCGCCATGTTGGTGTGCGGATGCCCCGGCCCCTTGTATCCGCGCCCGAACACGCCCTCCATGGCGCTCACGTTCACCACGTAACGGCGGCGGGCCTCGCTCGCGGCGAGCGCCGGCCGCAGCCGCGAGATCAGGATGAACGGGGCCGTGGTGTTCGCGAGCTGAACCTCGAGCATCTCGAGCGGGTCGACCTCCTCCACGCGCTGGGTCCAGGAGTTGATGTCGTGCAGGTCGGGAACGAGCCCGCCGGCGTCGATGGCCGTACCCGCCGCGTGCCGCGCGAGCGAGCTCGACCCGGCGGCGAGGGCCTGGGCGGTGAGCTCGTCGGCCTTCGCCGCGGCCGCCGCGAGAATCGGATGCGCGCTCACCGACTGGGCGAGCGACTGCGGATGCCGGTCGTTGGTGTGCCCGAACGTCACCAGCTCGGGCAGCGGCCCGTCGGGCAGCGGCGCCAGCTCGGCGTCGACCAGGGGCTGGTAGGCACCGGGCGAACGCCGCACGGTCTGTGTGGCGTTGTTGATCAGGATGTCGAGCGGACCGGCGGCGGCCTCGGCGAGCCCGATCACCTGAGCGGGATCGCGGAGGTCGATGCCCACGACGGTGAGTCGATGGATCCACTCCGCCGAGTCGGGCAGGCTCGTGAACCGGCGTACCGCATCGCGCGGGAAACGGGTGGTGATGGTGGTGTGCGCGCCATCCCGCAGCAGTCGCAGCGCGATGTGCATGCCGATCTTCGCGCGGCCGCCGGTGAGCAGCGCACGCCGGCCCGTGAGGTCGGTGCGCGCTTCCCGTTTGGCGTGGCTGAGGGCGGCGCAGGACGGGCAGAGCTGGTGGTAGAAGGCGTCCACGAGCGTGTAGGGCTGCTTGCAGATGTAGCACTTGCGCGCTTTGAGCAGGGTGCCCGCGGTGGGAGCCGTGGTGGCGCTGCGGATCGGCATCCCGCGCGTCTCGTCGTCGATGCGATCGGGGGCCCCTGTGGCGGTGGCGGCCACCACGCCGCGGTCGGCCTCGGCGATCTCGGCCCGGATCTCCCGCCGGCGCTTCTGCTTCACCGCCTTGAACATCCTGGCGGTGGCGTGGCGCATGGTGACGAAGTCGGGGTGCTCCTCGTCGAGCTGCACCATCTGCTTCAGCACCTTGAGCGCCACGGCGAGCTCGGCGGGGTCGATGGGCGACGCGGCGGGTTCGGGCGCAGCAGCGTCGGTCGCGGCGGGGTCGGTCTCGGAGGGCACAGCAGATTCTACGTGCTGGCGGTCGCTCCCAAGCTAGGGCGTGTGCAGTTCGTACGCCGACACGGTGGCGCAATCGGCCCCGAAGGTGAAGTCTCCGAGCACCCGGCTCCCCGCGAGCACACCGGGCAGCCAGTACTTCGCGTCGTCCCACATCGCGTCGAGCGGCAGGTCGTCGAGCGGGTACCAGGCGGGTGACACCTCGTCGGACTCCTCCGGCTCGCCGGTGAAGCGCGAGCCCACGAAGACCGTCGAGTCCTGGCTCCAATTCTCTCGGAACGGGAACGCGAACTTCACCAACCCCATCTCGGTGAGATCGGCCGGTTCGACGAGGAGACCCGACTCCTCCTCGATCTCGCGCACGATCGCCTCGAGCGCGGTCTCGCCCGCCTCGATCTTGCCGCCCAGCCCCACCACATTGCCGGAGCCCAGACCGGTCTTCTTGCGACCGAGCAGCACCTCGGTGCGGCCGTCGGCGCCGGTGCGCGTGAGGAACGCGACGCAGACCTGGTAGGGCGAGACGGGAGACACCCGTGGATCGTATCCCGACCATGTGTTCGGGATGTTTCGGGCGTACCGTTGAGGTATGAGCACCTTCATCGATCCCCTCGAGCCCGAGTCGTTCGAGCACAACGGCCAGAAGCCCGAAGTCGACGAGAGCGACGTCGACGAGTCGGCTGTGCGCGCCGACGTCGACGAGAGCGACGCCACCGACACCGCGAAAGCAGCGGACGACGAGAGGGACTCGTTCGACGAGAACCTCGAGACCGAGTTCAAGGAGTTCGTCGGCGAGGCCACCCCCGCTGACGGCCCCTCACCGGCGGGCTGACGTCACGGCGACACCGCTCGACCGCCTCCTCGATGCACGTGCCGTGGCGCGCGCCGACATCGACGAGCTGACGGCCACGATGGCGGCCCTCCGCACCATGCGCGAGTCGTCGCCCGACGACGACGAGCACGACCCGGAGGGGCCGACCCTGTCGAGTGAGTGGTCGCGCATCCGGGGCCTGCTGCTGGCCGCCGAACTGCGACTCGGCGAGACCGAGGCCGCTCTCGCCCGCGTCGACGACGGCAGCTACGGCACCTGCCTGGTCTGCGGCCTGCCGATCGCACCGGCGCGCCTCGACGCCCGCCCCACAGCATCCCTCTGCGTCACCTGCGCCTCGACCCTCTAGGCACCCCCGCGGGGGTGGGGCTAGGCGCGGGAGTCGGGGGCGTCGCCGCCGAGCTCCCAGGGCAGAGGGCCCTCCAGCTCCACCGGCTCCTCCGGCGGCGCGTCGAATCCGCCGGGGCGCTGCACCCGCCCGAAGATGCCCATCTGGTTGCTCTTCGGGCGAGCGGATGCGGCCGACTCGTGCTCCGCATCCGTCTCGCCACCGGCCCGCCGCCCGAAGTACCGGTCGCGCAGTCGCTGGTTGAAGCTCCGGTGCTCGTCGCCCTCGCTTTCGCCTTCCGCCGTCTTCACGTCGTCGTTCACTCCGACCGCCCGAGGTGCTTCAGCATGCGGGTGTTGCCGAGCGTGTTCGGCTTCACGCGGGCGAGGTCGAGGAACTCGGCCACGCCCTCATCCGGAGACCGCACGAGCTCGGCGTAGACCTCGGGCTCCACCAGCGCCAGCGGAGACGCCGTGTAGCCGTTGCGTTCGAAGAACCCCACCTCGAAGGTGAGGCAGAACAGCCGCGAGAGCCCGAGGTCGAGGGCGTCGGCCTCGAGCTGCTGCAGCAGGGCGCGGCCCACGCCGCGGCCGAGGTGGTCGTCGTGCACGGCGAGGGTGCGCACCTCGCCCAGATCCTCCCAGAACACGTGCAGGGCGCCGCAGCCGATGGGCGTGCCGTCGGCGTCTTCGGCGATGCGGAACTCCTGCACCGCCTCGTAGAACACCACCGCGTCCTTGCCGAGCAGGATTCGTCGCTGCACCAGGGGCTCCACGAGGCTCTGGATCCACGGGACGTCACTGGTGCGCGCCCGCCGCACGGTCACGGGCGTCTTACTCGAACTCATCAGCCCATCGTATCCGCGCCCCACCCCACCCCCACCCCACCCCTCCGCCCCTCGAGCCGTCGCAGATCGCCCTTTGGGTGCTCTCAGAGGGCGATCTGCGACGGCTCGAGGGGAGCGGGGATGGGATGGGGGTGGGATGAGGGCGGGGCGGGGACGACGAAGGGCCGGGCACCGTGCGGTACCCGGCCCTTCGAGGGACTGCTAGTCGAGGTCGCCGAGGGCGGCAGCCGCCGCAGCGGCCGACGCCGTGGCGTCTGCTCCGGCGCCGATGGCGACCGGTACGCGCGACGTGGTCACGAAGGTGAACGCGCCGTTCTCGAAGTCGACGTGCACGTGGTCGCCGGCGTTCAGGTCACCCTGCAGGATGCGCTCCGACAGCTGGTCTTCGACCTCGTGCTGCATCGCGCGACGCAGCGGCCGGGCACCCAGCGAGGGGTCGAAGCCGACCTCGATCAGGCGCTCCTTCGCCGCGAGCGTGAGCTCGATGGTGAGGTCGCGATCCAGCAGACGGTCGCGGAGGCGCTTGATGAACAGATCGACGATCTGCAGCAGCTCCACCTTGTCCAGCTGCGGGAACACGATGGTGTCGTCGACGCGGTTGAGGAACTCCGGCTTGAAGTTCTTCTTCAGCTCCTCCGAGACCTTGCCCTTCATCCGCTCGTAGGAGGTCGCGGTGTTGCCGGTGGCCTGGAAGCCGATCGGCGCACCCGTGATGTCCTTGGTGCCGAGGTTGGTGGTCATGATGATGACGGTGTTCTTGAAGTCGACCACGCGACCCTGGCCATCGGTCAGACGTCCCTCCTCCAGCACCTGGAGCAGCGAGTTGAAGATGTCGGGGTGCGCCTTCTCGATCTCATCGAACAGCACCACGGAGAAGGGCTTGCGGCGCACCTTCTCGGTGAGCTGGCCACCCTCTTCGAAGCCGACGAACCCGGGAGGGGCACCGAACAGCCGCGAGACGGTGTGCTTCTCGCCGTACTCCGACATGTCGAGCGAGATCAGCGCGTTCTCGTCGTCGAACAGGAACTCGGCCAGCGCCTTGGCGAGCTCGGTCTTACCGACCCCCGTGGGGCCGGCGAAGATGAACGAGCCCGAGGGGCGCTTCGGGTCTTTCAGGCCCGCACGCGTACGACGGATGGTGCGCGACAGGGCGGCGATGGCCTCGTTCTGGCCGATGACCCGCTGGTGCAGGGCCTTCTCCATGAACACGAGGCGAGCCGACTCCTCCTCCGTGAGCTTGAACACCGGAATGCCCGTGGCCTGAGCCAGCACCTCGGCGATGAGCCCCTCGTCGACGATGCCCGACGTCTGCACGTCTCCGGCCTTCCACTGCTTCTCGAGGCGAAGACGCTCACCGAGCAGGTTCTTCTCCTCGTCACGGAGCGAAGCGGCCTTCTCGAAGTCCTGATCCTCGATCGCGGCCTCCTTCTGGCCACGCACGGCGGCGATGCGCTCGTCGAACTCGCGCAGCTCCGGCGGGGCCGAGAGGATCGACAGACGCAGGCGGGCGCCCGCTTCGTCGATCAGGTCGATCGCCTTGTCGGGCAGGAAGCGATCCTGCACGTAGCGGTCGGCGAGGTTCGCAGCGGCGACGATGGCGCCATCCGTGATCGACACCTTGTGGAACGCCTCGTACTTGTCGCGCAGCCCCTTGAGGATGTTGATCGCGTGGGGCAGCGACGGCTCAGCCACCTGGATGGGCTGGAACCGGCGCTCGAGCGCGGCATCCTTCTCGAAGTGCTTGCGGTACTCGTCGAGCGTGGTGGCGCCGATGGTCTGCAGCTCACCGCGGGCGAGCAGCGGCTTGAGGATCGAGGCCGCGTCGATGGCACCCTCAGCGGCACCGGCGCCCACGAGGGTGTGGATCTCGTCGATGAAGGTGATGATGTCGCCGCGGGTGCGGATCTCCTTGGTGACCTTCTTCAGACGCTCCTCGAAGTCACCGCGGTAACGGCTGCCGGCGATGAGCGAACCCAGGTCGAGCGTGTAGAGCTGCTTGTCCTTCAGCGTCTCGGGCACGTCGCCGCGCACGATGGCCTGGGCGAGGCCCTCGACCACGGCGGTCTTGCCGACGCCGGGCTCACCGATCAGCACGGGGTTGTTCTTCGAGCGGCGCGAGAGGATCTGCATGACCCGCTCGATCTCCTTCTCGCGACCGATCACGGGGTCGAGCTTGTTGTCGCGCGCGGCCTGCGTGAGGTTGCGCCCGAACTGGTCGAGGATCTGCGATCCCTTGTCGGGGGCCTGGTCGTTTCCGCCGACCGCGACCTGCTCCTTGCCCTGGTAGCCGCTCAGCAGCTGGATGACCTGCTGGCGCACCCGGTTGAGGTCGGCGCCCAGCTTCACGAGCACCTGGGCGGCGACGCCCTCGCCCTCGCGGATGAGCCCGAGCAGGATGTGCTCGGTGCCGATGTAGTTGTGGCCGAGCTGCAGCGCCTCGCGCAGCGAGAGCTCGAGCACCTTCTTCGCTCGCGGCGTGAAGGGGATGTGCCCGGTGGGCTGCTGCTGGCCCTGGCCGATGATGTCCTGAACCTGCTCGCGAACCGCATCCAGCGAGATGTTGAGCGACTCGAGCGCCTTCGCGGCGACCCCTTCGCCCTCGTGGATGAGCCCGAGCAGGATGTGCTCGGTGCCGATGTAGTTGTGGTTGAGCATCTTGGCTTCTTCTTGCGCCAAGACGACGACACGACGGGCTCGGTCGGTGAATCTCTCAAACATGTCTGTCTCCTTGATCGCCAGGGCCGGTGGATGGCGACCGATATCAAGAGACTAACCAGGGGGCGGGGGCCAGACAGCCCCTGTTCGCCGTGGGCGTGACGGTGCGACGTAGGATGACCGCGTGAGCAACCTCGAGCGCCGCCCCGACGAGACCTGGGCCGCCTGCGAGACGACCATCGAGGCGGGAGCTCCCACCCCGCCCGAGATCGTGACCGCTCGCGAGGTGCCGCTCGGCGGCCCCCGCGCCATGACCGTGCACCGCACCCTGCCGAGCAAGCAGCGCACCATGATCGGCGCCTGGTGCTTCGCCGACCACTACGGGCCGTCGCCGGTGTCGGAGACGGGAGGCATGGTCGTGCCCCCGCATCCGCACACCGGCCTGCAGACCGTGAGCTGGCTGTTCGAAGGCGAGATCGAACACCGCGACAGCGTGGGCAGCCACGCGTTCGTGCGGCCCGGCGAGCTCAACCTGATGACCGCGGGGCGGGGCATCTCGCATTCCGAGGTGTCGACACCGGCCACCACCGTGCTGCACGGGGTTCAGCTCTGGGTGGCGCTGCCCGAGGCCTCGCGCCAGACCGAGCCCTTCTTCGAGAACCACCGGGCGTCGCGCGTGGTGGTTCAGGATGCCGCCATCAGCGTGTTCGTCGGCTCGCTCGCCGGCGTCGGTGTGCCCGCCACCACGTTCACCCCCCTGGTGGCCGCCGAGATCTCGCTCCCGGCGGGCGGCGTCGTCGACCTGCCGGTCGAGCCGTCGTTCGAGCACGGCGTGCTGGTGGATGCGGGGCCCGTGTCGGTCGACGGCATCACCGCGACCCGTACCGAGCTGGTGCACCTCGGCGTCGGGCGCGACACCGTCGCGCTCCGGGCGGGCGACGAGCCCGTGCGGCTGGTGCTGATCGGCGGCGAACCGCTGGGCGAGAAGATCCTGATGTGGTGGAACTTCGTCGGCCGCAGCCACGACGAGGTGGTGGCCTACCGCGCGTCCTGGCAACGCGAGTCGGGGGCGGCGGAACCCGACGGCTCGGTACCGGAGGTCGCGTCGGCCGACGCCGACGCGCATCCCGACGCCCGCCCCCGCTTCGGCGCCAGCGACCACCACTTCGCCGGCTCACCCCTGCCGGCCCCGGTGCTCCCGGGCGTTCGCCTGCAGCCCCGCCCCTGACGCTGGCACACCGACCGTGAGTGAGTTATCCTCACGGAATGTCATCTTCTCTTCCGGACTCATCCGTGTGGTTGCCGACGAGCATGAAGTACAGAGTCAGCGTCGTGCTGCGAACCGTCTTGCCACTGACGATCATCGCGATCGTCATCATCGGCGCGACGTCGGTCGCTCCGATGTTCGTTCCTGATCTGAGGCTCGCTTTCGGTTATGTACCCGTGGCCGCCACGGGTCTCATCGGGATCGCCGTGCTGACCAGCCTGGCGACCATTGTTCGAGCCTGGACGATCCGCTATCAGCTCGGCGAAACCGAGATCCGGTTTCGGAGCGGGATCCTGACCCGCACGGCGATCTCCCTGCCCTACGCACGGGTTCAGACCGTGACCACGCACAATGGCGTCATCGAGCGGTTGCTGAACATCACGAATCTCGTGTGTCAGTCGGCAGCCGATCAGAGCAACATCACCATCCCCGGCCTCGACGAACCGGCCGCCGATCGACTTCGCGTGGTCGTGCTCGAGCGTGCCCGAGCTGCCTCGTCGACACCGAACAGTCTGTGACGCGGGCTACTGCAGGCCGGAGGTGAGGCGGGCCAGGCTGTCGAGGATGGTGGAGCGCAGCGGCTGCTTGTGCCACTCGTCGAGCGTGAGCTCGCGGCTCACCGCGCGGTAGCCGTCTTCGACCGCCCGCATCGCCGTGACGAACTCGCGGCCGCGCACCATCAGCGACACCTCCATGTTCAGGCTGAAGGAGCGCATGTCCATGTTGCTCGAGCCGATCACCGCCACCTCGTCGTCGATGGTGAAGTGCTTCGCGTGCAGGATGTAGGGCGCCTGGTACATGTAGATGCGCACCCCGGCTCGCAGCAGCACCTCGTAGTAGGAGCGCTGAGCGTGGTAGACCAGCGCCTGGTCGCCGATCTCCGACACGAACAGGTCGACGGCCACTCCCCGCTGCACCGCGGTGGTGATGGCGTAGAGCATCGCGTCGTCGGGCACGAAGTACGGGCTCGTGATGACGATGCGCTCCTGCGCGTTGTAGAGCAGCGCGAGAAAGAGGCGCAGGTTGTTCTCACCGTCGAACCCGGGGCCCGACGGAACCACCTGCATGTCGAGGGCATCCGGTTCGTCTTCGATGATGTCGTCGGTGATGGCCCGGGTCTCGCGCAGCAGCAGCTCGTTCGACTCGCTGTACCAGTCGGTGATGAAGATGGCGTTGATGCCGGCCACGATGGGGCCCTCGAGCCTGGTCATCAGGTCTTGCCACATCAGGCCGCGGCGCAGGTTGCCCTTCTTGTTGTAGCTGCGGTCGACCACGTTCTGCGAGCCCATGTAGGCCACCTCGCCGTCGAGCACGAGGATCTTGCGGTGGTTGCGCAGGTCGGGGCGCTGCCAGCGGCCCTTGAGGGGCTGCACCGGCAGCATGAAGTGCCACTTCACGCCGATGCGGTTGAGCATCTTCACGGTCGCCTTGTGGCCGGGCGCGCGAACGGATGCGATGTGGTCCAGCAGCACGCGAACGGTCACGCCGCGCTTCACGGCCGCTTCGAGCGCCTCGAAGAACGGCTTGGTGGTGTGGTCGTAGGAGAGGATGTAGAACTCGGCGTGCACATAGCGCCGCGCCTGGGCGATGTCGGCCGTCATCTGGCGGATGCTGTCGTCGTAATCGCCCACGAGCGTGGCGGTGTTGCCGCCCACGAGGGGCATCGCGCCGAGGGTCCGGTTGAGCTCCACCACGTTCTTGAACCACGGCGGCCACGGGGCGTCGGCGCTCACCCGCTCGATGCCCTCGGTGGTCTCGACGATGAACTCGTTGATGGCGTGCTGCTTGTCGCGTCGCGATTTGGGGAGCTTGTAGCTGCCGATGAGCAGGAACAGCAGGAAGCCCACGTACGGCAGCACGAAGATGGCCATCAGCCAGGCGATCGCCGTCGACGGCCGGCGGTTGCGCGGCACCACGATGATGGAGCCGATGCGGATGGCGAGATCGATCAGGAGGAGAAGGAGCGCGACGATGACCGCGACGTCTCCACCAGACAATGCGGCCTCCTACGGTCTGCCCTGAGACATACCGTAGCGGTAAGGCGAGCTACTCTGCGGACGCCTTGGCCGGTGGCAGGCCGAGCTTCGCACGCTCTTCAGCCTCGACCTTGGCGAGGGCCCGGCGCTCCGACTTGTCGGCCCGCAGCACGGCACGCATGATGAACCAGAACACCAGCCCGATCAGAACGGTCGGTGCGAGTGCGGAGAGCGCGGGCCAGAGGATGTCCATCTGGTTCAGGATACCCGCTGCGCCTGTGCTCAGTGCGTGAGGATGCCGAAGAGGCCGGAGCCCAGCAGGTACACGCCGACGCCGCCCACGATCACCCAGATGGCGATGCGCGTGGGGGTGGGCTTGTTCGGGTTGCCGCTGCCGTCGCCCTTTCCGCCCTCGTTGTTCTCGCGCTCGCTCTTGCCGGGCTCGAGCGGATCGTTCTTCTTGCCGCCGAACATGCTCATGCCGGACTCCTTCGTTGGGTGGTGCGGGCTTCTGATGGTGCGGGGCTACTTGACCAGGGGGAACAGGATGGTCTCGCGGATGCCGAGGCCGGTGAGGGCCATCAGCAGGCGGTCGATGCCCATCCCCATGCCACCCGAGGGGGGCATGCCGAACTCGAGTGCGCGCAGGAACTCCTCGTCGAGGCGCATGGCCTCCACATCGCCCGCGGCACCCTGCTTCGCCTGCTCGACGAAGCGTTCGCGCTGGATCACCGGGTCGACGAGCTCGGAGTAGCCGGTGGCCAGCTCGAAGCCGTTGATGTAGAGGTCCCACTTCTCCACGACCCCGGGGATGGAGCGGTGGGCGCGGGTGAGCGGGCTCGTCTCCACCGGGAAGTCCATCACGAAGGTGGGGCGGGTGAGGGAGCCCTTGACGAAGTGCTCCCACAGCTCCTCCACGAGCTTGCCGTGGTTGGCCAGGTGCACCTCGACGCCCTCACGGTCGGCCAGCTGCTGGAGCTCGGCCACCGGGGTCTCGGGCGTGATGACGGTGCCCGCCGCCTGGCTCAGCGACTCGTACATGCTGATGCGGTCCCACTGGCCGCCGAGGTCGTACTCGGTGCCGTCGGCCCAGGTCACCACGTGCGACCCGGCCACCGCGAGGGCCGCGTTCTGGATGAGCGTCTGCGTGAGCTCGGCGATGCTGGTGTAGTCGCCGTAGCTCTCGTAGGCCTCGAGCATCGCGAACTCGGGCGAGTGCGAGGAGTCGGCGCCCTCGTTGCGGAAGTTGCGGTTGATCTCGAACACGCGGTCGATGCCACCCACCACGGCCCGCTTGAGGAAGAGCTCGGGCGCGATGCGCAGGAAGAGCTCGGTGTCGAACGCGTTGGAGTGGGTGACGAAGGGGCGGGCCGCGGCGCCGCCGTGGATCGTCTGCAGCATGGGGGTCTCGACCTCGAGGAACTCGCGGTCGGCGAAGGTCTTGCGCAGCGACGCGTTGGCGAGGGCCCGGGTGCGCACCATCTGACGGGCCTCGTCGCGCACGATCAGGTCGAGGTAGCGGCTGCGCATCCGGGTCTCCTCGGAGAGCTCGGTGTGCAGGTTGGGCAGCGGCAGCACGGCCTTCGACGCGATCTGCCAGGAGGTGACCATGACGCTGAGCTCGCCGCGGCGGGAGGAGATGACCTCGCCGGCCACGAACAAGTGGTCACCGAGGTCGACGAGCTCCTTGAAGGCGGCGAGCGACTCCTCGCCGACGGCGGCGAGCGAGATCATGGCCTGGATGCGGCTGCCGTCGCCGGACTGGAGCGACACGAAGCAGAGCTTGCCCGTGTTGCGCAGGTGCACGACGCGGCCGGCGATGCCGACCGTCTCGCCGCTCTGCTCGTCGGCCGCGAGGTGGCCCCACTTCTGGCGCACGGCGGGGATGGTGGTGGTGACCGGCACGCTCACGGGGTAGGCCTCGGCACCCGACTCGATCAGGCGCTCGCGCTTGGCCAGGCGCACGGCCTTCTGCTCGCTCACCTCGTCGGCGGCGGCCTGGGTGGCCGCGTCGTCGGTCTGCGCGGCGGCGTCGGGTGCGGCAGCGTCGAGGGCGGCGGCGTCGGGTGCGGCAGCGGCAGGTGCGGCGGGCGTGGACGGCGTGCGGGCGTCAGTCATGCGGAACGGATCTCCTCGGAAGTCGCCCTCAGTTTACCGGGCGCGCACCACCCGGCCGCCGGGGTGCCGAGCCGGCGCATCCGTACCCGTCGCCGCCCGGGTCAGCGCCCGAGGTAGATGGGGGCGTTGTCGATCAGGCGGGTGTCGCCGACGCGAGCCGCCACGATCACGCGCGCCTTGCCGGTGTAGTCGTCGTCGACCGGGAGGAAGGTGTCGGGGTGCACGACCGCGAGGTAGTCGACGGCCACGAGCTGCTCACCCATCGCGGCCGACTGGGCGGCGGCGAGCACGGCGTCGATCCCGCGGTCGGACGCGGAGGCGGCCGCCTCGAGCACGTGCGGCAGCGTGAGGGCGGCCCGTCGCTCGGCGGCGTCGAGGAAGCGGTTGCGGCTGGACAGCGCGAGGCCGTCGTGGTCGCGCACCGTCTCGACCTCCTCCACCGCGACCGGCAGGTCGAGGTCGGCCACCATGCGCCGCACCAGGAAGATCTGCTGCGCGTCCTTCTGGCCGAAGAGCACGACCTGCGGGCCCACCGAGTTGATCAGCTTGGCGACCACGGTGAGCATCCCGTCGAAGTGACCGGGGCGGCTGCGGCCCTCGAACCGGGAGCCGAGGCTTCCGGCGACCACCCGCGTCGCGATCTCGCCGTTCGGGTAGAGCTCGGCGGTGTCGGGGGCGAACACGATGTCGGCCCCGCGGCCGGTGAGGGTGCGGAGGTCGGCGGGCAGGTCGCGCGGATAGCGCTCGAGGTCGGCCGGGTCGGTGAACTGCAGCGGGTTGACGAAGATCGACACCACCACGATGTCGGCGAGCTCGGCCGCACGCTCGACAAGGGCGAGGTGCCCGGCGTGCAGGGCGCCCATGGTGGGCACCAGGGCGACGCGGGGGCGGTAGCCAGAGGGCTCGTCGTCGGCACGACGGCGGCCGACGGCCGACTCGACGGCGGCGCGCACCTCGGCCACCGTGGTGGCGACGAGCGGCTGACCGGTGGCCGTCAGGTCGGTGATCGTGGCGTCGGATGCGGCATCGGTCACCGGTGGTACTCCCTCGCTTGCGGCGCCTGCCTCGCAGAGCGCCACGACGATGGTACCCGCGTTCGCGCACCCCGGGCGCCGCTCGGGGCTCAGGGCTGGCGCACGGATGCCGGGTGCCGGGCTGCTCACGGGCGCGGTGCCGGCCAGCCGTGCCCGAAGCCACGCCATCCGGATGCCGCCGGCCCCCAGCGCCGCCGGCCGGGTCAGAGCGGGGGCAGGGCACCGCCCGCACGAGCCAGGGCGTTCTCGACCGCCGAGCGCACGAGGGGGGCGAGCACCCGGCCCGGAGCGTCGACCCCGATAGCCTCGAGGATGCCGGCCGCCTGGTCGACGATGGCGGTGGAGAACGTGGTGGCCGTCTCGATGGCCTCGGCGTAGGCCGGACGGTCGGCCTCGGCCACCACCACGGGTTCGCCACCCATCTCCACCACCAGCGCCTGGGCGATCGGCAGCACCGGGGTGGGCGCCGTGACCGCGAAGTGGGTGCCGGCGAGCCGGGCGAGGTCGACCGAGGTTCCGGTGAACGACATGGCCGGGTGCACGGCGAGCGGGATGACGCCGGCCGAGCGGGCGGGCGCGAACACGTCGACGCCGTACTCCGCTGCGGTGTGCAGCACGAGCTGCCCCGCCTGCCAGGTGCCGGTCTCGGCGAGCCCCGCGATGAGCGTCGGCAGCTCGCTCGACGGAACGGCGAGCACCACGAGCTCGCTGCGCTCGACCAGCTCGGGGATGGTGAGCACGGG
Source organism: Herbiconiux liangxiaofengii (assembly GCF_041927335.1). NCBI lineage: Bacteria > Bacillati > Actinomycetota > Actinomycetes > Micrococcales > Microbacteriaceae > Herbiconiux > Herbiconiux liangxiaofengii. Next base: position 42,549 of record NZ_JBHFHD010000005.1, on the reverse strand, counting down.
CACGCCCGGCAGCATGGCGTCGGCGCGTTCGAGGCTGTCGAGGGAGATGGCCGACACGCCCACGAGCGCGTGGCCGGCCCCCGCCAGGGCGGCTCCGAGCACCGGGCCCACCCTCCCGGCGCCGATGATGCCGACGCCCAGGCGTCCGGTGCGGTCGGAAGGTCTCATCGGTCGGCCTCGTTCGTGGGTGGGGGCGTGGGTGGGGGCGGGGGCGGGGGTGGGAATTCGGTGGCGGCAGCCGCGACCGGATGCCCGGACGGCGGTGCCCAGTGCGGCGGGCTCGCGGCGGGCTTCTTGGCCCAGCGCTGCGTGGGGTCGGCCGCCCCCGCGGCGGCCACCAGGCGCGCCCAGTCGTCGAAGGCCGCGATCCCCTCGGCGCGGTCGACGGCCGGCACGGTGGCGCGCACCGGGCCCGCGACGGTGTGCACGGTCAAGGAGACGAGGTCGAGCATCCGGAGCAGCGGGCCCTGATCGATCTTGAGGCTCTGCACGCGCGCCAGCGGAACGATCGACAGGTGCCGCCAGATGAATCCCGAGCGCAGCAGCACCGCGTCGTCGGTGAGGGCGAATCCGGTGCGTCGCCACGAGAGCGGGCGGATGGGCCAGGCCCGGCGAGGTGCATCGGTGAAGCCCTGCCCCGAACGCGCGGTGAGCCCGGCCACCACGATGTCGCGGGTGCTGAGGTGGCCGGCCGACGGAGACTCCTCGAGACGAGGATCCGAGGCGTCCTGGGCCGGGGCGAGACCCGGCAGGAGGAGGCCCAGCACCACGCGCACGTCGGCCAGGGTGCCGACCGGGAGCATCGTGGTGCTGGTCTGTGCCGCGCCCTCCCCCGCCGCGCCCGCGCGGTTGATGCGGATGGCCCACCAGCCCGCCGGCCGCCAGAGCAGCGGCTGACTCACCTCCACGGCGTGGATGCGCCCCGGCGGCAGGGTGTCGTTGCTCGTCGAGAGCAGGCCGAAGCCCACGCGCACGCCGTCGGGGGTGCCCGCGATGCTGTAGCGCAGCGACTTCGTGAAGCGGTTGAAGTAGAAGCCCACGGCCGCCGCGGCGCCGGGCACGAGCAGGATGACGAACAGCTCCCGCCGCCCCATCAGCGAACCCGACACCAGCAGAGCGCCCACCACGAGCAGCACCACGGTGACCCCGCTCAGCACGAGCGAGCCGATCAGACGGCCCGGCGGGATCTTCACGACCGACTCGGGAGCGGCCAGCGCCGGGTCGAGTTCGGGCGCGAGCAGCTCGCGCATCCGCTGGTTGACGAGGCCGGGGGCCGCCGCGAGTTCGGTGGCGCCGGGGAGCGGGGGCGTCGCGCCGGTCTGCTCCGCGCGGGCGAGCTGCGCTCCCGAGGCCAGCAGCAGCACGTCGCGGCGCAGCGAGTCGGCCTGGGCGCTGCCGAGGTACGCGAGCTCGACCTTCGCGTCCTGCCCGGCCACGCTCACCTCGAGCCGGGCGGCGCCGAACAGGCGCGCGAAGAACGGCCGAGCGATCGACACGCCCTGGATGCGGTCGAGCCGCGCCCGGCGGTGGGTGCGGAAGAGCACGCCGCTGCGCACCTCGACCACGTCGTCGCCCACCCGGAAGGTGTGCAGGCGCCACGAGACGGAGAAGCTGACCACGCCGATCACCAGGGCGGCCACCACGATCAGCGAGATCCAGCCGATCTGGCCGCGCTCGTAGGCGGTCTGCAGCGGGTCGCCCGGCAGCTCGGGCGCCCCGAACACCCAGTCGACCAGACGCTCGCGGAAGTTGGCCAGCACGAAGCCGAGGATGGCGATGAGCACGATCCCACCGCGCAGGAGGGGCGTGGCCGGATGAAGGCGGTGCCACTCTCCGTCGGTGAGCACCCTCCCACCCCGGGGTCCCGCGGCCGAAGGCGACGCGGCCGGGTCGCCGGGGCCGGGCGCCCCCGAGTCCGGGTCGGTCACAGCCCCACGCGGCGCGATTCGGCGAGCTCGACCAGGCGATCGCGCAGCGCATCCGCATCCGTCGTCACGAGCCCTGGGATCGACACGCCGGTCGACGCCGCCGCCGTGACGAACTTCAGCTCGGCGAGCCCGAGCGCCCGCGCCACCGGCCCCCGGTTCACGTCGATGAGCTGCATGCGCCCGTAGGGAACGGCCACCACGCGGTGGAACATGATGCCGCGCCGGAAGACGAGATCGTCGTCGCGCAGCCGGTAGCCGATCGAGCGCACCCGCCGCGGTGCGAGGGCCAGCATCACCACGCCGATCACGGCGGCGACCGCGAAGGCCGGCCAGCCGAACCACGTGCCGAGCAGGATGAACGGCACCGTCACCCCGCAGAGCACCAGCGCCCCGAGGAAGCTCGACACCAGTTCGACACCCACGTACTTCGGGCTCACGCCCTGCCAGTCGCCCTCGACCTCCAGCCGCGGGCTCACGCCGTGCCTGCTTCGTCGGGCTCGTCGGGCGGCAGGGTGCAGAGCCGTTCGGCCACCACGCCCGCCACCAGGAGCGCCACGCCCGACACCGCCGCCGCCACGCCGGGCCACACCGAGCCCACGTCGGCGATCACCGGTCGCGTGAGCAGGAACACCACGATGCCCGCCGCGAACCCCGCGGTCAGGCCGCCCACGAGGCTCGACGCCTTCGCGAGCACCACCACGCGCATGGCCCGGAAGGGGTTGATGCGCGCGTTCGAACGACCCCGGATGGCCCGGCCGATCGGCACCGCCAGCACCACCACGATGGCCGCTGCGGCCACGAGGGTGATGGGCAGCGTGTACGGCGGGATGAGCACGGGCTGCCCGGCGGCCGCCAGCCCCACCTGCAGCAGGAAGCCGATGGCGAGGCCGGCCAGGCCGAAGCCGATCAGCGTGAGCGGTCGGGTGTGCCTCACCGGTGCTCCCCCGCGTAGGGGCGCAGGGTCGACTCGGGGATGGCGGCCAGCAGCGCATCCGCTCGGCCGAGGCCCGGCAGGCTGGCCGCCGGGTCGACCTCGAGCCAGGGCACCAGCACGAAGTCGCGCTCAGCGGCACGCGGATGCGGCAGCGTGAGCCGCGGCGTGGTGCGGATGATGGAGGCGAAGGTGACGATGTCGACGTCGAGGGTGCGGTCGCCCCAGCGCTCGGCCCGCACCCGGCCGTGGTCGTGCTCGATGCGGTTCACCTCGCCGAGCAGCTCCTCGGGGTGCAGGCTCGTGCGGATGAGCGCCACCGCGTTGAGGTACGACGGCGCGTCGTAGTCGGCGCCGCCGGGCTTGATGGCGACGGTCTCGTACAGCCGCGACACCGCGCCCACCTCGATGCCGGGGGTGGCCCGCAGGTCGTCGACCGCGGCCAGGATGGTGGCCTCCCGGTCGCCCAGGTTGCTGCCGAAGGCCAGCACGGCCGGCAGCCGGATGATGCGGCGTTCCACGCTGTCGATGGGGCGGGGGATCATTCGTCGGCCGTTCTGCTGCGGAGGCTGGAGTGGTCACCGGGCCGCGGCCGGGTGAGGGTGATCGAGACGTCGTGAAAGGGAACCGTGATGGGCGCATCCGGTTTGTGCACCACCACTCTGGTCTGCCGAACCGGCTCGTGGGCGAGCACCACGCCGCACACCCGCTCGGCGAGCGTCTCGATCAGGTCGACCGGGTCGCTCGCCACGGCGGCCGCGATCTCCTCGGCCAGTTCGCCGTAGTGCACCGTCTTGCCGAGGTCGTCGCCGCCGGCAGCCGGGGCGGTGTCGAGCCAGAGCTGCACGTCGATCACGAAGCGCTGGCCGTTCTCGCGTTCGAAGTCGAACACGCCGTGGTGGGCGAACACCTCCAGGCCGGTGAGCGTCAGCACGTCGAGGGCCTCGAGTTCTGCGGCCCGGGTGCGGGCACCGGATGGCGGTGCTGCGCTGTGGTCGTCGGTGGTCATGCGCGCTCCCGTCGTGCGGTTCCGTCATCGCGGCTCGGTCGGGCGTCCCGCCCTCGGTTCCAGGCGTCGGCCACGTCGACGGCCTGGCGCGTGAGCGCCACGTCGTGCACCCGCACCCCCCAGGCGCCCTCGCGCACCGCCAGTGCGGCCACCGTGGCCGAGGCGAGGTCGCGCTCGGCGGCGGTGGCGCCGCCGGCCAGCAGGTCGCCGAGGAAGCGCTTGCGCGACGCCCCCACCAGCACCGGCAGCCCGAGGGCCACCAGCCGGCCCAGCCGGCCGAGCAGCGCCCAGTTGTGCTCAGCGGTCTTGGCGAAGCCGAGGCCCGGGTCGAGGATGAGGCGATCGGGCGAGACACCCTTGACGATGAGCTGCGCGGCTCGGTACTCCAGGTCGCGCGCCACGTCCTCCACCACGTCGTCGTAGCGGGCGAGGTCGTTCATCCCGTCGCTGTGACCGCGCCAGTGCATCACCACGAACCGGGTATCGGTGGCCACGATGAGGTCGTCCATCTCGGGGTCGGCGAGACCGCCGGAGACGTCGTTGACGATGGTGGCCCCGGCATCGAGCGCGGCAGCGGCCGTGGCGGCGTTCATCGTGTCGATGCTCACCGTCACCCCACGGTCGGTCAGCTCGCGCACCACCGGCAGAACACGGCGACGTTCTTCGGAGACGGCGACGCGCTGCGCGCCGGGCCTGGTCGACTCGCCGCCCACGTCGATGATGTCCGCCCCGCGTTCCACCATGCCGAGGGCATGCTTCACGGCGGCGGCGCGATCGGTCCAGAGTCCGCCGTCGCTGAACGAGTCGGGCGTGACGTTCAGGATGCCCATGATGCGCGTCATGCCGACCCTCCGTCGCTCGCGACCGACCGAGCACGGCCTTCGGAGACAGAGCCATCGGCGCCGGGGTCGGCCGCGCCATCGGCGCCGGGGTCGGCCTGCCGCGGAGCCGCGATCAGCGCGACCAGTTCCGCCCTCGCCTCGGGTTCGGCGAGAGCGCCCCGCGCCGCGAGCGTGAGGGTGGTGCTGCCGGTCTGCCGGGGGCCGCGCAGGGTCACGCAGCCGTGCCGCGCATCCATCACCACGAGCACACCCCGGGCACCGAGGCCGCGTTCGAGCGCGTCGGCGATGTCGTCGGTGAGCCGCTCCTGCAGCTGGGGCCGGGATGCGGCCGATTCCACGACGCGCACCACTCCCCCCAGCCCGGCCACCCGGTCGCCCGGCAGGTAGGCCACGTGGGCCACCCCGTCGAAGGGCAGCAGGTGGTGCTCGCACACCGAGCGGAACGCGATGTCTCGGATCAGCACCGGCCCGGGTGCCGCACCGGTGGCCGGGCCGGCATCAGCCTGCGTGCCGGTCGACGCTGCTCCCGCGGCCACCTCGGCCACGAACGTCTCCCCGAGGGCCGACGCCGGATCGCTGCCGGTGCCGCCGTACAGTTCGGCGAACAGCGCCGCCACGCGCTGGGGCGTGTCGACCAGACCCTCGCGGCCGGGGTCGTCGCCGATGGCCGCGAGCATCTCGCTGACGGCCGCCTCGATCCTGTCGCGGTCGACGGACACGAGTGCCTAGGCGGTGGCGGGGCGGGGGTTGATGCGAGGGGCGCGCTTGGGGTTCGCCTCGGCCTCGGGCTCGGGCTCGGACCCCACGGCGCCATCGACGGCCGCGCCGTCGATGGGAGCCTTGGCGGCCGGGAAGACCACCGGGGGCAGCGACGACACGGGGCGGTTCTCGCTGGAGAGCCACTGGGGTCGCAGCGGGAGCTTCTTGATGCCGGTGAAGATCTCGGCCAGCTCGTCGTGGTCGAGTGTCTCCTTCTCGAGCAGCTCCGCGGCCAGCCGGTCGAGGATCTCCCGGTTGTCGTTCAGCACCTGCCAGGCCTCGTCGTGCGCGGCCTCGATGAGCCCGCGCACCTCGGCGTCGACCTGCTGGGCGAGGTTCTCGGAGTAGTCGCGCTCGTGGCCCATGTTGCGGCCGAGGAACATCTCACCCGAGGCGCTGCCGAGCTTCACGGCACCGAGCGAGGAGCTCATGCCGTATTCGGTCACCATCTTCTTGGCCGTTCCGGTGGCCTTCTCGATGTCGTTGGAGGCACCCGTGGTGGGGTCGTGGAACACGACCTCCTCGGCGACGCGGCCGCCCATGGCGTAGGCGAGCTGGTCGAGCAGTTCGTTGCGGCTGACCGAATAACGGTCTTCCAGCGGCAGCACCATCGTGTACCCGAGGGCCCGGCCGCGCGGCAGGATGGTGACCTTCGTGACGGGGTCGGTGTAGTTCATCGCCGTGGCCACCAGGGCGTGGCCGCCCTCGTGGTAGGCGGTGACCAGCTTCTCCTGATCGCGCATGATGCGGGTGCGGCGCTGGGGGCCAGCGATCACGCGGTCGATGGCCTCGTCGAGGGCCCGGTTGTCGATGAGCTGGGCGTTGCTGCGCGCGGTGAGCAGCGCGGCCTCGTTCAGCACGTTGGCCAGGTCGGCGCCCGTGAAGCCGGGCGTCTTGCGGGCGACCACCTCGAGGTCGACACCGGCAGCGAGGGGCTTGCCCTTGCCGTGCACCTCGAGGATCTTGCGACGGCCGTTGAGGTCGGGGGCGTCGACGCCGATCTGGCGGTCGAAGCGGCCCGGGCGCAGCAGCGCGGGGTCGAGGATGTCGGGCCGGTTGGTGGCGGCGATGAGGATGACGTTGGTCTTCACGTCGAAGCCGTCCATCTCGACCAGCAGCTGGTTGAGGGTCTGCTCGCGCTCGTCGTGACCGCCGCCCATGCCGGCCCCGCGGTGGCGGCCGACAGCGTCGATCTCGTCGATGAAGATGATGGCCGGGGAGTTCTCCTTCGCCTGCTGGAACAGATCGCGCACACGGCTGGCGCCGACGCCCACGAACATCTCCACGAAGTCGGAGCCCGAGATGGAGTAGAACGGCACGCCCGCCTCACCCGCGACGGCGCGGGCCAGCAGGGTCTTGCCGGTGCCGGGAGGGCCGTACAGCAGCACGCCCTTCGGGATGCGGGCACCCACGGCGAGGAACTTGGCGGGCTCCTTCAGGAAGTCCTTGATCTCCTCGAGCTCCTCCAGCGCCTCCTCGGCACCGGCCACGTCGGCGAAGGTCACCTTCGGCGACTCCTTCGAGACGAGCTTGGCCTTGGACTTGCCGAACTGCATCACGCGGTTTCCGCCGCCCTGCATGCCGGAGAGCATGAACCAGAAGAAGGCACCGATCAGGATGATGGGGAGCAGGAGACCGAGGGCCGAGAGGAACCAGTTGGCCTGGGGAACCTCGTCGTTGAAGCCGTCGGACGGGTTCGCATCCGTCACCGCGTTGACGACCTCGGTGCCGCGAGGGGCCACGTAGTAGAACTGCACCTTCGAGCCGTAGGTGTCGTCGGGGCTCGAGAGCGTGAGGTCGACGCGCTGCTCACCGTCGACGACGGTGGCCTCGGAGACCTTGCCACTGGAGAGGAACCCGAGACCCTGCTGGGTCGTGACCTGCTGGTACCCGGCACCGGTGATCAGGCTGAACCCGATCCAGAGAGCGATCGCACCCAGCAGGATGTACGGAATGGGAGATCGAAGGATGCGTTTCGCGTTCATGTCTCTTCATCGCTTGTGTGCCGGGGAGACGGCACGGTGCCTATGTCGTGCTGCAAGGGTACCCGCCGCGGACTGAGCGGGGCCTCCGTGTTCCCCGTGGGCGTAACGAGACGCCCGTCAGGGCTCGACGACCCGCACCAGCACCGTCGCGCCTGGTCCGGTCGGCCCCTCCGAGGCGAGATGCACGGTGATCTTGTCGTACCCCCACGATGCGTCGGTCGCCCGGTACAGCAGCAGCCCGAAGGTCATCGCGACCGTGCCGTTCAGCGCCGTGGCCGCGAGCGCGCCGCCCTTCGGACTCGTGCATCGTGCGGTGAGGGCCGTGAGCTCACCCACCACCACGGTCTGCACCGGGCCCACGGGCACCGTGCACTGCGGGGCGCGCGGATCGGCGTACGCCTCAGCAGGAAGGGCCCCAGCCGCGACCAGCGCGGCGGTGAGCAGAAGGGCGGGGACGGCAGTTCGAGCACGCATGGCAGACCTCTCTCGGGCCCGACCCCTCGCCGATGCTAGCGCACCTCGCCCGCTGAGTCGAGCATCACTCAGGAATAGACGTGCGGGGCGAGCACACCGATCGACTTGAGGTTGCGGTACCGCTCGGCGTAGTCGAGGCCGAAGCCCACCACGAAGGCGTTCGGGATGTCGAAGCCCACGTAGCGCACGTCGATCTCGACCTTGACGGCCTCGGGCTTGCGCAGCAGCGCGCAGATCTCCACCGACGCGGCGCCGCGCGAACGCAGGTTCGCGAGCAGCCACGACAGCGTCAGGCCCGAGTCGATGATGTCCTCGACGATGAGCACCTTGCGGCCGGTGAGGTCGGTGTCGAGGTCTTTCAGGATGCGCACGACACCGCTGGACTGCGTGCCGGAGCCGTACGACGACACCGCCATCCAGTCCATGTTGAGCTGGATGCGGAGCTCGCGGGCGAGATCGGCCATCACCATCACGGCGCCGCGCAGCACGCCCACCAGCAGCAGGTTGTCGTCGTCGGCGTAGTCGGCCTCGATGCGGCGGGCGAGCTCGGCGATCTTGTCGGCGATCTGCTGCTCGGTCAGCAGCACCTCGGTGATGTCGGAGCTGACGTCGTCGATGTTCATGCGGTCTCTTCCTGCCCGGGGATGCCGCCGGCATCGGTGGACTGCCGGTCGGTGGCGGCGCGCGCGAACTCCAGCAGTGCGCCTCGCCGCACCACTCTAATCCCTGGCAGATCGACGCCTTTCTGGCCGTGCCAGTCGGTGGCCAGCGCCGCCACGGCCAGGGTCTGGGCCCGCGAGAGCGACACCCCGAACTCGCTGTCGACCACGTACCGGATGATGCGATTGCGAAGGGCCGGCGGATTCGCGGCCAGCGCGCCCGCCGACACCGCGATACCCGCCTCGGCGTGCTCCACGAGGTCTTCGATGGTCTCGACGGCGATCGCGTGCAGCGTGTCGTCGTCTTCGCGCAGCTGCTCGGCCGTGCGGGCGAGCGCCTCGGCCACGCCCGGCCCGAGCTCACGCTCGAGCAGCGGCAGCACCTCGGCGCGCACGCGCACCCGGGCGAAGTCGGGGCTGACGTTGTGCGGGTCGTGCCACGGCTGCAGCCCCGAATCGGCGCAGAAGTCGAGCGTGACCTGCCGCCTCAGCCCGAGGAGAGGGCGGATGCGCGCGCCCGCGTCGGTCTCGCTCGTCACCGCCATCCCGTGCAGGCTCACCGCGCCGGAGCCCCGGGCAAGACCGAGGAGCACGGTCTCCGCCTGGTCGTCGAGGGTGTGACCGAGCAGCACCGTTCGGGCCCCCGTGGCGGCGAGTGCGGCGTCGACGGCCGCGTAGCGAGCGGTTCGGGCGGCAGCCTCAGGCCCGGAGGCGCCGTGCTGCACCTCGACGCGGGTGACGATCACAGGGTCGAGCCCGAGCTCCGTCGCCTGGCGCGCGGCCGTCGATGCCACGACGTCGGATCCTGACTGCAGGGCGTGGTCGACGATGACGGCACCGGCGCGGAGGTTCGCCCGCGGCGCCTCGAAAGCGGTCGCGGCCGCGAGCGCGAGGGAGTCGGGGCCGCCGCTCAGCGCCACCAGGAGGTCGGCACCGGCATCCGGAACCCCCTCGACCCGGGTGAGGGCGTCGCGCACCGCTCGACGCACGTCGGCGATGGCCGGGGTGAGACGCGGGCGGCGATCTGGCAGGTGCATCCAGTAACGTTATTGCAGTTTCGCGGCGCACATCCGGCGCCGTGGCCCCCTCGAGAAAGCAGTGGAGAATGGCCGAGTACGACGTCGTCGTCGAGATCCCCAAGGGAAGCCGCAACAAGTACGAGGTCGACCACGAGACCGGTCGCGTGTACCTCGACCGCGTGCTCTTCACGAGCTTCGTCTACCCCACCGACTACGGGTTCTTCGAGAACACCCTGGGCCTGGACGGCGACCCCGTCGACGCGCTGGTGCTGCTGGAGTACCCCGTGTTCCCGGGCGTGGGTGTGAAGGTGCGCCCGGTGGGCGTGCTCAACATGAGCGACGAGGCCGGCTCCGACGCCAAGGTGGTCGTGGTTCCCCACAAGGACCCGCGCTGGGCGCACATCCAGGACATCTCGGATGTTCCCGAGCAGACCCGCAACGAGATCGAGCACTTCTTCGCCCGCTACAAAGACCTCGAGCCCAACAAGTGGGTCAAGATCGACGGCTGGGGCGACGCGGCCGAGGCCGACGCCATCGTGCAGGCCGGCATCGCGAAGCTGGCCGAAGAGGGGCACTGACCTCTGATCGTGCGAACGCCCCGTCTCTCATCTCGAGAGGCGGGGCGTTCGGCGTTCCGGGTGCGGCTAGAAGCCCACGAAGTTGCGCGGGTTCTGCGAGACGCCGTTCACACGGGTCTCGAAGTGCACGTGGCATCCGGTCGACGACCCGGTGGTGCCGGCGAGGGCGATGAGCTCGCCCACGCCCACCGACTGGCCGCGGCCGACCGTGAGCGAGCTGTTGTGACCGTAGACGGTGGTCAGGCCACCGCCGTGGTTGATGGTGACCGAGTTGCCGAGGCCGCCGTTGTAGCTGGCCTGGCTGACCGTGCCGCTGGCCGCGGCGTACACGGGCGCGCCACAGGTGCCGCCGGGGGCGACGAGGTCGATGCCCGCGTGCAGCCGCCACTCGAGGTAGATCGGGTGGAAGCGCTGGCCCCACTCGTCGGACACCCGCCAGCTGGCGAGGGGACTGGTCCAGCCGTCGACCGAGGGGATCGGCCCGGAAGAACCACCACCGCCGCCGTTGCCGGCCGCCGCGGCGGCCTCCTGCGCCCGCCGGATGGCCTCCTCGCGCGCCCGCTGGCGGGCCTCCTCCTCGAGGCGCTTGCGCTCGGCGACCCCCGCCTCGTAGTCGGCCACCGTCTTGACCGTGCTCGCCTGAAGCGCCTTCAGCTGCTCGTCGAGCACCACGCTCTGGGCCTCCTGCTCGGCCAGCGCGCTCTCCACCTGGGCCTGCGCGTCCTGAGCCGCGGCCAGGGCCGTCTCGGCGGCGTCGCGGAGACCCTCGAGGGCGTCACGCGCGACGACGGCCTGGTCGGTGAGACCCTGAGCGGTGTTGCGATCCTGAGCGGCCTGCTCGTAGAGCCGGCTGGTCTGCTGCGAGAGCTGGCTCATCGCGCCCAGCTGGTAGAGCAGGTCGTCGGAGCCGTCACCGGAGACGATGAGGTTGAGCGTGAGGTCGGTGCCGCCCGCCCGGGAGAGCTGGCTGATCAGCTGGCCGGCCTGAGCGTTGGAGAGATCGGCCCGCGCGGTGGCCTCCGCGGCCTGGCGGTCGAGCTCGTCGGCCCGGAAGGTCGCGGTGTCGAACGACTGCTGTGCGGCCGAGTACTCGTCGGCCTTCACGGCGGCGAACTGCTGAGCCGCCTCGACCTCCGACTGCAGCTGGCCGATGAGGCCCTGGATGCGCTCGACCTCGGCCTGCTTGGCCGACTCGTTGCCGCGGGCGGCGAGCACGTCCTCCCAGGAGGGGTAGTCGATGGCCGAGGCCGACTCCGAACCGCGGAGCACGTCGACGAAGACGATGCCGAAGACCAGCAGGAGGGCGGCGAAGAACGTGGGGAGGGGGCGACGGACGGGCGACCGCCTGGCCGGGCTGCTCGCGTGCTCGGCTGGTGCGGCATCCGGATTCAGGGTGCCGGCGGAGGTGGTGTCGGGCGGGGCTGTGCTCATCGTCGGGCTCGTTCCGGGGTCGGGGGCTCGTTCGTGGGGGTCGCCGCGCACCGGCGACGGGAGGAGGTGGACGAGCGGGCCATGGATCAGCCGAACTCGATGCCCTGCGCCGCCATGAAGGGGCGCGGGTTGATGGCGGTGCCGTTCTGGCGCACCTCGAAGTGCACGTGGCATCCGGTCGAATTGCCCGTGGTGCCGGCGTAGGCGATGGGCTGGCCCACCGAGACGTAGCTGCCGTTGCCCACGAGCAGGGTGGTGTTGTGGCCGTAGGCGGTGGCGATGCCGCCGCCGTGGTCGATCTGGATGAAGTTGCCGTAGCCACCGTTCCAGCCGGCGTAGTTCACGATGCCCTCGGCGGCTGCGTAGACCGTGGCTCCGCAGGTGCCGCCGTTGTAGACGAGGTCGATGCCGGAGTGCAGGAGGTAGGCGCCCGACACCGGGTTCACCCGCATGCCGTACTCGTCGGAGGAGAAGGCGCCGGGGAACGGGCTGGCCCAGCCGCTGGCCGCGATGTACGGGAGTGTCGACAGGCCGGCCGCTGCGGCGGCGCGGGCGGCCTCGGCACGGGCGTCGACGCCCTTCTGGAAGTCGGCCTCGGTGGCGACGCGGTTCTCCTGCAGCACCGTGAGCTGGGCGTTCAGCTCCACCTGGTGGTCCTGCTGCTCGGCGAGAGCCGCCTCGGCCGACTGCTGGGCGGCGACCGCCTGGTCGCGCAGTTCCTGGGCGGCGTCGGCCAGGCCCTTCAGCTCGTCACGCGCCACCTCGGCCTGGGCGGTGAGCGATGCGGCCGTGTTGGTGTCCTGCTGGGCCTTGGCGTAGATCTGCGAGGTCTTCTCGGCGAGCTTCGACATGGCGCTGAGCTGGTAGAGCAGGTCGCTGGACTGCTCACCGCCCACCAGCAGGTTGATGCTGAGGTCGTTGCCGCCCGTGCGGGAGAGCTGCGCCGCGAGCTGGCCGGCCTGCCGGTTCGATGCGGCGGCGGCGACTCCGGCGTCGGCGGCCTGCTGCTCGAGCTCGGCGGCGACGTAGTTCGCGGTGTCGTACTTCTCCTGGGCCGCCTGGTACTCGGTTCCGCGCTGCGTGGCGACCGCCTGGGCCTCGGTCACCTGGGCGTCGATCTCGGAGATCAGGCCCTGGATGCGGGTGACCTCCTGGCTCTTGGACTCCTCGTCGGCCTGGGCGTTCTTCACGTCGTCCCAGGTGGGGTAGTCGTCGGCGAACGCGGGGGCGGCGCCCGCGCCGAACACCACCGCGACGGCGACGGCACTGCTCACCAGGGCGGCGACGACTCGTCGTCGCGCCCGCAGACGGCCGGTGGGGATGTGGTCGATGCTCATAGCTGGTTGCGAATCTAACCCGGCCGCGCGTCGATGTCCGGCACATCCCCCCGCATGTGCCGAACTGGGCCCGACGGGGCCGGATTGGCGACCGCGTCGAGGATGTGGCATACTCGACGAGTTGTCGCGCCGCGGCCCCATCGTTTAGCGGCCTAGGACGTCGCCCTTTCACGGCGGTAGCACGGGTTCGAATCCCGTTGGGGTCACAAGCTCCAGTGCGACAACACATACAATAGGAACACAAGTAAGGCCCTGTAGCGCAGTTGGTTAGCGTGCCGCCCTGTCACGGCGGAGGTCGCGGGTTCAAGTCCCGTCAGGGTCGCCAGGCGTGAAGCCCTTCCAATCGGAAGGGCTTTTCGCTCGAAGCGGCGCTTTTCGCCACTTCGGCTCTGTAGCTCAGTTGGTAGAGCGCACGACTGAAAATCGTGAGGTCACGGGATCGACGCCCGTCGGAGCCACTGAAACCCCCGCCTAGCTTCTACATGGTGGGGGTTTCTTACTTTTCGCACCTCGGCCAGTGCAGCCCTCATCTCCGTTCTGCGATGATCACAGGAATCGCGGAACATCTCCGGCGAACTTGGGCACTCCGGCCCGAGACAGGGACTGCAACAGCTGGTCCATCGTGATCTTCGGGTTCTCGTACACCGCGATGAGCTCTTTGAGCACGGTCGCGACCAGACCTGGAAAGAGGTCGAGTTGGTCGAGCAGGAAGTCGTCGGGATGGACCACCTCGATGTCGAACGGCGCGACCGAACCGGGCGGAAAGTCCTTCGTGTTGAATGTCACGAGGACTTCCGCGTTCGCACGCACGGCCGCAGCCAGGACATGGCGGTCTTTGTGATCACAGGTCATCCCGTCGACCAGGTCGTCATAGCCACTCACCATCGCATCGGGGAAGTACGTGACCATCGTGGCCAGCCGCTTGTCCACGAAATCCGGGACGACGCCGTTCTTCACGAGGTTGCGGCGAAGCTCCTCCATCACGTCGGATGACCACAACGGACGGAAGGCCCCTCGATCGGCCAGGCGTAGCAGCAGATCGTTCAGCCAAGAGCCGTAGAGGGCATTCGTGTCGAAGAAGGCCGGGAAGCTCACGCAGATTCGTCTCCGTGCATGCGGTCCAGTTCAGGCACTCCCCGCTCGGTGGGAACGGCGCCCTGGCCCGCGCGAGCCAACTCGTCCAACGACGACCTCCGCTCCACCCGGAACCGGGCCTGGTAGTCGACGATGTCGCGAAGAGTGACGCGGCGGTGGCGACCCCTCAACTCAAAGGGGATCTGACCGCTCTCCAGCAGCTTCACGAGTGTGGGACGCGAGATGCCGAGGAAATCCGCAGCCTCCTGCGTAGTGAGCTGCATGCCGTACGGCGCCACTGTCACCCCGTTCCCATTGGCGAGAGCATTGGCTACCTGCTCCAGCGCTCGAAAGATCTCGTCGGGGATGGACCTCAGGACGCCGGCCGGGTCGATGAGAGCCGCTCTGCCCAAACCGGCCGACAGGTAGGTCTCCAGCTGCCGAAGAGTGTTGGCGAAATCGACGATCTCGCCCTGCGACGAGGCGTCGGGTAGGTAGGTGTGGGCCTTCGAAGCCGACGAAGTGCTCTGGGTTACGCTGGACATGGCTGCATCATATTCGAAATATTCGAAAGGATGTCGTTCGATTCACCTGGGAACGTTCGACGGATTCGTGCTCGTCGGGTGGCGTTCAGGTGCCGTTCGCGTGCGGGGGCCATATTCGCGAGCGCTGCCCGATCCGGTTGCAGCGCGATGCGGGGGAACCATGTCACAGCGAGGCCCACGGGACTGGATCCAGCCCGACATCCCGACGCTCGGTCGTGGAGTGCGCCGACGGTCGGGCGGGTCGTTCAGCCGGGGTGTCTGGTCGGCGACGGCGGCAGTGCCGGTCGCGGTGGTCTGCTGGGTGCTGCTGGCGAGCGTGGGAATCATCTCGTCGCTGATCGCCTACCTGTTCGCCCTGGCGGTGGTGTGGTTGTTCACGCGCGGCAGCGGTGGCCTGGTCTCCGCTCGCGGGGCGCGGGCGATCACCGTGATCGTGGTGGTGGGCGTGATCGCGTGCGTCGCCGCGGGTGCGCTCTGGGCCGGTGCGTCGGCATACGCATCCGGGATGCCGGCGGGCCCCGTGTCGCCGTTCGCCGCCCTCGCCGACCCGGCCTTCTGGGTGCGGCTCTGGGAGCAGCAGGTCGTGACCGGCAGGATCTTCGCCTCGAACGCCGTCGACCTGGCGCTCGGACTGCTGTTCGCCGCCGCGGGGGTCTTCCCGATTCTGCTCGCCCTGCGTGGGCGCCGAATCGGTCGGCGCACCTCGATCGGCGTCTCGGTGGCGCTGCTGGGCGCGGCCGTCGTCGTGGTCTGGGTGGCGAACCAGCTGCCGATCGGCGCACCGGATGCCGGTGGTGGCGCCGACGGGGTGCACCTCACGGTGGGCGACTGCCTGCTCGACGGCGATCCGGTCGCGGATGGGGCGCCGACCATCGTCGCGTGCGACCAGCCGCACCACGGCGAGGTGTTCGCCGAGGTCGCCCTCCCCGAGGCTCCCGTCGCCGGGTACCCGGATGCGTCGTGGTTCGCCTCGGTCTCCCCGCCCGGGTGCGAGGCGGCTTTCGCGGGGTTCATCGGCCATCCGGTCGACGGCAGTTCTCTTCAGGTGAGCTCGCGCCTGCCCGGGGAGATCGAATGGGCGGCCGGTGAGCGCTCGGAGCTCTGCGTGGTGCGCGACCCGGCTGCGCTCGTGACGGCGAGCTTCGCGGGGGCGCAGCGCTGACCTGGCGGCTCAGGCTGCTGCGCCACACGGGAGGGCAGCGGAGCCAGATACGGTGCCGGCGCGGTGGGTGAACTCTTGGGGGGGTGGGGTTGCGGCGTCGGTGGGGCGTGGTGGGCTCGGAGTATGAGCGGATACGACGCGGGGTTTCTCGGGGTGGGTGCGGATGACGGGGGCGCCGGGGCTGACGGCCGCCCGGATGGAAGCGGAGGCGGGGGCGGGGTGCCGCTGCCGGGGCCGCGGGAGGACGCGGCGGCGGGGCGCATCCGGAGACTGGATTACGTGCACTTCACGGTGCTGCTCGATGCCGAGAGGCGGCTCGCCGCGGCGACCGGTGTGAACATCGACGGCGGGAGCCTGCTCGATCTGGGGCGAGGCGACGACTGGCATCTCGACGAGCGCGTCGACGCCGCCGAGCAGGCCGCGCCCGAGCTGTATGCGCAGAACGACCTCGACCGGGGGCATCTCGTGCGGCGGCGGGATCCGGTGTGGGGTGATGCCGAACTGGCGTCGCAGGCCAACTTCGACACCTTCAGCTACCCGAACGCGGCTCCCCAGGCGGCCGAGTTCAACCAGTCGCTCGAGCTGTGGAACGGGCTCGAAGATCTGGTGCTCGCCTACGCCAGCGTGAACCGGCTGCGGCTGAGCGTGTTCACCGGGCCGGTGTTCGGCGACGACGACGTGCAGTACCGGGGCGTGCGCATCCCGAAACTGTTCTGGAAAGTGGCGGCGTGGGCGTCGGGCGGCCGGCTGCGGGCGAGCGGATACCTGCTCGACCAGTCGCCGCAGCTCGGCGGCATCGACCTCGACGAACGGGTGGCGGGTGGGTTGGCGCGCGCTGACGAGGCTCCGGATGCTCCGCCGCCGCTCGGGGCGTTCCGCACGTTCCAGGTTCCGGTCGCCGACCTCGCCGAGCTCACCGGGCTCGACTTCGGGCCGCTCGTGAGGGCGGACGTGCTGGCACCGGTGGCGGCCTCGGTGGCGCTGCATCGCGACGTGTGGATCGAGCTGACCGACGCCGGGCAGCTGCGGTTCTGAATCCGCGGCCGGGGAGCCCGTGAGTGAGGTGCCGGGGTGGATCGTCGCGGGGTCGGAGGGGGGCGGCATACTGGGCGCATGACCACGGCGGGTGCGCGACAGGCGGAGCGGGAGCTGCTGAGGCGGCGGCTCGCAGCGCAGTGGCTGGCGCCGGCCGGTGGGCCGGAGGCCGGCGCAGCGGGCGGGAGCGCGCGGGTCGCCGCGAGCGCGCGGCGGATGCTCGCGACGCAGGCGCAGGACTTCGGCCAGGGCGTCTGGGCGCTCGGGGTGCGAACGCCGGGGAGCACGCGAGAGGACGTGTTCGCGGCGCTGGACGACGCATCCGTGGTTCGGTCGTGGCCGATGCGGGGCACGCTGCACCTGATCGCGCCCGATGATCTGCGCGGGTTCCTCTCGATCACCGCCGCGCGGACGGTGGCGGGTGCGGCATCGAGGCACCGGGGGCTCGGCATCGACCAGCCGACGGTCGAACGCGCCCGCGAGGTGGCCACCGGGCTGCTGCGGGGCAGGGGGCGGGCCACGCGCGAGCAGTTCACCGCGGCGCTCGAAGCGGCCGGTCTCGAGCCCTCCGGCCAGCGCGGCATGCACCTCATCTGGCTGCTCGCGCACGAGGGCCTCATCTGTTGGGGGCCGATGGACGATGGCCGCACCCAGCAGACCCTCGTGCTGCTCGACGAGTGGGCCCCCGCCACCCGTCAGTGGTCTCCGGATGACGCGCACGACGAACT
Organism: Herbiconiux liangxiaofengii; assembly: GCF_041927335.1. NCBI lineage: Bacteria > Bacillati > Actinomycetota > Actinomycetes > Micrococcales > Microbacteriaceae > Herbiconiux > Herbiconiux liangxiaofengii. The sequence continues at coordinate 25,053 of NZ_JBHFHD010000005.1, read as the reverse complement.
GCTGCTGCGGTACGTCCGCGGCCACGGCCCCACGACGCTGAAGGACTTCTGCTGGTGGAGCAAGCTGCTGGTGGCGGACGCCACTGCGGCGCTCGGGCGCATCCGGGATCGGGTCGAGGAGGTCGACCTCGGGCGCGCCTCGACGTACCTGGTAGAGGTCGGTGCGGATGCCGGTTCCGGGCTGGCGCAGCCCGGGCGGACGCCGCCGGCTCAGCTCGTGCTGCCCGGGTTCGACGAGTACCTGCTGGGTTACCGCAGCCGCCAGCCCGCGCTCGCCGAGGAGTACAGCGGCCGGGTGGTGCCGGGCGAGAACGGCATGTTCCTGCCGATGCTGGTGTCGCGCGGGGCGATCGTCGGAACGTGGCGGCGGCGCATCGCCGCGAAGGCCGTCACGGTGACGCCCGAACCGTTCTCGACGCCCTCCGCCACGGAGCTCCGCGGGTTCGAGCGGGCGTTCGCGCGGTACGCGGAGTTCCTGGGGCTGCCCCTGGTGATCGCGCCGGCGACCACGACCGCGGTGGCCGATGACTGACGGTGTGCCTGCTGACGACGCAGTGGTGGCCCGCACCGTCCTGCGCGCCACCGGCGACGAGGCCGTCATCCGCCGCGACCCGCTCGTGCCGGGCACGTTCGAGCTCACGATCGGCGGCACGGCGCAGTCGCACGTCGACCTGGGTGACCCGGCGAACCTCTTCCATGACTACGTGCGCCGCATCGGCACGGTGATCGACCGGTTCCGGATGCCCGGATCCCCCGTCACCGCCGTGCACCTCGGGGCCGGCGCGCTCACGCTCCCCCGCTACGTGCAGGCCACCCGTCCGACATCCGTGCAGCACGTGGCCGAGCTGGCCGACGACCTCGTTCCCTTCGTGCTGCGGTCGTTGCCGTTGCCCGCCGGAACGCGGCTGCACGTGCACCCCGGCGACGCCGCCCGCACCGTGTCCACCCTGCCGAAGCGGCAGGCCGACCTCGTGGTGAGCGACCTGTACCGCGGCACCACCACCCCGCCGCACCTGCGTACCCCCGCGTTCTTCCGCGCGCTGGCTGATCTCCTCGCGCCGAACGGACTGCTCGTGGTGAACGTGGCCGACGACGACGGGCTGCCGGCGCTCCGCTCCCAGCTCGCCGCCCTCGAAAAGGCCTTCGGCGAGCTGATCGTGTTCGGCCCGGCATCGGTGGTGACGGATGCGCGTGCCGGCAACGCCGTCATCGTCGCGTCGAGCGCGCCCCGGCCGGGCAACCACCCCGAGCTGGCCGGGCTGGCCACCGAGTTGCGCGGTGCGGGGCCGCATCCGGCTGCTGTGGTGCACTCGGACGACCCCGCCTTCGCCGAGCTGCGCTGACCCGGAGCCCCCGCCCGCGCAGACACCGAACCACGGATGTCGGCCCCCGGGAGCACAATGGGCACCAGGGCGTGTCCCCAGACCACCCCGACGAAGGGAACCTCATGTGCGGCCGATTCGCGATGAGCGCCGAGACCGATGAGCTGATCAGCGAGTTCGTGGCGCGCGGCGGCCGCCTGGAGGACTGGCGGCCCTCGTACAACGTCGCCCCCACCGAGCACGCCCCCATCGTGCGCGAACGTCTCATCGACGGGGAGCTCGTACGGCAGCTCGACACCGCCGCCTGGGGCCTCAAGCCGTCCTGGGCCAAGCCCGGCGGCCCGGCACCCATCAACGCCCGCCTCGAGAGTGTGGCGACGAACGGGCTCTTTCGCAACGCCTTCGCCCAGCGGCGCTGCATCGTGCCGATGAACGGGTACTACGAATGGGAGACGACCCCCACCGGCAAGCAGCCCCACTACATCCATGCCCCCGAGAGCATATTGGCCGCGGCCGGGCTCTACGAGGTGCGCAAGGAGGGCGAGGAGTGGTCGGTGTCGTTCACCATCATCACCCGCGAGGCCGCCGACGCCTCCGGCGAGGTGCACGACCGGATGCCGGTCTTCCTCACCCCCGACACCTGGGAGCACTGGGTCGAGCCCCTCAAGCTCGACAAGACCGACGAGAAGGAGGAGATGCTCGCGCTGATCGACCGTTCATCGCTCGTGGTGGCGTCGACGATCACCACGTACCCGGTCTCCAAGCGGGTGAACAACGTGCGCGACTCCTCGGTGCCCAAGGGCGACGCGACGCTGATCGAGCCGATCGCCGTCTGACGCCCACGCGAAGCCGGCGGTAGCGGGCGGGATTGGGTCAGGGGCGCACGGGACCGGTCGTGCCGCGCAGTACGAGCTGCACGGGCAGACGCACCGACTGCACGTCGGCCATGGTTCCGGCGGCGATGCCCTCCAGCAGCAGCCGGGCCGACTGCCGGCCGATCTCGAGCATGTCCTGCCGCACCGTGGTGAGCCCGGGTGTCACCACCGACGCCATGTCGACGTCGTCGAACCCCACCACCGACACATCATCCGGAACCCGCAGTCCCGCCTCGCGCAACCTGCTGATCGCTCCGATGGCCATGAAGTCGTTGCACGCGAAGACGGCGGTGAACCGCACCTCGTGGGCCAGCAGGTCTGACATGAGGTCGTAGCCGGAGCGGATCTCGAAGTCGCCGTGGATGACCAGCGCGTTGGGGAACGACTCCCGGATGCCCTGCACCCGCTGCACCGTGGAGTGCAACCCCGCGAACCCCGCGATGATCACCGCCCTGGTGTGCCCGAGTTCACGGAGATGGCGGCCGAGGTCGCGCGCACCGGAGTAGTTCGTGGAGGTCACCGAGGGCAGGCCGCCGAGCTCGTCGATGTCCTCGTCGGCGAGCACGATGGGCGAGGGTGCCGAGACCATCGAGGCGAGCTCGTCGGAGGGCGCGATCTCGCGGCTCGCGGTGTACACCAGACCGTCGATCGCCCGGGTGCGCAGGAGATTGAAGTAGCGCTTCTCGCGCCGGGGGTCGGAGTTCGAGGTGCTGGCGATGAGGAGCCCGTAGTCGTGCTCGTTCGCCATCTCCTCGACCCCCCGGGCGATGCGCCCGAAGTACCAGTGCGAGATGTCGGGCACGGCCAGCCCGATCACGTTGCTGCGACCCGACTTGAGCCGCCGGGCACCCGCGTCGGGCACGTACCCGTGCTCGTCGACGAGGCGGCGGATGCGGAGGGCGGTGTCGGGATGCACGGGCCGTTTTCCCGAGAGCGTGTGCGACACGGTGGTCACGCTGACGCCCGCGGCAGTCGCGATCTGCTGCATCGTCCAGGGCCGGGTTCGCTCGTCCACGCCCTCAGAGTAGCTGAGCGAGACGGCCGCCCAGAACCACGGATGGGTGATTTCGCAAAACGTGTTGCACCGGTGCCCGCCGGGCGCCCGGGCGCGCGGCCCCGTCGTTTACACCCCGGAAACACCGGGAAATTGCACCGAAACAGTCACGCCGTAGGGTCGTGGCCACGCACCTTCCGCAAAACGGTTTGCGACACAGCCCCTCCCGCACCGCACCTCCCCCGTGACCCAAGGAGAACGTCCATGATCCTGTCCCCCACCCGCCGCGCCCGCCGAGCCCTGCTCGCGGCCGCCGCCGGCGCGCTGAGCCTGGCCGTCCTGGCCGGCTGCGCCTCCTCCTCCACCGGCAGCACCTCCGACGGCGGCAGCGAGCCCACGCCGCTCACCCTGCAGACCTCCTGGATTCCGCTCGTGCAGTTCGGCGGCAGCTACGTCGCCGACAAGGAGGGCTATTACACCGAGAACGGCGTGGACGTCGACATCCTCCCCGGCGGCCCCGACGTCGACTCGATGGCCGCCGTGGTCTCGGGCCAGGCCGACATCGGCATGGGCAACGCCGACACCGTGGCGCGCGCCAACGAGCAGGGCGCCGATCTGGTGATCATCGCCGCGGGCTTCCAGAAGAACCCGCTCGCCATCCTCTCCAGCCCCGACAAGCCGATCGCCACGCCCGCCGACATGGAGGGCATGAAGATCGGTGTGCCCGCGGGCGACGAGGCGGCCCAGGAGGCGCTGCTCGCCGCGAACGACGTCGACGCCTCGAAGGTCACCAGCGTTCCGGTGGGCTTCGACGTGGCACCACTGGTGTCGGGCGAGGTCGACGGGCTGTGGGTGTTCTACTCCGAGCAGCCCATCGCCTACGAGGAGGCCACCGGCAAGCCGGGAACCGTCTTCCTCACCGCCGACTACGGGCTCGACATCTACGCCCAGGTGTACGCGGTCACCCGTGAGAGTCTGCAGGACGACACCAAGCGCGCCGCCATCGAGGGCTTCCTGAAGGGCGAGATCAAGGGCTGGCAGGACTACGTTGCCGACCCCACCGAGGCCGTCGACCTCACGGTGAACGACTACGCGAAAGACGGTGGGCTCACCATCGAGGAGCAGACCAAGCAGGCCCAGCTGCAGATGGACCTCCTCGTCACCGACGAGACCAAGGCCAACGGACTGCTGACCATGTCGGCCGACGGCATCGCCAAGAACGTCACCACCCTCGGAACCCTCGGCATCACCGGTGTCGACGATTCGCTCTTCGACACCTCGGTGCTCGACGAGGTGTACGACGGCAAGACCACCATCCAGTGATCCCCACGCGGTGCGGGGCCGTCCTCCACGGCCCCGCACCGCGTCTTCTCCTGCTCCCACTGATCCGACGGAGGCGCTGTGAACGGCACCGGTTTCACCCTCACCAACCTGACGAAGGTCTATTCGTCGAAGAAGAGCGACGTGCTCGCCCTCGACGACGTCTCGCTGGCCGTTCCGGAGGGCTCGTTCACGGCGCTCCTCGGCCCGTCCGGCTGCGGCAAGTCGACCATCCTGCGCATCCTCGCCGACCTCGAATCGTACTCGGCCGGCGAGGTCAGCATCCACGGCGAGTCGCCGGCCGCCATCCGCAAGGCGCACCGGCTGGGCCTGGCGCTGCAGGATCCGTCGCTGCTGCCCTGGCGGAGCGTGCGCGACAACATCCGGCTGCCCGGTCAGGTGATGCGCACCGCCATCCCGGCTGCTCGCATCGACGAACTGATCTCCCTGGTGGGCCTGGACGGGTTCGCGGATGCGCGCCCCGCGCAGCTGTCGGGCGGCATGCGGCAGCGGGTCGCCATCGCGCGCGCCATCGTCGCCGAACCCGAGATCCTGCTGCTCGACGAGCCGTTCGGCGCGCTCGACGAGATCACCAGGCAGCGCATGAACGAGGAGTTGCAGAAGCTCTGGTCGGCCACGAACGCCACGGCGCTGCTCGTGACCCACTCCATCTCGGAGGCCGCGTTCCTCGCCGACAAGGTGGTGGTGATGTCGCCGCGGCCGGGACGCATCGTGGGCGAGATCGATCTCGATTTCCCGCGTCCGCGCCGGCGCGAGCTGCTCTCGAGCCCCGAGTTCCACGCCGTGTGCGACGAGCTCTCGGCGATGCTGCACGGCGGCCACGACGGCGCCGACGACCCCGCCGACCTCGTCAGCGACGGCGAGCTCGCCCCGGCCGAGTCATGACCACGGCAGCCGGCGCACCCGCGCCCAGCACCGACGAGTCGCCCGCATCCGTCGCCCGTGCCGCAGCCGTCGCCGCCGAACGCTCCCGGATGCGCCGGGAGGGCCGCCGCAGCGCCGTGAGCGGCTGGGTCACCACCGCGCTGGTGAGTGTGGCCCTCGTGATCGTGTGGGAGGTGGCCGCCGACCTGTGGCTCACCCGACTCGGCGTGCTCGCTTCGCCCTCGGCCATCGTCACCAGCCTGATCGACGACGCCCCCACCTATCTCGGAGCCTTCCAGGCCACCGCCTGGGTGGCCGTGCGCGGCTGGTTCTTCGGCAACCTCGCGGCCGTGGTGGTGGCCGTGCTGTTCGTGCAGCTGCCCGCCCTGGAGTCGCTCTTCCTGCGGCTCGCGCTGACGCTGTTCTGCCTGCCGCTGGTGGCCGTGAACCCGCTGCTGCAGCTCACCTTCGACCCCGACACCGCGAAGGTGGTGCTCGCGGCGCTCTCGGTGTTCTTCACCACGCTCGTCGGCACCATGCTGGGCCTGCGCTCCGCCGACGGCGGGCCGCTCACGATGGTGACCGCGTGGGGCGGGCGCTCGCTGGCCGCGCTGCGCTTCGTGCGGTTTCCGTCGGGGGTGCCCGCCATCCTCACCGGGCTGCAGATCGGTGCGGCTGCCGCGGTGCTCGGAGCGATCTTCGGCGAGTTCATCGGCGCCAAGGCCGGCCTCGGCGTGCTGCTGATCAACGGGCTGATGTCGCTCGAGCTCGGCCGGGTGTGGTCGGTGGCCCTCATCGCCACCGTGATGGCGGCGGTGCCGTACGGTCTGTTCGGGCTGCTGCGGCGCTGGCTCACCCCGTGGTCGGCCTCCATCTCGACCGCCCAGGCCGCCTCCGCAGTGCGCCGCGGCTCGGTGGCCACCCGGCTGCTGCGCACGGTGGCGTGGACGGTGGGCTCGCTGCTCGTCATCCTCGCGGCCTGGTGGGCCTACCTGATCGTGTTCGACATGTCGCCGTTCGTGGGCAAGACCCCGATCGACGTGTTCCAGTACCTGTTCACCGGCGAGGATGCGGCCGCCAACCAGGCCGTGATGCTCAAGGCGCTCGGCGAGACCCTGGTGCACGCCGGGGTGGGCTACGTCGCCGGCCTCGTGATCGGCATCGCGATGGCGGTGGCGTTCGTGACCTTCCCGGTGGTGGAGCGCGTGCTCACGCCGCTCGCGGTCGCGCTGCGCTCGGTTCCGATCATCGTGCTCATCCCCGTGCTCATCCTGGCGCTCGGGCGCGGCCTCGGCGGAGTGGTGGCGATCACCGCGATCGTGACCTTCTTCCCCACGCTGGCGAACACCCAGAACGGGCTGAGCCGGGTGCCGAAGGACGCCTTCACGCTCATGCGCAGCTACGACGCGTCGGTGTGGAGCAACCTGTGGCGGCTGCAGCTGCCGTACACGCTGCCGGCCATCTTCGCCTCGGCCCGCATCGCGGCTCCCACCGCCGTGCTGGCCGCGACCCTGGCCGAGTGGCTCGCCACCGGAGACGGCCTGGGGCACGAGATCGTGGCCTCCCGCGCACACTCCGACTACACCGGGCTGTGGGCGGCCGCCGCCATCCTCACGGCGGTGTCGCTGATCTTCTACAGTCTCGTGAGCTGGGCCGAGCGGGCGGTGCTGGCGCGCTACTCGCCGGCGCAGGCGAGCTGAGCGCCGAACCGGCGCATCCGCCCCTCACCCGCCCCGCCGGCCACCGACCCACTCCATCACCCACCGCATCCGGAAGGACCCCCACCGTGCCCACCCCTCACATCGGCGCCGCCGACGGCGACTTCGCCCCCGACGTGCTCATGCCGGGCGACCCCCGCCGCGCCAAGCTCATCGCCGAGACCTTCTTCGACTCGCCCCGCCTCGTCACCGAGGTGCGCGGCATCCTCGGCTACACCGGCACCTTCGAGGGGCGGCCGATCTCGGCGCTCGCGTCGGGCATGGGCATTCCGTCGATGTCGATCTACAGCACCGAGCTCGCCCGCCACTACGGCGTGAAGCGCATCGTGCGGGTGGGCACCATCGGAGGCATCGCCCCCTACCTCCAGCTCGGCGACGTGATCGCGGCGAGCGCCGCCCACACCAATTCGGCCATGACGAGCGAGTGGGTGCCGGGCGTGACGCTCAGCCACGCACCCTCGTTCGGGCTGCTGCGCAAGGCCGTCGAGTACGGCGAGACCACGGGCAAACGGATGCACGTGGGCCCGCTGTTCACCACCGACGCGTTCTACAACCCCGACGAGGGCCTGGTGCCGAAGCTGCTGGCGTACGGCACGATCGGCATCGACATGGAGGCCGCCGGACTCTACGCCGTGGCCCTGAAGGAGTCGTTCGAGGCACTGATGGTGGGCACCGTGAGCGACCTCCCCGGTTCGGAGATGACGGCCGCCGAGCGCGAGGCCACGTTCGAGAACATGGTGTCGTTCGGGCTGGCGGCGCTCGCATGACCGGCCTGGGCGACCCGGCAGGCGGCGGCCTCGGCGACCCCACCTCCTCCCCCGAGCTCGGCCCCGCCGACCTCGTGATCACGGGCGCCACCGTGCTCGTGCACGACGAGTTCGGCGGCGTGGCCTTCGCCCCCGACCAGATCATCGTCATCCGTGACGGGGCGTTCGCCTCGGTGACGGATGCGCGTGACGGCTCGGGCGCATCCGTCACCCCGCCGCCGGCCCTGGAGACCATCGACGCCCGCGGCAAGGTGGCCATGCCGGGGTTCATCAACTGCCACACGCATTCCCCGATGGTGATGTTCCGGGGTGCCGCCGAGGACGTGCCGGCCGACCGCTGGTTCAACGACTTCATCTGGCCGATGGAGGTGAATCTCACCGACGACGACGTGGAGCTCGCCACCCGGCTCGCGGCGGCGGAGATGATCCGGCACGGGGTGACCACGTTCGCCGACCACTACTTCACCATGGACCGGATCGCGAAGGTGACCGACGAATCGGGCCTGCGCGCAGTGCTCGGCAGCACCTACTTCTCCTCCGACGGACAGGCCGGGCTGGAGCAGTCGCTCGAGTTCGCCACCCGCCTGCGCGGGTCGGCCGGCGGCCGCATCACCACGGCGCTCGCCCCGCACGCCACCTACACGGTGACCGACGACGACCTCGTGGCGACCGCCACGGCGGCGCAGGAGCACGACCTGCTCGTGCACATCCATGCGGCCGAGGGCCGGTCGCAGACCGTGCACAGCCGGGAGCGCACCGGCCGCACGCCCATCGGGGTGCTGCACGACACGGGGCTGCTCGACGGAAAGGTGCTGATCGCGCACGGCATCGGCATCGTGCCCGAAGACCTGCCACTGCTCGCCCCCGCCGCCGCGGAGGGCCGGGTGGGTGTGGGCAGCGCACCGAAGGGCTACCTCAAGCTCGGCTTCGACACGACGCCCGTGCGCCTGCTGGAGTCGGCCGGGGTGAACGTGGGGCTCGCGACCGACGGCGCCGCGTCGAACAACACGCTCGATGTGTGGGAGTCGATGACCTACATGGCGTTCGTGCAGAAGGCCACCGAGCTCGACACCACCTGGATGCGTGCCGAGGAGCTGCTCGTGCACGCCACCACGAAGAGCGCCGCGGCCGTGCAGCTCGGTGGAGTGGTGGGCCGGATCGCGCCCGGCTACCGGGCCGACCTCATCCTGGTCGACCTGAGCGACCCGCGCGTGCAGCCGGTGCACGATCTCGCGAGCACCCTGATCTACAGCGCCCGCTCGAACGACATCGACACCACCATCGTGGAGGGCCGGGTGCTCATGCGCGACCGCCGGGTGCTCACCGTCGACGTGCCCGGGGTGGTGGCCGAGCTGCAGCCCCGCCTGGCGCGCCTCACCGACCGCTCGCACGGCCGCAGCATCCAGACCTACGACGCGTAGCCCCCCTCCCCGTGCCCGTCGTCGTCCCGTCGCAAACCGCCCTCAGATCGCACGGAGAGGGCGATTTGCGACGGGTCGCGGGGCGTCAGGGCTGGGGGTAGGTGATCGAGCCCTCCTGGGTGAACACGATCACGTCGCGCAGCTCCCACGCGTCGTGGAGGTGCTCGGCCTGGATGACGGGCCGGGCGTCGAGCACCGACTGCTCGGTGAGCTCGAGCGGCAGCAGGGTGCCGTCGGCCGCCAGCTTCGGCAGCAGCACGATGTCGACGAGATACGAGCTCGGCACGAAGTAGAGCACGGAGCCGTAGTTCGGCCCGGCCACCGCCTTGAGCGGGCCGTCGGCACCGTTCAGTCGGCTGCCCAGCACCGACTTGCCCTCTCCCCCCGGGGTGTTGAGCACGTCGGGGGCGGAGATGACGGGGGTGAGGGCAGAAGCGGCGGGGTCGAACCCGCGCTCGGTGAGGATGCCGGCGAGCTGAGGCTGCACCGCGGTGGGCCGGACCCCGGCCAGGAGTCCCTCGTAGCCGACGCCGTAGTAGGCCTCGAACCCACCCGACGCGAAGGTGCCGCCGTACACGTCGACGCCCTCGATGGAGTCCATCTGCACCCAGGCGTCGACCGCCCGGGCGAGGGTGGCGCGGTCGGCGTCGGGCGCCAACGGCAGGTCGACCGACCAACCGGCACCCTCCGTTCCGGGTTCGACCACGGAGAGGATGTACCGGGGTTCCGACCCGTAGTCGGCGGCGGTCTCGTCGACGACGGCAGCGGGCACGTCCGAGGCGTCGAGGGCGGCGAGCACGTCGAGGGTGGCCTGCTCGGCCCGGGCCGGGTCGTCGACGGCGAACTCGAGAGTCAGCTCGAGGCCGCTGAGCTCGAGGCCCACGTCGGTGATCCCCTCGACCGTCCCGAGCTGCTCCCGCAGCGCCTTGGCGGCGGTGAACAGCGGGTCGGGCTCCGGCTCGGGCGTGGTGGTGCAGCCGGCCAGGGCGAGGGCGGCCGTCAGCGCCAGTGCGGCGGCTGCGGTCCCTCCACGCCGGATGCCGCGTCGTGACGTGGTCGAACTGCGCATGTCGGTACTCCCCCGAATCCGGTCTGCCTCGAACGGCAGGGTCTCCGACGACCCTACAAGTGGGCACAGCGGCGAGGCGATGGGGAGGACTCCCCAGCTACCCCCGCTACCCCCGCGACTGGCGCCCGCTCAGCGCGGCGGCAGGCCGGCCACGAAGTCGGCGAGCACCGCGAGCGATCCCTGCACGGTCGCCGCGAGAATGCGCTCCCCCTTCTCGGCGGTCGCGTGCGACGGGTCGCCGAACACCCCCGACGCCGAGAACGGGTGCAGCTGCATCGGCCGGGTACCGAAGTCGCTCGGGAACTCCGGGTACACGGCCTCGTAGCGCTCGGGGTGCACGAGCGCCGGGTCGATGGCCAGCATGATCGAGGTCTCCACCTCCTCGGCGTGGTTCAGCCCCGGGGCCGCACCCCGGCTCGTGCGCACCTCGTCGATGGCGGCGTCCATGCCCGGGTAGTCCAGGGCGATGGCGGGCAGGATGCGCTCCGCGTTCAGCGTGCGCACGGCCGAATAGAGCGGCTGCCGGTTGCCCCAGTCGCCGTTCACCACCACCAGCGCCCGCGCGCCCGAGGCGGCGAGCGACCGCCCGATGTCGACCGCGATGGCCGTGACGGTGGCGGGCGAGAGCGAGACGGTACCCGGGTACCCGGCGTTGTTCCAGGTGTCGCCGTAGTGCACCGGGGGCAGCAGCACGGCGTCGAGTCGTTCGGCCAGCCGGCGGGCCACGGCATCGGCCGTGGCCGTGTCGGTGCCGAGCGGCAGGTGCGGGCCGTGCTGCTCGAGCGCGCCGAAGGGAAGCAAGGCCAGGCCATCGCCCGAGGCAAGGTGGCGGGCGACGTCGGTCCAGGGGGTCGAGTAGGCCTCGATCACGGTGCGTACTCCTGGATGCTGCCGCGCGAGCGGTCGGTGAGCTCGGGGATGCGCCGGGTCAGCTCGTCGGCCGCGGCCATCACGTCGAGGGTGAGCAGCCGGCCGTCCTGCACGAGCACCCGCCCGTCGACCAGCACCGTCGTCACGTCGCTCGACTTCACGCTGAGCACGAGCGCAGCCGCGAGGTCGTGCAGGGGCTGCACGTGCGGGCGGCGCAGGTCGATCAGCACGATGTCGGCGCGGTAGCCGGGGGCCAGGGTGCCGAGCGAGTCCTGCAGACCGAACGTCGCCGCGCTCTGCCGCGTGGCGAGGTCGAGCGCGTGGGCCGAGGTGAGCCAGGTGGCGTCGAGGTGGTCGTCCTTCTGCTTCAGCGCCATCATCCGCATGCTCTCGAGCACGTCGAGCGTGTTGTGCGAGGCCGGGCCGTCGGTGCCGAGTCCCACGGTGATGCCGGCGTCGTGCAGCATCCGTACCGGCGTCGTGGTGTGCGCGTGCTTCATGTACACCTTCGTGCAGGAGGCCACGGCCACCCGGTCGGCGTAGGGCACGAGCCACTCCAGGTCGCTCTCCACGATGCCGGCGCCGTGGGCGATGATCGCGCCCGTCTCGAGGATGCCGGCGTCGTGCAGCACCTGGATCGGCGTCCTGCCGTGCGCGGCGAGACTCGACTCCGTCTGGTTCATGCTCTCAGCGGCATGGATGTGCGTGCGCACCCCCAGGCGCCGGGCGTGCTCGGCCGTGGCCTCCAGATCCGCGTCGCTCACCGTGTAGGTGGCGTGCGGCCCCATCGCGGTGGTGATGCGGCCGTCGGCGGCGCCGTTCCAGCGTTCGGCGAACGCGGCCGAACGCTCGATCCCCTCCTGACCCTGCGACGAGAAGAACGTCGACGCCAGGTGTCCGCGCGCGCCGCTCTCGGCCACCACCTCGGCGACACGATCGGTGAAGAAGTAGTGATCGGCGAAGTTCGTCACCCCCGCCAGCAGCATCTCGCCCACGGCGAGCTGCGCCCCGAGCGTCACGTCGCGCTCGGTGAGGTTCACCTCCATCGGCCAGATGTACTTGTTGAACCAGTCCTTCACCGGTACGTCCTCGGCCGATCCGCGGAACATCGTCATCGGCGAGTGGGTGTGCGAGTTCATCAGTCCCGGGACGGCCACCTGACCGGTGCCGTCGATGACGTGGGCCTGAGCGAGCACCGCCGGGTCGAGGCGGTCGGTCGGCGTGATGAAGACGATCACGCCGTCCCGGATGCCGATGGCGTGGTCGGCGAGGAAGATGGCGGTTCCGCGGGCGGCCGTGTCGTCGCGGGGCAGGTCGGGGTAGCCGGGAGCCGGCCTGGTGGTGCCGGCCAATACGGTCACCCGGGTGATGACGGTGTCGACCGTGTCGGTGCCGTCGGCCAGCGTGACGGCGTCGGGGTGCATCCGGTCGTCGGCGCGGAGACCGTCGAGGGCGCTCATGCCGCGTCTCCGTCGATCGTCTCGGCCGGCAGGACGACGCCGGCGACGGCAGCCGCGGCCCCGTCGTCGCCGCCGTCACCCAGCGGGTCGCCCGCGAGCCAGCGCACCAGGCGGTCGAACAGCGGCCCGTAGCCCTCCCACTGCACGAAGCCGGGCGGCGCCCAGTGCGGCGCGATGTCGGAGGTGTACGCCGCCGTGCGCCCCGCCCCGTACTCGCCCACCACGAGCAGCGGATGCCCCGCGCAGCTCGCCAGCTCGGTGGCCCCCTCGCGCACGGTCACCTCGTTCAGGCCGAGCAGAGCCGGCCACACGTCGCCCAGGCCATCCGTGATCGGATGCGGCGCCAGCACGCGCGGCACCGCGCCCGCGGGCAGTTCGACCCGGTCGTCGCGGTCGAGCACGCCGACCGGGAGAGCCGAGGCGAGCGCGGTGCGGCCCCAGCGGGCCTTCGCGTCGATGCCCGAGAAGGTCATGTACCCGCCGGCCATCAGCAGGCCGCCGCCCAGCTCGGCGAAACGCCGCAGCACGTCGACCAGGTCGACCGCCGTCTCGGAGCGGGCGAAGGTGGCGGGCGGCAGCTGCAGCGTGTTGGCGCCCACGTCGGAGACGACCACCACGTCGGCCACCGCCCTGAGCTCCTCGGCCGTGGCCGGCAGCCCGTCGACGATCTCGTGGCACGGCAGGTGCGTCACCTCGTGGCCGGCGGCCCGCAGTGCGGCGGTGAACTCCGCGCCGCCGAGTGTGAACTCCGACGTGGTGAAGGAGTCGAAGCCCTTCTGGTGGATGGAGTGCACGAACCAGGACTCGCCGAGCAGCAGGATTCGGGTCACGGGGTTCCTCTCGAGGGGCGAAGGGTGCGGGTGGAGTGGCCGGGGACGAGCTGAGGGGCAAGGCTCACGCGGCGGGCGATGCGCTCGGGCCCGCGGTCGTGGGCGTCGACCAGGAGCCGCACCGCCTCGCGCCCCATCTCGGGCCACGGATGCCGGAGAGTGGTCACCGACAGGTCTTCGCGACCGGGGGTCAGATCGAGCAGGCTCGCCACCTGCACCGTCTCCGGGGCGGCGATCCCGCGCATCCGGAGCACGGCGAGCACGCCGGAGGCCACGTCGTCGTTGGCGCACACGATGGCGTCGGGCAGCGCGGAGGGGCCGCCGACGATGAGCCGCTCGGCTGCACGGATGCCGCCGTCGAGCACCGCGGGGGTGAACGGAGCGATCTCGATCAGCACGTGCTCTGACTCGGCCGGCGCCGCCCTCAGTGCCCGGATGCGGCGGGCGTCGGCGGGGGCGTCGGCGTCGAGGCCGACCACCAGGATGCGCCGCGCGGCCCGCTCCACGAGGTGGGTGACCAGCATGCCGGTGGCGCGGTCTTCGTCGAGGCCGACGGAGTCGGAGCGGTCGGTGGCCACGAACCGGCCCACCTGCACGAGCGGCACGCCGTTGGCCGCGTCGATCGACACCTGGCTCGCCTCCAGCGACGACGGGCAGATGATGATGCCGTCGACCCGTCGGGCCATCAGCGACTCCACGTTGCCGAGGTCGTGCACCGCGTCGGGTTCGGAGTAGCGCAGCACGAGGGAGAGGTCGTTGCGCTCGAGGCCCTCGCTCACCGACTCGATCAGGGCCGAGAGGAAGCCGGTGGTGTACCGCGGCAGCACGAGGCCCACCGTCTCGGTGCGCTGCAGCCGCAGGGCGCTCGCCACCGCGTTGCGACGGTAGCCGAGCTCGCGACTCGCGTCGCTCACCTTGCGGTGCAGGGTGTCGGAGACCGGGCGGGCGCCGGTGAGCGCGCGCGACGCCGTGGCCACGCTCACCCCGGCACGGGCAGCGACGTCGGCCAGGGTCGGCTCGGTGCTCTGCATGCCGTCACTATAGGGCGGGCCACGGGGCGCCGTGGGCAAATTCAGGCAATCGTTTGCAGCGATTTGCCGAGGTTAAACATGCCCGAAACATTCGAGCAATACGGTCGACTCCGCGCGGGCGAACACTGATGATCGCACCCTCATCACCCTCCATCGCCCCCATTCCTGCAATCGATTACCAAGGAGTCCCATGACGTTCTCGCGCAAGGCCGCCGTCTTCGGCGCCACCGCCCTCGCTGCTTCGCTGCTGCTCTCCGCCTGCACGGGCAAGACCGCCACGGTGCAGCCGAGCGCCGACGCCGACGCCCCCAAGGTGGCGATGCTCTACGGCACCACCGGCGACTTCTCCTTCATGGACAGCGCCTACAAGGGCTTCACCGACGCGCAGTCGGAGTACGACTTCACTCCCCTGGACTTCTCCAGCCCCAACACCGACGACTACCAGGACCGGCTCGACCTCGCGATCTCGCAGGGCGCCGGCCTCGCCATCGGCATCGGCTTCCAGTACGCCACGCCCATGGAGCAGACCACCGACCACCCCGACACCAAGTTCGTGGCCGTCGACATCGACAAGGGCACGTCGATCCCGGATGTCACGACCATCTCCTTCGCGGCCGAGCAGTCGTCGTATCTGGTGGGCGTCGCGGCGGCCCTCACCTCGAAGACCGGACACATCGGCTTCGTCGGCGGTGTCGACCAGCCCAGCATCCAGAACTTCTTCGTCGGCTACGAGGCGGGTGCCAAGTCGGTGAACCCGGCCATCACGGTCGACACCACCTACCTCTCGCCGCTCGGCGACTTCACCGGCTTCTCCGACCCCACCAAGGGCAAGGAGGCCGCGGCCTCGATGTACGCCGGGGGCGCCGACGTGATTTACGCCGCCGCGGGCGGTTCGGGCCAGGGCGTGTACGAGCAGGCCGCCGCCTCGTCGACGGATGCGCAGAAGAACTGGGCCATCGGGGTCGACGGCGACGTCTACAACCAGGTCGACGACTCGATCAAGCCCTACATCCTCACCTCGGCGATCAAGAACGTGAACGTGGCGGTGGAGGACTCGATCAAGTCGTTCCTCGACGGCAGCCTCGAGGCCGGCGAGCAGGACTTCGACCTCTCCAACGACGGCGTCGGATACTCCACGAGCGGCGGATTCCTGGATGCGTACGCAGATCAGCTCGAGAAGGCCAAGGCCGACATCGTCGATGGCACCATCGAGGTGCCGAGCGCGGTCTGATCGACCTGCCCGCACCATCCGCAGCACACCGCACCGCACCAGCTGGAGGACCGATGAGCGACACCACCGAGCACGAGGTGCTCGTGCGCCTGACGGGGATCGTGAAGAGATTCGGCACCTTCGTGGCGAACGACCGCATCGACCTCACGGTCAGGGCCGGGTCGGTGCACGCCATCGTCGGTGAGAACGGTGCGGGCAAGTCGACCCTCATGAAGATCCTCGCGGGTGAGGAGCGCCCTGACGAGGGAACCATCGAGATCGCGGGGGTGAGCCGCTCGTTCGGCTCCCCCCGCGACGCCCAGCAGGCCGGCGTGGGCATCGTGCACCAGCACTTCCTGCTCGCGTCGGCCCTGCGGGTGTGGGAGAACGTGGTGCTGGCCGACGAGCCGGGCACCGCGTTCCGGCTCGACAGCGCCGCCGCCCGGTCGCGGGTCGCGGCGCTGGCCGAGGCCAACGGCTTCTCGGTCGACGTCGACGCCGTGGTGCGCGACGTGGGGGTCGGCGGCCGTCAGCGCGTCGAGATCCTCAAGGTGCTGTATCGCGACGCCCGCATCATCATCCTCGACGAGCCGACCGCCGTGCTCGTGCCGAGCGAGGCCGCCTCGCTGTTCGCGGCCATGCGCCGGTTCACCGAAGCCGGCGCCGCCGTCATCTTCATCTCGCACAAACTCGACGAGGTGCTCGACTTCGCCGACGAGATCACGGTCATCCGGCACGGCGCCGTGGTCGGCCGCACCACCCCCGCCGAGTCCACCGCCTCCGACCTGGCCGCCCTGATGGTGAAGGTGGCCATGCCGGCGGTCGAGCCCCGCACGGTCCCAGCCGGCACCGACGTGGTGCTCGCGGCCGTCGACGTGACAGTGGGGGCTCCCGGGGAGGTTCCCGCGCTGGACGGTGTGACCCTCGAGGTGCACTCGGGCGAGATCGTGGGCATCGCCGGGGTCGAGGGCAACGGGCAGTCGGAGCTGCTGATGGCTCTGCTCGGCCGGGTGGCCCACACCGGCAGCATCGTGATGGGCGGAGCGGACATCGGCTCGCTGCCCACCGAGGAACGCCGCGCGAAGGGGCTCGCCTACATCCCGGAAGACCGCCACCGCGACGGGCTCGTGCTCTCGATGGCGCTGCGGGAGAACGCCGCCCTCGGCTACCACAGCCGTCCGCCGGTGAAGCGCGGGCCCTGGTTCAGCCGCTCGGGTGCCGCCGAGGCCGCCCGGCGCATCATCGAACGCTTCGACGTGCGGGGCGGTGACGTCGGAACGCCGGCGTCGGCGCTCTCGGGCGGCAACCAGCAGAAGTTCATCGTGGGCCGCGAGCTCGGTTCCGATCCGCGGGTGCTCGTCGCCGCGCATCCCACCCGCGGCGTCGACATCGGAGCGCAGTCGGCCGTCTGGGCCGAGCTCACGGCGGCCCGCGACCGGGGCCTCGCCACTCTGCTGGTGTCGGCCGATCTCGACGAACTGCTCGCCCTCTCCGACCGGCTCCTGGTGTTCTACCGGGGCCGCATCGTGGGCGAGCTGAACCCCAGGCAGGTCGACGCGCAGGTGCTCGGCGAGTACATGACCGGAGCCCGAGCGGCCTCCACCGACGATCGTCGCGACACCCTCGACACCCGCGAAGGAGACGCCGCATGATCCGGCGCATCGCCGTCACCCTGGCCGGGCCCGTCATCTCGGTGCTGCTGGCCCTCGTGGTCACCACCCTCTTCCTCACGGTGGGCGGCTACTCGGCCTCCAGCGCCTACGAGGTGATGTGGAACTACGGCATCGAACCCGCATCGCTCGTCTCCGCCCTGAACAACGCCGTGCCGCTCTACCTCGCCGGCGTCGCCGCGGCGTTCGCGCTGCGCATGGGGTTGTTCAACATCGGCGTCGACGGGCAGTACCGCGTCGCCGCGCTGGTGGGTGCCGTGGTGGCCGCGAACCTGCCCCTGCCGCTCTACCTGCGCCTGCCCATCACCCTCATCGTCTGCTGCCTCACCGGAGCGGCGTGGGCTCTCGTGCCGGCCCTGCTCAAGGTGTACCGGGGCGTGAGCGAGGTGATCACGTCCATCCTGATGAACGCCATCGCCACCACGGTCGTCGCCATCCTGCTCGCCGACGTGTTCCGCTCCGGTGGCGGCCAGAACACCGGCACCGCCATCATCGGGCCCGACGGCGCGATGCCCGTGCTGATCGACCTCGGCATCGGCAACCGCACCTCGATCTCGGGGTTCCTCGTGCTCGCCATCGTGGTGGGCATCCTGTTCTACCTCATCCAGTACCGCACGGTGTTCGGCTTCACCCTGCAGGTCGCGTCCCGCTCGCCAGAAGCCGCCGAGTCGGCCGGCATCAAGGTGAACCGGCGCATCATCTGGGCCATGCTCGGATCGGGCGCGATCGCCGGGCTGGTGGGCATGCCGCACGTGCTGAGCACGGCCTTCCGCTTCGACGGCACCCTGCCCACCGACCTCATGTTCACCGGCCTCGCGGCGGCCCTGCTCGGCCGGTCGCATCCCATCGGCATCGCGGTGGGCGCGTTCATCCTCGCGTTCGTCGAGCGCAGCTCGCAGGTTCTCGGGCTCGTGCAGCTGCCCACCGAGGTGGGGTCGGTGTTCATGGCCGTCGTGCTGCTCAGCTCGGCGGTGGGTTACTGGCTCACCGAGCGGGCCGACCAGCGCATCGCGCTGTGGAACGCCGTGCGACGCCGTTCCCGCGCGCATCCGTCGACCGAACTGGAGGCAACCCGATGACCGACACCGTCGAACCCTCCACCGCGGGCGCCCCCTCGGCCGCGCCTCGGTCGCTCACGCCGAGCCGCTACCGCTTGCGCGCAGGGCTCCGCTGGGGGCTGCTGGGTCTCGGGCTCATCATCGTGGCGCAGTACGTGGCCGACGCCCCTGGCATCTCGGCCTCCTCCACCTGGGGCTCGGCGCTGCGGCTCACCGTGCCGATCGCCGTCGTGGCCATCGGCGGGCTGTACTCCGAGCGCGCGGGCGTCATCAACGTGGGCCTGGAGGGCATGATGATCGGCGGCACCTGGATGGCCGGCGTGTTCGGCTGGCTCTGGGGCCCCTGGGCCGCCCTCGGCGGCGGCGTGGTGGGCGGGCTGGTGTTCGGACTGCTGATGGCCGTGCTCTGCATCGAGATGGGGCTGAACCAGCTCGTGGTGGGTGTGGCCATCAACGTGATCGCGGGCGCCTCGGCGCGCTTCGCGTCGGACATCGTGTTCAACGGCGTCGACGGCGGCACCATCGCCCGGTCGCCGCGCATCGACGGCTCGCTGCCGGTGCTCAGCGTGCCGTTCCTGTCGGGCGGGCTCGGAACACCCGACCTCACGGCCACCATGGAGGACTCCGGCCTGCCGGTGGTGTCGCAGGTGGGCGGCATCGTGGGCGGGCTCACGCACGACGTGTCGCTCGCCGCGGTGATCGGCCTGCTGCTCATCCCGGCCACCGCCTACGTGCTCTGGCGCACCCGGTTCGGGCTGCGCTGGCGGGCCGCGGGCGAGGAACCAGCGGCTCTGCAGGCACTCGGCGGCAAGGTGCACCGCACCCGCTACATCGCCGTGCTCACGGGCAGCGCACTGGCCGGCTTCGCGGGCGGCTACCTCGCGCTGATCTCACAGGCCTACGTCGAGAACCAGACCGCGGGCCGCGGCTTCATCGGTCTCGCGACGCTCATCTTCGGCAACTGGATGCCGTCGGGCGTCTTCCTCGGGTCGTCGCTGTTCGGCTTCAGCGACGCGGTGGGCCTCGGCCGGCCCGAGACGTTCCGGGCGCTGCTGTTCATCCTGGCCGTGATCTTCCTGGTGGTGGGTGCACTGAGGCTGCGGCCGGCCGCGCGCCTCACGTCGCCGAAGGGGGCCATCGCGCCGCTGCTGCTCGGGGCCGTGCTCGTGCTGGTGTTCCTGTTCGTGCCGCTGCCGCCCGAGCTCGCCACGGCCGCCCCCTACCTCGTCACCCTCGCGGTGCTCGTGGTGGCCGGCACCACCATGCGGCCGCCGGCGGCGCTCGGCCACCTGTTCCCCCGCAAGAACTCGCGCAGCTGAGGCCGCATGGTGCCGCTTCCGTCCTCGCCCCGGCCCACCCTCGATCTCCGTCTTCCGTTCCCCCTTCCGTTTCCGGCCCCCGCCGCCTCCGTCAGGACCACATGAACCACTCCTTCACCGCCCCGCTCTGGGACGGCACCACCGCCCGCGGTCTCACCACGCTGGAATGGGCGGTCGACGACGTCGACGGGGTGATCACGTCGGTGACCGCGGCGACGGATGCCGGCGGCGATCACGCCGCCGGGTCCGGCACCGACCGGCTCGGCATCATCCCCGGCCTGATCGACACCCACGTGCACCTGGTCGGCTACGCCGGGCACGCCACCGCCGATTTCCTCACCTGGCCCCTGATGACCAGGCCCGAGGAGCAGACCCTGCACGGGCTCGCCAATGCCCGCGCCGCGCTGCGGGCCGGTGTCACGACGGTTCGCGATCTGGCGGCCGACGACATCCAGTTCTCGCTGCAGCGCGCGATCGGGCAGGGCGTGGTCGACGGGCCCCGCATGCAGGCGCACGGCATGGTCAGCATGACCGCCGGGCACGGCGACCTCTTCATCCCCCCGGCCTTCCCCCTGCGCAAGCTGCTCGCCGACGGGCCCGACGAGTGCCGCAAGCTCGTGCGGCACTGGGCGCGGGCCGGAGCCGACGGCATCAAGATCGCCACCAGCGGCGGAGTGCTCTCCGTGGGCGACAAGAGCGCCTGGCGCAACTACACCGGCGCCGAGATCGAGACCATCGTCGACGAGGCGCACGCCCTCGGGCTGCGGGTGGCGGCGCACGCGCACACCGCCGAGGGCATCGAGGCGGCCCTCGGGCACGGCGTCGACTCGATCGAGCACGGCACGCTGCTCACCGCCGACCAGGCCCGGCGCATCGCCGAGGCCGGCATCACCATCGCCCCCACCCTGCTCATCAACGACCGCATCGCCGCCGGCCTGAACGGCGTCTCGTCCGACCAGGCCGAGAAGGCCGGCGAGCTCGTCCAGCGTCGCGACGCCCTGTTCCGCGAGGCGGCCGACGCCGGGGTCGACTTCGTGCTGGGCACCGACGCCAACGGCCACCACGTGCGGTTCGGAGACCAGATGGAGGAGGTGCGGCTGATGGCCTCCACCTTCGGGTGGACGCCGGAGCGCGCCCTCGAGGCGGCCACCAGCCGTGCCGCGCGCACGCTCGGCGCGGAGGGCACCCTCGGCGTGCTCGCACCGGGCGCCGCGGCCGACTTCGTGGTGATCGACGGCCACCCCTGGAGCGATCTGGCCACGCTCGACACCGCGCGCATCGTCGCGGTGGTCAGCCGTGGCCGCGTGGTGGCGGGCGCCCTCCCCGCCTGACCTTCCGGCACCCCCGCTAGGCGGGCTTCTTCGAGGGGCGGTAGGCCGCGACGACGGCCGCGATCCCGCCCAGGAGCGCCGCCGCGCCGCCGAGGGCGAGCGGCAGCAGTTCGGGCCAGTCGCTCGGCATGTCGCCCGAGGTCCAGATGAACAACAGCACCCCCGCCACCGAGACCCCGGTGGTGAACCAGAGCAGCAGGTCGCGCACCGCACCGGGCTCGGTCGTGAGTTCGCGGCGCGCCGCCTTGAGCAGCACCCCACCGAACCCGAGCAGCAGCGCGAGCGCACCGAGGCCCACGACCGACGCCATCGGCGCCAGCTGACCCAGCGACATCGCGTTCTTCGCCTCGGCATCGGGCCCCGCGAAGGTGCCGGCCGGGAAGTCGAGCCGGGCGCCGAGGTCGGTGACGGTGAGGTCGAACGGCCAGCCACCGTACTCGTCCGGCACCAGCTCGAGCACGTGCGACGAGCCATCCACTGAGCCGTCAGCGGATGCGGACGCAGACGCAGACGCGGACGCCGCGTCGCCCCCGGCAGTGTCCGCCTCGGCGGCCGGGTCGGGCTCGATCGCCGGATCGACCCCGTACACCTCGTCGGCCGCGATCGCGCCGAACGGCAGCACCGCGTCGTCCCACGACCGCGGATGCTCCGACGACGAGGTGTCCTCGGTGAGCCAGCCGCCCTCGACGACATCGGCGGCGAGCTCGTCGCTCATCCGCAGTTCCACCCGCACGGGGTCGGGGGCCGGATCGTCACCCCACCCGGAGTCGTACTCCCACCCGTTCAGGAGCGCCGCCCAGCGAACCCGGTCGACCAGCCCGCCGTCCGCGCCGTCGGCCGCCACGGCCGCCGAACCGAGCGTGTAGTCGACCTGCACGTCGTGGCTCCCGCTGAGCACCTCGGCGAGCCGGGTCGACATCAGCACGGTGTCGGCGTCGGGCCGGGTGTCGAACGGCACCTCGGCTCCGTCGACCCGCACCGACTGCACCGCGAGCCCCAGGTTCTGCCCCTCGAGCTGGTTCGGCCATTGCTGGGCGAACTGCGGCACGCTCGACCCCTCGTCGTCGAACTGCACCGTGAGCGTCTCGGTCACGGCGAGACGAGCACGTCGCTCCTCGTCGCGGCCGAGCTCGGCACTGATGTCGACCGACTGCACCTTCGTGAAGAGCGTGCCGGGAACATCGCCCGAGTAGGTCGCATAGTCGTACGACCGGGGATACGGCGGGGTCAGCACCGACATCGCCACGATGGCCGCCACCACCACGGCGACGCCCAGCAGGCGCAGCAGCAGTCGCGGGCCGGTGAGGAAGACGCTGGTGCGCCATCCCCGGGCCGCATCCGCGTCGCCGAGCTCGCCGATGATCAGGTTGCCCACCTGGCGGCCCGCCTCGCGGGGCGGCGCGAGCAGCACCGCGTACGGCACGAGCCGCTCGTTGAGCGGGCCGCGCTTGAGCAGCTGCGTGCGCTCCGCGAACACGCCGATGCCGCGCAGGTGCTGCTTCACGAGCGCGCCCTTCCGGGTGAGCGGCCGGGAACTCAGGGCGATGGCGAGCACCACCAGGGCCACCGCCGACGACACGAGCACGAAGGCCACCGGCCACCACACCACGGCGAGCTTGGTCTGGAACGACAGCTGCCGCACGATGCCCCACTGCACCAGCGTGAGCGCGAGCGGGGCCGCGATGAACAGGTCGCGCACGAAACCGCGCGGGATGCGGCGATAACCGGCGGGCACCTGGCTGCGGCGCTCCGGCGCACGCAGGTAGGCGAGCAGGGCGCGCGGCCGGTCGCCGATGCGGCCGACGCGGGCTGCGGCCCTGGCGGCGGCGCGCAGACGTTCGGCGCGGTCGGCGGTGAGGGGCCGCGGGCGCCCCGCCTTGCGCGCCGATGCCGCGCGCTTCCACCACGACGAGCTCCCCGAGCTGCGTCGCGCCGCCTGAGCCTGGTCGAGCCGGGTGGCCAGTTCCAGCGCCACCGGCTGCCTCACGATCTGGGCGGCCAGTCGTGGTGACACGGCGGCCGGCGGATCGTACTGGGCCACGAACCACGGGCGGCCCCTGGCGTCGCTCCACGCCACGGCGCGGGCGGCGAGCGCGAAGAGCAGCGTGAGCGCCAGGATCGCGAGCGGCGCGAGCGGGCCGTAGACCTGCACCCAGTAGAGCGCGGTGGGCGCCGGCATCGTGAACGTGCCGGGCTCGAAGCTCAGCCTGAACCGTGCCTGCGCGTAGGGCGGCATGTTCTGGTCGTTGCTGAACCCGTAGGTCACGGTTCCGGGAGCGTTCTTCTCGGGCGTGAGCCACTCACCGCCGCCGATGAGCAGCCACGCCAGGGTGCCGCGCGGTTGCCGCACCAGCTGCGCGTCGACGTCGTCGGGCAGCGTGACCGACACGTCCAGGCCCGACAGGCCCTGCTGCCAGTCCGGCCCGAAGACGTCCCACTCGAGCAGGTCGACGGGGTCTCCAGTGCTCTCGTCGACCGTGGAGTAGGCGAGATCGTGCAGGACGTAGCTCAGCACGAACTCGTGAGTGCCGTCGAGGGCCGTCTGGTCGCCGCCCGGTCTGTCGAGCGTCAGAGTGAGGTCTTCCGAGGTCTCGGCGCGGCCGAGGTCGACGGGCTCGCCGTCCATCGTGGCCGTGATGTCGCTGGGCGCGAGGTCGTGCCCCTGATACTGCGTGGCGAGCACCCGGCGGATGCCGTGCTCGTCGACGCCGTCGGGGAACTGCGCGGTGATGCGTTCTTCGACGCGGGCGGTGAGGCGGCCGTCATCCGTTCTCTGGATGTCGTACGAGACGGTGAAGTCGCGGGCGATCCACGTGTCGGTGACGGTCTCGGCCGATCCCGTGATGTCGTCGAGGGTGAGAGGGGCGTTGATCACCGGGCCGAAGAGCAGCACCAGCCCAGCCGCGGCCACCACGGCCCAGAAGGCCCGGATGCCGTTGCGCAGGCGCGCACCGCCGTGCGAGCGGAGCCAGGCCTCGGTGCCGAGCAGCCAGCGCGACAGCACGACCCACAGCGCGGTGTGGCGCGGGGGCTCGTCGGGGATGCGCTCCTGGTCGGAGACGTCGGGTTCAGCCACGGTGACCGGGCGATCAGGTCGTGATGAAGAAGAACATCATCACGAACGGAACCGCCGAGGCCAGAATGGCGATGGTGCTCACCCAGCGCGCGGCCGAGGGTCGCGAACGCAGCACGGAGATCATGCCCAGGAACAGGCCCACCGCCGCGAGCAGCAGCGGCAGCCAGGTGGGGATGCCGACGGCGAGGGTGACGATGGCCCCGATGCCGGCCAGCAGCGAGACCACGGCGATGGCGTCGACGCCTCCGCGCGGCTTCTGAAGGGTCTGCGGTCGGCGGGTGGGGTCGTCGATCTCGGAACTCATGACCCCAGTCAACGCTGGTGACGGCGGATGCGGCAAGAGGCGCGCGGGCCGGGCACCACGCGCGACGGTACTCTGGAGTGGTGGACATCGATGCGCTTCGGCACTTTCTCGCGGTCGCCGACGAGGGCGGCTGGTCTGAGGGCGCCAACGCGGCGCACGTCTCGCGGGCGACCGTGCAGGCCTCGGTGAAGGCACTGGAGGAGTTGCGGGACGAGCAGCTCCTCGTCGAGGACGAGTCGGGCGTGACGCTCACCGCGGCCGGAATCGCGTTCCGCCCCGAGGCTCGCGCCCGCGTGGCCGCGGCACCCGCCCCGGCCCCCAGGGCCGGCGGCAAGGCCAAGGCGTCGAAGGGCCGGGGCCGGGCGCCCGTGGTCAAGGGCCAGCCCAAGCCCTACAAGAACCGCCAGGGCCGCTAGCGAGCTCCGCGCGCGCCCTCGGGTTGCGCAAACTCGTGCTCGCGCGCGGGTTGGGGGGGGGGGGGGGGGTGATTCTCGCCCCCACAAAAAAACGCCTCTTGCCCCCA